>CAVOEM010000177.1:0-6121 GCA_963694575.1 Planctomycetes bacterium UBA1146 | reverse complement strand
GTCTTCGATGATGTCGGAGATGGTCCAGGAGTTTTCGATCGAAATGGTCTGGCTGACAGAATCTGCAACAAGGAGAGCATTCTTGATGATGTCGGTCTTCTCCATGGGGATTTCCATCCGCTCGGCGATCTCGTGGAACTGTGCTGGTCGTCCCAGCTCGATGGCGAGGTCAGCAGCCGCTTTCTTCCACTTGGTGATGGTTTCCACCATGTAAGAAGGGATGCGAACCGATTTCACCGTGTCGATCAGCGCTCTCTTGATCGATTGTTTGATCCACCAGGTTCCGTAGGTGCTGAAACGGCACTCCGCAGCGGGATCGAAGCGTTCTACGGCCTTGAGTAGGCCGAGATTGCCTTCCTCGATCAGGTCAAGTAAGGGAAGGCCGCGCTCCACGTAGTGCTTGGCGATGCTGACCACGAGCCTCAGGTTCGATCGAACCATCTTGTCACGTGCCTCGGGATCACCCTGGCGTACGAGTAACGAAAGAGCTTTCTCTTCCGCGGCGGTGAGGAGCGAATGACGATTGATATCGAGGAAATATGCCTCAAGGCCGACTTCGCGAGCTGACATGCTGTGGTCCCTTCCTATGGGAGCGTGGTGATAGAGCCGGTAGTCGGCGCACGATCACCTGGGCGTTGTTTGCCCATGGAAGAGTCATCGGTCGCGAAGTGGGTTCATCTTTACTGGATCTGCAGATCTTTCTGATCTTCTTTTCCACCAGTCTCTCCAGCGCGCTGCAATTTCCTCCTGTGCTTCAATCCTCTCGCCGGAATCGGTGATGGAGAAAGTGTTCCACCAGCCCATATCCTCCCCTGTGAGTCGTCGTAGCAGTGGAATTGAATAATTGCGGAGATTGCGGGTGTCGCATCGTTGGACAAGTACCGAGAGGAGCCGTTCCCGGGGAAAATTGTCCTCATTGGCGTGACTGGCGACCCACGACTCGATGGCCCGGAGGGCCACCGGCAACTGGTTCTCGAGGACGCGGTTGCGCTCCGAGACGGGTGTTTCAAGCCAACCGAGCACCAGATGGACGGTTTCGAGATCACCCAGCAGCAGTAACTGTTCCATCGATTTCTGGGCTTCCCGGGTCGCCCTCTGCGCCAGCACCTGGATCCCCTTGAATAGCAGATCCCTGCCACGAAGGTCTCCCAGGGCGAGTAATGCTCGCGCCACCGCTTCGCTTTGGGAGTTTTCCCACAATGCAATGAGGGGTTCCCTGGCAGACTCGAGTTGCAAGGTGGTCACGATGTCGATGACGGTATTTCTGGTGGTCTGTTGTGGTGAGCTCATCTGAGTCAGCAGTGTCTGTTCGATCCCTTGCCAGCTCGGTTCAGCTTCCCAACCCGGTTGATCGAGGGCCTCGTCCGCATCGATCACCTCCATCAGGACCAGGGTCTGGTACGTGACCAGGGAGCGAGACTGAGCGCTCTCGGAACCCAATCTGGCAGAACTGACCCGATGTACCCAGCGGCGCCAGCGCGGTCGCAACCGTGCCAGTACCGGGCGACCGGCCACCAGCAAAATCGATCCGGAGAGTCGATGAGTATTGCCAGCAGTGCTCTCGATCTGGATCGACTCATCTTCGCCATTGTCTTCGATGGAAACCAAACGTCGTCCCACCTGCAAGACGACTCGCTGGATTCTCAATGGATCGGTCTTGCCTTCTGGATCGATTCTGAAATCTGCCAGGGTCAGTCGGACCCACCGATTCTCTTCGATCTCTGGGTAGAGTTGATCATCCTCCAGGACTTCGAGCCGCTCTTTCCAGTACTTTGCCTGTGTAGTCCAGTAACTCTGGTCTCGAGTTCGCAGTTGTGGAGTCGCAGGGCGACCAAGATTCTTCGACAGTAGTTGGGCCGCAGTCGATCGATGATTGTTGGACCCATGGGCGAGCACTTCGATCAACGTCTCGAACAGTGCGCGGCGAATGGCGGGGGACAGGAACCTGAACTCGCTGAACCGGGTCACCGAGTTCCGGACACGGAATCCGATGGTGGTATCGCTACTGGCGAGCCCGGTGGCAAATCCCTTGCAGACCTGAAGCCAGATCTCCTCGGGAACCTCCTTCAGATGTTGCATCTGGGCAGCCAGTACGCCGATGGCGATCTCGGCGTGCCGCGAAGGGATCAGTTCACTGACGTAGGAGAGCCACTCCTGTGGGAGTGCCTCTGAACGGTTGGAGAGAAATGCGAGGGTTCCCAGGATCAGCGGGATTCGACCGGAAGCCTGGGCCAGATCCTCTTCGAGAGCATTCCGGATGCGGCCATCGAGGGCTTCCATCCACTGGCCGCTGGGAACATGGCGATGCAAGGCACTCCATAACGAGGCCATACGAGAGTTGGTCCAGCGCAGTATCGGTAGTGCCGCCGGTGAGAGGATGGCTTCGATCAGACTCTTGCCGTGAGTCGAGGCAAACTGAGGATCCTCGAGGCGCTGCAGCAAAGCATGCCAGGTGAGGTGCTGCCGCCACGGGGAGAGATCACCGCAATGGCGAATCAAGAGCTCGATCGATCGATCGATCTGGGCTTCGATGAGTCCGGGAATCAACCCATCGATCCGCCGGATGGCCATCGTATCGGAACCGTCGAGGTGATCGGCAACCAGACGGGTCAAATCGTTGCGGGCCGTGGTATCGCCGCTGCTCAGCCGAGCCAACGTGTGAGCGTCTCGAATCCGCGGACTCTCACCTCTGGTAGGGGCTGGAAGGAGTTGCTCCTCAGGCCAGATGCTGGCCAGCATCCAGAGTGCTGGATCATCGGTGTGGGGTAGATGCTCGATCATTGCCCTGCGCAGTCTTTCGGCGGGTTCTAATCGCTCCAGTTCTTCGGAGGGATCGTGATGCAGGACTGCGACCCAGGTGGCGAGTTCACCATCGGTGGTGGTTTCGCCCAGTGCATGTTCCATCGCCACCCGTTCCTCGGAGAGGACCACCCATGGGACACCAGGGTCGAGTCCACGAGCGGGGGGACCGCTGACGATGGTCGAGTTGACCCCGGGAAAGAGGATCTCCACCGAGTAGGGCGCTTCAGTCCCTCGAATCTCGACCTGGATCCTGCGCTCTTCAGTGGCCGATGTGACACTGCTCTGGATCAGTTCGTTTCGGCTGAAGCGGATCGAGGTGGAATCGAGATCGGTCCGACGTGAGAGCCACGAGCCTTCCCCTGAATTTCCGACTCGCACCACATCGACGATCAACACCGGTGGAGAGAGAAGAGAGAGCATCTCCTTGATTCGTGCGCGCACCTCGGGATCTGGATCCATCAGAGAGGATCGCAATGCACCGATCGCAGCAGGTCCGGCGTCCAGCAGCTTCCGAGCGGCTTCTTCTCTCACAGACCATTCCTCGGATCCCAGATGCTTGATCCAAATCGAGATGTCAGAAGAGGTGCCAGTCGGTTCGTCATCGATGGCGTAGACGGTGGGGAGAGGCGAGGCCAGCAGCGACAGTGTGAAAATTATCGTGATCATGGGTCAGGCTATTTTCCGGGTCCATTGCACATGGACCGAGAGTCTCCTACTCTTCCGCCAGAGGCGAATCTTCAAGAAAACACTTCAGCCGGTACGCTACCGCTGCCGATATTGCATGTGGAGCCTCTTGTTACCAGGAATTGGCTCGAAGTCATTTCGGTGACTCCGGCTCGGACCGATCGAACAGGAGCACTGCAGAAGGATACCCTGAAATCGGGATCTCGTGCAGGTTAGACCAGGAGCCCGTGAAGGGCAGTAGCCAGGAGGATTGTCCGTTGTCGGATCACGCTCTCGAACTCGAACTTCGGGAAGGCCTGCAGGGCCTCGAGGAAGTGCAGTTATCTCGACGAAGTGAGTTTCTCACCGCGTCGTTACTGGGAGTCTTTCTGGAACAGTTCAATGCTCGCTGTGCCATCGCCTATCAGATCCACTCCGAAGAATCGGCTGGATGGCACGACTGCCAGGAGATCGTCAGCAAAACCGTGGGGGGGCAGCGTCCTCCTGAAGCGATCAATCCCCAGATGGTCCAGCGACTGGCAGAACTGGAGGGGCCGCAGTACACGGTGGGAGATGATCTGGCGCAGCATGGCCCCATCCTCTCCTTCCTGCTCTCTACCGCTGGTCAGCAGAGGATGCTGTTCCTGGTAGAGGCCCACCAGAGCAGTGGCTTTGATCAAGAATCAGCAGATTTGCTGGCAACAATGGTGAATCTGGTTGAAGGAGAGATCATCGATTCGCTGCTGATCAGTCAGCAGGCACAAAGAATCGAGCAGTTGGAAAGCCAGATCGAACGAGCCGAGGAATCTCTGGCAGATCATGACATCGAACTGTCGATTCTCGATCAGGAAAAATCAGAATACCCTCCCGAAGCGACCCGGACCCTCAAGAGTCTCGGTACCGTGTCCAGCTACGATCCTGTGATGTGTGATGTTCTCTCTCATCTGGAGAGCTTGCGTGAATCGGACCTGAGCGTGTTGATCTCCGGAGAGATTGGAACCGGCAAGAGCCTGCTCGCCCGGACCCTTCATGAGGGAACTCAGCGGCAACACCATCGATTCGAGGTGGTCTCCTGTGGGGGGCTGACACCGAGCCTGGTCGAGGGTGAATTGTTCGGTTGGCGTAAAGGTGCCTTCAGTGGAGCCGATGATGATCAGAATGGTGTCTTCGAACGAGCCAGCGGTGGCGTCGTCTTTCTCGAAGAGGTCGGGGATCTCCCCCTTGAGTTCCAGCAGAAACTACTGCGGGTGCTTCAAGAGGGAATGCTACGCCCGGTCGGCGGCTCGGAACTGATCCCCGTCGATGTGAGGATTGTGGCCTCGACCTGCCAGGATCTGCCGGAGATGGTGCGGTCCGGAAAATTCCGTGAAGACCTCTACTACCGCTTGGCCGGATTTACTCTCGAGGTGCCTCCATTGAGGGAGCGAATCGTGGATTTGCCCCACCTGATCGAGCAATTCTTTTCCGATGCCCTGGAGCAAGGCACCCCGACGCGAAAGTTCTCGCGAAGTGCGTTGGCGGAACTGGTCGCCTATTCGTGGCCTGGAAATCTCCAACAATTGCGAAATGTGGTGAGCCAGTCGGTTCTCGCCAGCGAGCAGAGGATTATTCCCCGGAAGCTGGTCGAGGGTTACCTCGAGAAGCCCTCGGGGGAGAGACTTCATGGTGAGAATGTCCAGTCGACGGTCGAAGAACTGGTCCTGAGAATCCCTGCTACCGATGGATTCAATGACATCATTGCAGAGGTGGAACGACTGGTGATTCTGACGGCGCTGCGGAGAAACCGTGGCAACAAGTCGAGGGTCACGAAACAGTTAAAGATTCCGCGCCAGACCCTCTACAACAAGTTGGATCGCTACGGCATCGACGAGTCCGAGTACAAGTAGCCGATTCCCGCACCCACCTCACAAGGTTCGCAAGATCATCTCCGCCACGGCGATGAAGGTGATCGCAGCGGTTACATCGTTGAAACTGGTGATGAACGGACCTGCAACCAGAGCAGGGTCGAGGCCGATTTTTTCGCAGAAGATGGGTAAAGCAGTCCCACAGGCACTGGCGAGGACGATACCTGCTCCGATTCCAACCGCCACGGCGAGGGGAAAGTGGAACCAGTCGGTGGAACTCTCTGCACCGGTAGCGAGGGCCAGGACCAGGCCGACCACACCTCCAATCGCGAATGCGATGAAGATCCCTACGACCACCTCCTGGCGGAACAATCTCAGAGTGGTTCGCCCCAGTTCGATGTCGCCGACCGCCATTCCACGAACCACCATCGTCGCAGACTGGGTACCGACCCCACCGGCAATGCCCATCACCAGCGGAATGAAGGCGGCCAGTATCAGTCTCTGATCCGACCCGGAGGCGAGAATCTCTGCCAGACTACGGTCATCCGGGTGCATCCACGCCAGGATGAATCCGCTGATCACCGGCAGGAACAGCCAGGGGATTCTGAGCAATGCCCTGCGCAGTACCTTCTGCTGGGCGGGGTGCACCTCGGGAGCCCCCGCCAGGCGGTAGATGTCCTCATCGGCTTCATCGCTGAGGATCTCGACGATGTCGTCGAAGGTCGCCACCCCTAGCAGGTGATCGTGATGATCGACCACCGGAATCGCCTGGAGGTTGTAGCGTCGAGCTAGAAGCGCCACGGCTTCTTGAT
>CAVOEM010000176.1:0-6122 GCA_963694575.1 Planctomycetes bacterium UBA1146 | reverse complement strand
GCTGCCGGCTCCCTTCCCGGTGTGCGGGCCCGATCCCACTCCCGACGCGCTCGGATGTGCGGCTCCTTGCGTTGCCTTTGCCGGTTACACCCTGAATCCGGGCTTTCTTCTGGAGATTTCTCCGGTTGGGAGCGGCAGCGGTCTCGTCGGAAGCATCGTCACCGTCGAGGTAAAATTGACCGTTCCGCCAACCGAGGAGGTCACTGGCATCTCTTTCGGTTTCTGTCACGTCCCTGCCGACTTACAGATGATCCCCGGTAGCGTGACTCACGGCCCGCTGGTGCCCGATTTCTTTACCTTTCAGATGCACCCCACAGGGGTGAACCTCAACCTCATTCCATCACTGACCGGTGCGTTCGGATTCACACCGGGCGTTCATGTGGTTGCGGTGGCTCAGTACGAAGTTCTGACTCCGGGAGTTCATCCCCTGACCTTCGGAAACATGGCCGGCATCATGCCCGTGCCCGTGGCTCTCACTTCCAGATCGAGTAGTACCGGCGGCTGCTCCGTGGTGTCTGCTCCGGTCAAGGTTGGATCGTCAGTCACCGGATTGCTGCAGGGTTTCATCCGGGGAGACACCAATGCAGATGGAAATTGCGACGTTGCCGATGCGATCAATCTTCTGCAGTGTCTCTTCATGGGTAGTGGAAACTGCCCCTGCGACGACGCATCCGATATCAATGATGATGGGAACGTCAACCTCGGCGATATCGTCTTCAAGCTGTCCTTTCTCTTCAACGGCGGCCCCCCCCCTCCTGCACCCTTCCCAGGTTGCGGAACAGATCCGACTACCGATCCGTTAGGATGTGCCTCTTTCCCGCCCTGCTAGACCAGGGTGAGACGAGGACTCCGAGCGATACGCTCGGTCGAACAGCGGCAACTCCTCGGGGAGCGGTCGCTGTTCTTTATTGCCGGCCTGGCTCGCCAGAACCTCGATGGTAGCGATACCCGGTGCCTCGACCGTTGGGAGTGGTATGGGAAGCGCGGTTTCCGCTTCAGATGCTCTCGGGGTATTCCTTACGCAACAGTTCTCGCAGGTGAGTGATCGCCCGATGAAATCGCTTTCTGGCACTGCCCTCGGAGATCTTCAACAACTCTCCAATTTCGATGTATTCGAGGTTTCTCCGCTTCCTCATGTCGATGATCTCGATTTCATCCTGGGTCATGGCTGCCAGGCTGATTTTCAGCGCATCGACCTGCTCACCGCGGTGAACCATCTTCGACGGAGAGCCTGTTCTCGCCGGCACCTGATCGATGAGATTTCCCTGCGCTGAACTGTTCTCATGAGTTCCTGCCTGCGGGGCCTTGCGTGCGATATCCCTCTTCTGGGCGTGCGCTGCCGCCACCGCCCGGGAGATGACCCCCTGGGTGATCTTGCGAACCAGGCCGCGAAACGCCGGGGTGTTGATCACCTCCAGCTCACCCTTATCTCGCTTGTTAGCGAGACTGATCACTACCTCTTGCAGGATGTCATCGATACCGATCGGCCCCCGAATATGACCTGGCAAGCGTCGGTCGATGTAGCGCCGCAAATGATGCCCCTCGACCGCCAGGAAGTGGCCCAGGGCCTCGTCATCCCCCTCCCCGAACAGGTGGAGCAACCCGGTGGTGAGTACCGAATGAAAAGGATCCTGCCGCGCGCGCACATCGCACTCCTGATCGGGACCGTGATCTGGTGGCGGATCCGACGGGGGATCGAGTGGTAAATCGGAGACCTCACTCATTCTCACCTCTTCTGGTCGTGTCGATGATAGATCTCTGGAATCGCCAGCAGACCATGATCCTCTGCCGGTCTCTCCCGATCAAGCCCCCCCCTCCCCCCGCTGGAGCCGATGAAACTGAACTCTAGAATCGGCGGTCCGATGTGGAGTGAGATCCGGATGAATAGAGACGCACGGTAACCATGCAGTCCCGCCGCGCGTGGAGATCAGGTGTCGATGAAAACCACATCCCCAGCCAGTACCTCGAATTGCTCTGAATCATCTCACTCCTCGTGGACCGATGGCGACGCCACCACCGATGTGGAGAGTTCACAAGGAGCAAATGAGCAAGAGATGGCCCAGCGCCTCTTCGAGCAGTGCCCCTCCTTGCAACATCCTACCCGAATCCTCGACGCCGAAGCTTCCCTGGATGGTGACGGCAGCCGTAGGGTGCAAATGCTAGGAAAGTACCGGGTGCTGGAAAAACTAGGCCGCGGTGGTTTCGGCGATGTGTACCTGTGCCAGGAAACCTGTAAACCTCACAGAAAACTGGCCATCAAGGTGATCCGCGCTGGCATGGATACCGACGACGTACTGGCTCGATTCGAGGCCGAAAAGAACGCCATGAAGATGATGAATCACCCCGCCATCGCTCGTCTCATCGATGCAGGTGCGACCGATGATGGGAACCCTTACTTTGCGATGGAATATATTCAAGGACAGATGCTCACTGATTACTGTTCTTCTCACCGACTCACCCTGAAACAGCGCTTGTCTCTCTTCATCGATATCTGTAATGGAGTCCAGCATGCGCATACTCAGTCGGTGGTTCACCGTGACCTGAAACCATCCAACATCATGGTGACCGAGGTCGATGGAAAACCACAAGCGAAGATCATCGACTTCGGCCTGGTCAAGAGCCTGCAACAACCACTCGGCGAACAAACGGTTCACACACGCTTCGGCGTGGCGATGGGCACCTACGAGTACATGAGCCCTGAACAGGCGAAATCTGCAGGAACCCATGTCGACACTCGTTCTGATATCTACTCCCTCGGAGCCATCCTCTACCAGTTACTCACCGGAGAACTGGCCCTCGGTGGTTTGAGAAATTGTGCTCACGGAGAAGTGCTGAAGAAGATCGAAGAAGACAATCCGATCAAGCCGAGCCTGAGATTTGAGTCGGCAGCCAACGATCATAGTTGTGATCATGCCAACTACCTGAGGACCGACATCGATCAACTCGCTCGCCGACTGACCAACGATCTCGACTGGGTGGTGATGAAGGCTCTCGAAAAGGAGCCGAATCGACGCTATCAAACCGCACAGGAACTCGCTCGTGATCTCGAGAGTTACCTCTCCGGCGAAATGGTCAAGGCCCGACCTGCCAGCACACGGTATCGGTTGTACAAGTTCGTCAGAAGAAATCGCACTTTTCTGTCGGCCACCGCACTGGTGTTTCTGTCACTGTCAGCCTTGGCCTCCTATGCACTTCTGGAAAGGAATCATGCTGTCTCCGCTACTCATCAGGTGAAACTGAAGGCGAACGACCTGGAAAAGGTAGTGAAATTCCAGATCAGCATCCTCCGCGGACTCGATGTCGAATCGATGGCCATGAATCTTCGAGATCATATCTCAGCCCTCTCCAGCAACCGCTCCGACCTGGGAATTCCTGGCATCACCACTGTCAAAGAAACTCCTCCTCTCGATATCGATTGGATCCAGCTGGCTCGAAAAAATGTGCGGGACAGTTATATCAGTCCGGCGCTTTCGACCATCAATGAGAAGTTCAGGGGAAAAACTCTGCTGCGAGCACGCTTGCTGGAATCGCTCGCGACCACGATGCAAGAGTTGGGGGGATGGACCAGTGAGGCAATTCCCCTGCAACGGGAAGTACTCAAGATCCGACGTGAACTGCTCCCGGTAGATTCCCCCAGCACGCTTGGTTCGGCGAATCTACTCGGACACCTGCTTCTGAAGAGGAGTGATCACCGGATCGAGGAAATGTCGCTCTATCTGGAGGTGCTCGAGGGGAGAAGGCGCGCCCTCGGAAACGATCACCTGGATACCCTGCAATCGATCAACAACATGGGAGTGCTGCACCAACGAATGGGAAACCTGCAAGAATCGATGCGTTTCCATCAAGAGGCGCTGGCTGGACGAAAACGCACCCTGGTGGATGATCATCCGGACACCCTTCAGTCGCTCAATAACATCGCTCTGTTGCTGAAGAAACTTGGCAGATTCAAGGAAGCGCTTCCGTTGTACGAGGAGGTGCTCGAAACCAGTCGTCGAGTGCTGTCACACGATCATCCCGACACCATCACATCGCTCAATAACCTGGGAAATCTGCTGCAGGAGTATGGAAGGTTGGATGAGGCAGAGCGCTACATTCGCGAGGCTCTCGATCTCAGCATCGAGACCCGAGGGATGGAGCACTCCTCGACACTGACCTACTACAACAACCTGGGCGCCGTGTACCTGAAGCAAGGAGATCTGGATCGGGCGTTACCGTGCTCCCAAAAGGCACTCGATGGGCGACGCTCGCTCCTGGGAGGTCTACACCGAAAAACACTGTCCGCTCTCAACAACATCGGTTCTGTTTATCTGAAAGACAATCAGCCGCAAAAAGCTCAGCAATCCTTCCGAGAAGCCCTCGATGGTGCTCGCCAGAAGTCAAGGACGAGCACCGACCCCCTCATATTTGCCAACAATCTCGGAGGCGCTCTTCGCGAGCTCGGTGAATACGAGGAAGCACTCGAGTTATCGAAGGAGGCGGTCGATGGGCTGGAGAAGAAGTTCCCCGGTGGCCATGCATATCTGGGCAAATTCCTCAGTGGGCAGGCCCAGACGCTGGTGGCAATGGAGCGCTACGAGGCGGCGGAGGAGCCGGCACTGCGAGCTCAATCGCTGCTGATCCAGTCGCAAGGGGAGAAGGGCCAGAGCCTCGAAACCTCGCTCCAGACACTGGTCAAACTGTACCAGGGGTGGCACCACCACGACCCCGACGGTGGATACGATCGCAGCGCTGCACAATGGCAACAACAACTCGATGACACCGAACTGGCAGTGCCAGCGGCGGCCAAGAACACTGCTGCTGGTCAAAACCAGGAGTAACCCGCCACGATCTCTCGAACCGCCGGAGTCCTCCCAGCCGACCCCCACAACGGTGTGCCTATATGGCCCTGCCATCCCATCTACTTGCTTTTTTCGAGGGTGGCTCCTTTTTCTCGGAATTCTCGTCCCAGCGGCGCGCGGTTGCGTATTCGTTGGTATCGAGAGATCGACGGAAAGAACTGAGCCGCCCGTTTTGAAGAAGGTGACATGATGTTCATGATCAACGGAGTACAGACAGAAGTTCCCAGACCACCCATCGCCAATGATTTGCTCGGCACGATGCTGCATGCACTGGGGCGTCTCGATGAAGCGGAACACTATCATCGACAATCTCTGGATGAGAATCTCCAGGTACGTGGCCCCGATCATCCGGTCACCCTGGACTCGATGCAGGCGCTGGGCATGTTGTTGTTGAAGCGAGGCAAGTTTGACGAATCGATGCGTTGTATCGACCAGGCGTTGCTCGGCAGGAAACTGGTCCTCGGCGTCGATCATCGGGCCACCATCGAATCGATGAATGGCATGGCAGCACTTCTTCAGGCCAAGGGAATGGCAGAGGAAGCGTTGCCGCTACTGAACCAGATTGTTCAGCGAAATTGTCACATTCATGGCTCCGACCATCCGCTGACCATCTCCTCGATGGACAACCTCGGGACCCTCCTGCATCGCCTCGGCCGTCTGGAAGAAGCCGAAGAACTGCTCTCCGAGGCGCTGGAGAGAACGCTGATGATCTCGCATGAGTCATCGGTGCATCTGGCCATCCTGATGACGCACCACGCCGCTGTCTTACACGACCTGGGGCACTTCCGGCCCGCCAAGAAGTCGGCACTGCCTGCCTACACCATCCTTCAATCACAGCTGGGATCTTCGCACCTTCACACCATCGCGGCGGTGCAGGTGCTGGTCGATCTCCACAACGACTGGCATCTACAGGACCCACAAGCAGGTCACGATCGGTCCGCCACCCGCTGGCAACTGCAACTGAACTCTGTCGAGCAAAAGTAAGCCGCTGAACTGCTCGTCACTTCCGGGATGTAACTGAACATTTTCCGTTCAACAGTCAGGGATGATCGATGAGGGATGGGCCACACACCGAAGTGGTAAATTTTCCACATCTGCGACTCCGGACTTACCCATACCATTGAACTAGGGGTTTGCACGCCCCTGTTCGGTGACCAAATCCCAGTAGAATTTGAACTGGTTACTTGCGGGATTGTCCTTAATTCCATCCCTGCTAGCAGTTAGTCGGCGACTGCTTCCAGCTAGAAACTAATCGCATAACATTAGTGAGGAAGTGTGTCATGA
>CAVOEM010000175.1:0-6134 GCA_963694575.1 Planctomycetes bacterium UBA1146 | reverse complement strand
GACCAGGTCTCCCTCTACATGAACAATAACGGGAGGGTAGAGACCAATCGAATTGAGGAAGCCGATGTAGCCCAGATCTGCAGTGGTCATCGGATTGCCTTCGTAATCTTTCACCTCGAAGGTGGACGACGTGATGCTGACGAAGATGCCCTGACCATTTTCCTCGTGGAGAGAGAAACCGTACTGGCCGCTGGGAGCCAGAGCCGCTGCCGGCAGCGCGGTGACTCCACGAATCAAGGAATGGGATCCTGCGCCCAGATTACGAGTGTCTGGAATCGACAGAGAGATGTCGAAATTGCCGCGTGGGAACACCTCGTAACTGGCATCGTTTCGATTGAGGAATCCAACCACCTCCAGTTCGGTTCCGGCATTGAGGAAACTCAGTAGTGTCGGATCCAGATTGGCGGTGGTGTGCCAGAAGGTCTGTGCCAGACCGCTGCCGTCATCGAGCCACAGATTCCAGCCGATGGGGCCGACCGTATCGCTGATCTCGACCACTTCAAGACCGCTACCTAGCGGGTCGAGCTGGACGGCACCATTCAACCGGACAATCTTGGCTTCCTGCTCCGGAGCCGAGGCGGTGGTGTCGATTTCGTTGGTTTGCATCTCGTGCGGGAAGTAGATGAAGCCGCCGCCACCTTGGAGGGTGACATCTTCGGCCTGGTCGACGGTCAAGGTGATCATCTGGTTCAATTCGGAGACGATGCCCCGAACACGGACCGAGTTGCCGATCTTCAAGGCACTGAAATCGAGTCCCAGGAGCGGATCCACCTGGACGTAGATCGTTCCTGAAACTCCAGCAGTGGCGCTGTCCTGGATGGCGAAACCGACCTCTGCAGTGCTACTCTCGAAGGTTCCGGGGATCACCGTCACGAATCCATCCACGGTGATCTCTTCCCCTGGAAGCAGATCGAAAATATCGCTGATGGGAGGAAGGGGATCTTCAGAGCCTCCGCAGCCGGTCAGGGAGAAGGCCAAAGAGCAGGCCAGGATCCACATCTTCGAGGGCACCAGAGCAGGGAATGATCTCAAGGTTGTGTCCTAACCGGTTTTACTTCAAGGAACTCGATGTCAAAGTTGACTGGCAACTTCACCAGCACTCTCAGCGGAGGCGATGGGTTCGTCAAGGGATGGCGATTGCTGAACCTGACTTACCTGACATTACTGACAATAGTAAACTTACTCTCTAAGGTTAGTCAATGGGTGCAACTAGCATTCATTCAGGTATGCTTTTGGTGACGAGGAGAGAATTTATCTCGAACGGAACTTTTCTCCGCAGCAATATGAGTGACATCTTGTACTTACTATATTTATTGGATCGGCATTGTGATGAATAATGAACTGACCAGAAGTGGGAATACTTCGAGCCTTGCGACGTCATTACGTAGGCGGATTCACACCTATTCGATCTCTCTTCTGGGAATCTTGGCGATTCTATTCTGTGGCATCCAGTCCAACCTGATGGCCCAGCCACCTCAAAACTACGAGTACTTCGCTTATGGATATTCGATTCCAGTGATCGCTAGTCCCTCAGAAATGGTGTTGGGCGACTTCAACCTGGATGGACAGATCGACATGGTCGTCACGAGCTCGGTTTCTGAAGAACTAGAGATTTTTCACGGGCAGTTGGGAGGGGGTTTCCAGCAGGGTAACTCCGAGATCTTTGATTGCCCCCTGGGTGCTTCCCAAGGCTCAAGTCTCGACTTCGATGGCGATGGCAACCTAGATCTGATCATCCGGCCGAGCTCTGGAGTACTCCATGTGATTCTGGGGGATGGCGAAGGTTCCTTTGGGATTGGTTTTGATATAATTATTAGTAGTGGCATGAATCCGATCTCCGCAGTCGAATTCGGGGACCTCAATGGTGACGATCAACTGGACATAGTCACAGCATCTCTAACGGGGTCTTTCCCAGGAGGGGATGAAACGCGACTTCTGCTCTCCGATGGTAATGGCGATTATTCGCTATCGGCAGAGTTGTTCCCCCATGCAGATGCGCTGGCCGTGGAGGATGTCAATGGTGACGGATATCTGGATCTGATCACTGCTGGAGGAGGACCTTTAACGGTGCACTTGAATGACGGAAATGCCAACTTCATTGTTAGTGAGATCATCGGTTTGCCATACGGCGTGAGTGAAATCGCGGTGGCCGACTTTTTCGACGATCAGGTCCCGGGATTCTCGGAGGTGGACATCGTCTGTCTCACAACAGGTGGCGAAGGCCTGGGATTCTTGACAGGAGTCGGTGGGGGTTCCTTCTTTGCGGATGGAGAAGTCCACTACGAAAATGAGCTATCCAATGCCGGTGACATGACGACTGTGGACATCGATGGCCAAGCGGGGCCAGAACTGGTCTTCGTCTCTCAAGATTCCAATGCCTACCTAGGAGTGTTGACGGGTCATGGAAGCGATGGGATTCCTTTCGAGGGATTCCAGGAGATTCCGATCGCCCCGGATCCTCAATGCCTGCAGGTGCTGGACATCAATCAGGATGGGCTATTGGATGTGATCGTGGCTAGCAATGCTCTGAATATAATCGAGGTTTACCTGGGACAGCCACCAGTGCCAGACTTTGAACGGGGTGATGCCAATGGGGATGGCCAGATTAACCTCGCGGATGCGATGACGATTCTTGGGGTCCTGTTCCAGCAGAACTTTCCGGCGGTTCCCTGCCTGGATGCATCCGATTGTAATGACGACGGATTCGTCGATCTCTCCGATCCCATCACCGAGTTGAGCTACCTGTTCGGTGGGCTTTCTTCGCTCCCGGAGCCGTTTCTCGGATGTGGTTCGGATCCGACCTCCGATGCGTTGGACTGTGAGATTTCACAGACTAGTCTTTGCCCCTAGTCGGGAGACGGTGAGGTCTGCTGGCAGAGCATTGCCGGTAAGAGAATTGCTGGTAGATCCGCCAGCAACACACCTGTCCGCCGGGTCCGAGGTGGGCACGACTCTCCCCAGCCTCTCCCCATGGCGAAGACTGGCGAGCCGTGTGACCATCGGAGACACTGACCACTCTCGATCATGGGGGTCGGGTGAGTCGCGGGGGCATCTTGCATTCTTATCATGAATTACTCATCGATGTACTCGAGAACGGGGTGCAGAAATCGGACCGAACCGGTACCGGTACCCGGACGTTGTTTGGCAGGCAGATCCGATTCGATCTTTCCGAGGGATTCCCACTGCTGACCACCAAGAAGGTCCACTTGAAATCGGTGATCCACGAGGTGCTCTGGTTCATCTCAGGAGAGACCAACGTCAAGCCCCTGCAACAGGTGGGTGTGTCCATCTGGGATGAGTGGGCGGATCCTGAGACAGGCGAACTGGGCCCGGTTTACGGTGCGCAGTGGAGACGATGGGAAGGGCCTGCCGGAACAGTGGTGGATCAACTCCAGGGTGTGATCGAGCAGATCCGGGAGAATCCTGATTCTCGTCGTTTAATCGTCAGCGCCTGGAACCCAGCACAGATCGATGAGATGGCGTTACCGCCTTGCCATTGTTTGTTCCAGTTTCAGGTGATGGGCGATCATCTGCATTGCCAGTTGTACCAGCGAAGTGCCGACATCTTTCTTGGCGTGCCTTTCAACATCGCCAGCTATGCGCTATTGACCCAGATGGTCGCTCAAGTCACTGGATTGAAACCTGGCGAGTTCATCCACACCTTTGGAGATCTCCATCTGTACGATAACCACCTTGAGCAAGCGAAGAAGCAACTGGCGAGGGAGCCACGGCCCCTTCCAACTCTTCAACTACGTGAGGATGTGACCGAGATCGACCAGTTCTGCTATGAAGATTTCCAGGTCGATGGCTATCACCCGTATCCTGGGATCTCCGCTCCGGTGGCAGTGTGATATGCAACTCTCTCTGATCGTGGCCACCGGTAGCGCAGGAGTGATCGGCCGCCAAGGGGCCATCCCGTGGCATCTTCCTGCAGACCTGGCTTACTTCAAGAAAACCACCATGGGAGCTCCGATCATCATGGGGCGGCGGACCTTCGCATCGATCGGACGACCATTGCCGGGGCGAAGAAACCTGGTCCTTTCCAGAACTCCAGAGAATCTTCCGGATGGCGTTGAGGCCTTCAATTCAGCGCAAGCCTTGCTCGAATCTTGTGCCGATGCCGAGCAAGCCTTCGTCATCGGTGGGAGTGAGATCTATGCACTCTTCCTGCCTCTGGCGACGCGAATCTATCGAACCGAGGTGGAAGGAGATTTCGAAGGGGATACCTTCTTTCCTCCACTCGATCGAGATCATTGGGTCGAGACATCGAGAAGGCCTCGACCGTCCGATGAGCAGAATCAATTCTCCTGTTCCTTCGTGGTACTGGAGCGAAAGATGGATTTCCAGCGAGCGTAAAGGTGCCCCCCTCTCTCGTTTCTCGTGCCGCACCTTCCGCCAGCGACACCTTCGACCGGCAATGCGTCTCTCCTGAATTGCTCTCCTGGATCGAGTGGGGGAGATCCGGCGATGCTCCGCACGCAGATCGTCCAGCGGATCCCTCTTTGTCCCGTGGTCCCTTGACCACGCCTCTATTGTCGCCGAGGCCATCGATTCCATGTCATGGGCATGTGGGTGGGAGTAGCAGAGAGTGCGGCTCAGTAGTCGTAAATTCTTCTGCCGGATGCGGATCAGGAACTGGATATTGATATCGAACACCAATCCACAAAAGGGGTCGATCATGACCGACGACAAGAAGCACCACGAAAATGATCGTGAGACACTCTTCGACGAGGAGATGGAAGATGTTGCGGGTGGTGCGGATGGGGGTGGGATAAGATCCTGGGTACAACCTCTTCGGGACCCCATCGATCAAGAGTGAGCCACTACTGGTTCTCACGGGCTCTATCGACCGAATATGAGCCAATTTCGCCCAGTTCTGGTCAATTCGACTCTCTCCGTGCGACGACTGGGGAAAACCGGGGTTGATCCTGAGTGACCCTTCTGGGACGGTACTGGACCGGGCCAGATAATGGATACCCTCGATCGATGCTCGGCGGTTCGACGAGGGCCAGATTCGTTCGATCCACCAAATTCCTTTTGAGGAGGCATGAATGCGTTTCTTCAGCAAATTTTCTGCACTGTTACTGGTGCTGATGTTGCCCGCTCTGGTTGGGGCTCAAGATCCTCAGCCCAATCCGACACCTTCCCCGCGCCCTGCGCCGGCTGAGGATCATCCCGCTCCACCGACTCCACCTGTGGTGAATCCCGGAGATGATCCGGCTCCTCCCCCGCCAGCTGAGGGCGAACGTCGTCGCAGAGGTCGTGGAGGCGCAGGTCTGATCGATCGTTTCGATCGCAACGGCGATGGAGTTCTCGACAAGACCGAACTGGAAGGAATTCCAGAGGGTATGCGCCGCAGACTCGGTGGTGCCGACACCAACGGGGATGGCACGATCACCGGTGAAGAACTCGACCGAATCCTCGGAGGGGGCGCTGGCCGTCCGGCTCCCGAAGATGGAGGCGACAATCCGCGCCCCGAAAGGCGTCGCGGAGGAGGCCTGATCGAACGGTTCGATCGCAACGGCGATGGAGTCCTCGACAAGGAAGAGTTGGAAGGAATGCCGGAAGGGATGCGCCGTAGGCTCGGCCCTGCCGACACCAATGGAGATGGTGTGATCACTCCTGAAGAAATGGAAGGTTTCGGTCGAGGTCGTCGTCCGGGTCCCGAAGGAGGTCCCCCTCCCGGTGAAGGCCCTCCTGGCGGCGATGGCAATGGCCCACCGCAGCGTCGTGGTGGTGGACTCGAGCGTCTCGATCGCAACGGCGATGGAGTGATCGACAAGGAAGAGTTGGAAGGGATGCCGGAGGCGCTGCGTCGCCGACTGGGTGGTCTCGACCGCAACGGAGACGGCATCATCGACCGTGAAGAACTAGGTGCTGGCCGTAGAGGTCGCGGTGGCCAGGATGGCGATCAGCCGCGCCGTCGTCGTGGCGAGGGCCGCGGAGGCCGTGGTGGTGGCGAAGAGATTGGACCGCAGCCCGGTGGTGGACAAGGTGGTGGACAAGGTGGTGGACAGGGTGGTGACCGACCGCCTCGTCCAGGTCGCGATGGCCGTGGAGGTTCAGGGGGCGATAACCCGCAACCCAAGCCGCAACCCAAGCCGCAACCCCAGCCAAAACCGACACCCCAGCCG
>CAVOEM010000174.1:0-6140 GCA_963694575.1 Planctomycetes bacterium UBA1146 | reverse complement strand
TCGCCATCTGCGGATCGGTCACACTCGCCAACTCTGCCGGTCAGCTTCCCTTCATCCTCGTGGTACAGCAAGACCTCACGCTGGATTTCATGCGGGTCTACGAGGATGCTGCGTTCAGTATCCCGGGAGCCAATCTGTTCGGATTCAATACCCGGGCTCATTTCGCCGACATCGAATATGTCGAGGAGTTGATCCACCCCGATGGTACCGCTCTCCAGGAAGCGGGATTCATGGTGGTAGGATCCACCGGTCCGATGAACTCGTACTTCTCTGAAATCCTGGTGATGCGCACCAAGATCGATGGGAATCCATCTCAGGTGACACTACATGGCCCGCAACAGGTGAAATCGATCGGGACCGCTCTCACCATCACCCAGGCGGGCAATGTCGAGGTCGCCGGGCTGGTCATCCCTTCGCCAAGCCTGACAGGCGCACCAGCGATCCCTCCGTCGACCCTGGTCCTCAAGCTGGAACCACACTTTCTCGGAACCCTCGATCAGGACGAATACCATGGATTCATCATCCACAGCGACATTCGAGAAGTGGGAGCGGGTGAGTTCATCATGGCAGGTCGAGATGCAATCCCGGCGATCAGCCCTGACGGCAAACTGATCTGGAACGGAGCTGTGCTTCGAATCAAGAACAGTGGAACCGTGGTCTTCGCCAACGGATACGGGAGTCCCAATGGTGTGGAGGTTTTTACCGACGTTCACGAGATGGCGGGAGGAGATCTGCTCTCCAGTGGAATCTCCACTGTCTGGTGTAGAGGCCCCATGGACGAATACCTGAACAGAACTCTCAGCGATGGTTCCATCGTCGGTTGTTACTTTTACTCGCTCAACTACTCGCACACCGAGCCAGTATACCCGGTTCGAGATACCTGGCTTCCATCGGAGTTACTGGATCTGGTCAGGGATCACGATCATCTTCTCTCAACTCCTAACACCATAGTTTACTTGATCTGTCCGCAAGTATTCCTTCCAAATATAGTATTGCCGATTCCCTGGGACTGGTTCAGGCGCGCGGACTTCACTCGTGATCTCCAGATCGACATCGGAGATGCCATCGCCAGTCTCGGCCGACTCTTCGGTGGTGGTCAGCCTTCTGTCCCCGAACAAGCGGCAGACTCCAACAACGACGGAACTCATGATGTCAGCGATGTGATTCACACCCTCAACTACCTGTTCGGCGGTGGATCTCCTCCTGTGGCACCGTTCGACGAGCCAGGCCCCGATCCAGAGAATGACCAGGGTAACATCTTCAACATCGATGAACTGCTCCAGTGGATCGATCAGTCGTTGCTGGCAGAAGGGAAGATACTTGCGCAAGAGTGAGTGATGAAGGATCCATCGAGGACCTGAATCCAGAAGGAGGCCTCGTCGGCAACAACCGACGAGGCCGCTTTTTTTTATCGATAAAAAACAGGATCAGGGGCAGCTCGAAAAAGAATCGCAGTCACCGAGGAGGCCGACCCGAATGCCACAGGAGGGAAAAGGAGCAGCAGGAGCCAGTCCACCCTGGAAAATGTAATCCAGCAGGTAAACCACATCCGAAATATCTGCTGCACCACTTCCGTCCGAGTCCAGAGCGAAAGGACAAGCGGAGACCCCATTCCCGAACAGTACGCTCAAGATTTGGACAGCATCAGTGATATCAATCGCGCCATCCTGGTTACCGTCACCGCTAATAAATGGCACCCCCTGGCAACTATCCAGAATCCCATCCAGGTTTCCGTCTACCGCACCTGCCGCAAGATCACAAATATCGAGATTTCCATTCAAATTACAATCGGTACCAGTCCCGGAAATCAATTCGCAACTATCCATCAGACCATCCGCGTCGCAATCCGTTGCGCCCGCGACGATGTCACAACTATCGAGAAGACCATTGTCATTACAATCAAAAGCGACACCGCTAGCGATCTCGCAAAAATCGAGAAGACCATTCAGATTACAGTCATCTTCAGAAATCTGACATTCGTCAGGGATTCCATCACCATTACAATCCTCGGATGTTCCAGATGAGAGATCATCAGGATCAGGCACCGAGTTGCCATTGCAATCCGGTGGCGGTAACGCTCCTAGAATCAAAAAGACCGTCGTTGTGCCACTAATCTCATTGCCGGTAATCAGCAGCGGCTGCCCCAGGGCATTATCCTCCGGCTTTACGTAGACAATCGACTCGATTCCCAGATCACCAGCAGCCTGGCTCTCGATGTTAGCACCGAAATTCCGATTGCTAAAATACCCCAGTAACTGTGATGAAGCCGGCGTGGTCACATCGTAGGCGAAAATCCCCCCCTGCCTCTCCATACCAATGAAGGCCAGGTGCCTATCTCCGATTTGTGCAACAACCACCGCTTCAGGTTCACAACCCTTGTTGTCGGACCGACCATCCGCAGAATTATTACTGGTGCTATTCGAATTGAAGTTTGCCGTTTCCAGAGAGGCTATAGTCAATGCAAACTCGTCGCCGCTGTCGTAAACCAGTTCGGCATCTGCACTCATATTAAAAATGGAGAAAGAGCGAGTTCCGTAGCTATAGATCTCATCGAAATCGCCATCGCCATCCAGATCACCGTCAATGGTTGAAACGAAAAGACGACCCATATTGCCATTTTGTTGCAAAGATCCGGCATTCGGAAAAGCGACCGGATCCAGATTCAGAGTCCTCGCTCTTTCGGCTTCGTTACGAGCATCTCCTTCATTCGCGGTGAGCAAGTAATTCTGCCCGTTGACCTGATAAGTCACGGAGCTGTCCGGCATGTACATGCCGCGAACAGGCCAGGTACTGATGTTGATTCCCCCATCCGAATCACTTCCATCGAGGCCATTACCGACAATTGAGTGGTCCTTGCTGCCCAGAGCATGAATCGATGTTGCGGTCGCAGTGGGGATATCGATGACCACCACACAATTCTGCTCCTGACAAACCGCATAAGCGGTCGTGTTGTCAGGGGTCACGGCAATGTACTCAGGCTCAAGATCTGCGCTGGCCGACAATCCTGGAAAGATTCGAATACCTGCATTTCTCAGGGCTGCTTCCTGACCGTTGAAAACGGTGAAACTGACGGTCGAAACAAGGCCAGTCTGAAGATTCACAATCGAAACTGAACCGGGTGGATTATTGGCGCCTACTGGTTGCCCCTCATTGGCGGTCAAGACCAGATGATTCGATGTGACATAGAGCATGTCGGGCAAGGCACCAACCACATAAGTGGCTTGGAGCGCGCCCGAGGTCGTGAAGACCTGAACCGTACCTGGGTTGGCCAGGCTTGCTGCAGGCACGGCAGCCACCACAAAACTGGTAGTCCCATTATCCCAGATTCGTACGTGACTGGCAGCACCGATGGTATTCACGAAACCGACCAGCGAAAGAGTACCGGTCGGATTCAACTGAAGAATATCCAGATTTCCGGTACTGGCATTGGTAACAAAAACCCGATCGCTTCGAGGATCATGAGCGACGATTTCCGACGCACTACCTTCAAAAACGCCCGAGTGATGAGTAGCCAGCGGCACCAGATCCAGGGATCCGCCGCCAAAGAGGCTTGGACTCAAAACGAGAAAGAACCACACAAGGGTTGAAACCGCCCCTGAACGTAATAAAAAACCGTAACGCATCGGATATCCCTCGCTGAATTGAGAAGACCTTATCACGCATAATCTGAGCCTAAATCCCCAAATACACCGAATGAGTGTACAATCAACGATCTACGTATTTCTTGAGAAACTCATAAATTTGGATCGTATAAACGATCCCTGATTCAGTATAAAGAACTCAGCGAACTATCAGTACTTTCCTGCACCAGCAACTTCATAGGACCCGTTTCATCGCTTCCTCCCGGTAATCAAAGATCCGTTTCAATTCGGACTTCACGTAAAGGGCATGGACCAGCGATCCCAGTGTCCCCAGCGGAAGTGCGTAAGTCACGTGATCAAAAAACCGGATACCAGCCGATTGTTCAGTGATCTCGTGATAATGATGCCAAAATCGGTAGGGACCGACATGTTGGACATCGACAAAGGAACATCGCTCCTGGATATCCCGAATCTCTGAAAGCCAGGTTTGCCCCCCCAGAAAAGGGATCGATATTTGATACTCAAGGAGAAGCCCATTGAACATTTCAGCAGGTATATCGCTAACGATGGAAAAAGACATATTCTCAGGCGTGATCAGATCTAAATTCTTCGGTGTACTGATAAATTCCCATGCCCTGTCCAGATCTGTGGGAATCACCTGTTCGCGTTCAAGATGGAAAATTCTGGACATTTAGATCTCCCTAAAAGTAGTTATTACACCCCCAGCATCTCAGGGAGAACTTCGGTCAGCAATCGATCCGATTCATCTGAGTCTGCAGCGATGGCAATGACGTCAAATTTACCCGATTGTCGCAAGGGCCCGACATTGTAGAGCAGGAATTGTCCCTCCCCGCTCCGGACATCGAGTAATCGATCGCCGATACGTTCGCAGATCTGTGGGAATGGAACGCCAATCAAAGATTCATCGATGAAATCTTGTGCGCGATAAGTTGGTCGTTCTCCTGGGATCACCCTGTCGATCAGATGCATCGGGGTACTGGTCCCTCCCCAGCGACCATTACACTCGGTAATTCGATATTCAGGATCTCCTAGCGGATCGCCGACCACGAGATGATCAAAGGAACAGCGTCCCACATAGCCCAGTTCCTGGAGTGCATGAGCCACCGGTCTGGATTGGGCCACGAGTGCTTCGTTTAGCGTCGCAGGAAGTGTCGATGGACGACTACCAACGAACAACTTCTCTTCTCCCTCGAGAATCTGTTCGTAGATCCCATCGATCCTCGGCAGTGCGCTGCCCTTCGGTGGAATCCACCACTGGGTGGATGGAGACAGGTCGGTCTCCTCCCAGACACAGGCAATCACCTCTTCGCCAACCGGCCAATCCAACGAAGACAGGACGTCTGACACCAATGCTTCCAGTTCGGTCGTAGAAAGGTCAACGATCTCCGCAGTGCGAAGAAGACGATTCCCCATCGCTGATGCACAGCGAGTTCTCTTGATCGCAACCCTCTTCACTCCGGCCGAGATCTCTCGCAGATGTCTCGATAAGGTTTCAACATCGACAGCCGTACGTGTCACCACGAGCGCTTCTTCTCCAACCACATCTCTGACCAGTTCGGTGAAGAAGGCCTTATCATTGGCCACCCACGTCACCGCGGGAGGGGGTGCGACAATCTGGATCGGTACTCCAGAGTCAGCGGCAATTTTCGCCCCCAGCTCCCAGGTCGCTTCGATTCCCATGTAGGGCTCGATCAGCAACCCGCCGGCGGAACGAGCCTTCTCCACCAGTTGCTGGTATGTCTCTCCCCGGCGGCAACCTTCAGAAACTTCCAAAGCCCCATCGGTGGGACGGGAATAGACGTGCTGGGGAGAACCCATTCCAAGAAGATCCTGGCAGTACTGCTCATATCCAGGTGTGGGATCTGTGACGGTCGCAAACAAATCCCCATCGCCACAGCGAACTCGAGCTCGATGTTGATACTCATCCACACCTTTTACACCGGTCAAGAAAGGGATCCCCGACACATCATCAAGGTGAAGAACGGGCCAATTTCTGTGCCCTTGCCAGTAGTGCGCCACGTGTTGCGCATTGGCCTTTTCCAGATCGTGATGATCGGAGTAATTCTTGGCGATCTTTTCGATCCGTCGCTGATCCATTGCAAATCGATCGGGGATTGACATTCAAATTGCTCCTGCAGTTCCGGTTCCGTGTACGACTCTCAGGATCTCCTACCAGATCTCATCAGCCTCATCGGCTCTTGAAAGTCTAAAGTTCAGTCAAATCTGATCTTGATGGTCATTATCTTCGGCTACTAGCCCCCCAGTGACGCGTCCACCTTTAAACCAGAGATGACTCCGTTCCCTTTTCCATTGACCACCCTCACCTTGGCAAAGCGCAGAGAGGTGTCGATTGACAGGGTTCGCTGAAATCTCTTTCCCGGAGTCTGCACCAATTTCCAACTCTGGTGAGCAACCGTATCAAAGGAGATTCCATCCGCACTTCCCAACAGTTCCAGTCGAGAAGGAGCATCATGATCGCCTTCCGAAAATTGGCAAGAGACTGTCAGGGTCGCTCGCTCTACTGGCCCCAGGGGGATT
>CAVOEM010000173.1:0-6191 GCA_963694575.1 Planctomycetes bacterium UBA1146 | reverse complement strand
CCGCAGTGAAGCCTTCGTCGAAGACGGAGACCTGATTGAAGTCAGGAGGTCCGCCATTTTTCACGGTGGCTGTGGTCGATCCGTCCGCCACACCGGTACAGGTGAGGAAGGCGGTGTCATTACAAGCTCCGAAGGACCAGCCCTGCATCTCTCCACCATTGTTGTCGAGAGTGACAGAGAGATCTCCGCTCCCGTTATTGGGAATATTACCACTGGAGATGCTGAGGACATAATCCTGCGCAGAAACGCCGGTTGTCATCAGCGCCAACATCATCAGAAACGCAGTTACAAGGAGAAGCCGCATGATCTGTCCACCTTTTTTATGAACACGCTGCAATCCTGCAAGCGTGCGAGATTTATGAAAATCAAATTCCGTCGAGAATCAAATCCACAGCCATGCTCCAGCGACATCGCTCGAGCATGGCTGCGATTCTGGAATCAATTACCTACCCACAATTAGTGTCATCGCTGTCGCAAACAGGCAGTGAATCCTCTGTCGGATCCGCTCCGTCATCGAATGGACCTGGAGCTGCCGGGATGTCACCAAACTTGAAGAGCCAGTTCAGCAGAGACACTGAATCTGCCATGTTCAACAAGCCATCGTCGTTGACGTCACAGGCATCCGAACAGTCGATATCATAGGATCCGAACTGGTTGGCCAGAATCGAAGCGGCATCCGCCAGATCGGCCTTGTCATCACCATTACAGTCGCCACGCTGGAAGATCTCTTCTGGAACCACCATGACCAAAGTGTCATGCCGCTCGTAGATCTGGAGCGACTGGAACTCGATGACCACGTTGTTGTAGAGGTTGACCGAGCCGGTACCGTTGATCCCGTTGCACCAGTTGATTTCCTGTGCGACATCGCACTCTGCGGTGTCATCGACAGTCACCGACAAGCAACCAATCAGCAGCCTGCCCTCATTGAGATCGGCAGTCTGTGGCAACGTCTGCCCTTCAAATGGAGGCAGTGCATCCAGCAGAATTGCCACGACCAGTTCACAACCGTCGCCGTCCGAAGCATCATCGTCGATCTGGACAGCGAGATACTCGACACCAATCTGCTCGACGATCGATCCGTTCCAATCCCAATCGGATCCCACGGTCAGATCGCAGTCATAGCAGCCCGTCATCGTCATTCCCTGGATGTTGTCATCCGCGTCTGCGTAGTAGAAACAGAGCGACCCTGTCTGGCCATGGAAGGCAGCATTTCCCTCGGAGTTGTCGAACTCCGTCTCCATCCAGAGAACCGTATCCTCGGATGGAATGGCCACCGGATCACAGGTGAAACTACCATTGTTGAGTGATGGCCAGACTGACAACCCACCGGATACAGACACGTTGGAAAGTGCCGGAGATCCATATGTGCCATCGACGAAGGTCAGTGCCGTGGTCTCTGACGGAGGAACTGGGTCCCCTTCGAAGTACAGCACGGCGGTATTACAACTGTAATTGTAATTCGCCGCGTGAATCCCGGCACTCGCAGGGATCGCTTGACCGCCATATGGCGCATTGAAATCGAGTACGACTCCGATGGTCCCGCCATCTGCGTAGACATTGGGAACCATAAATTCTGCACCCGACAGTTCGGTGTCCGTTCCAGCGATATCTACTCCACTGAGTGTGATCGCGGCAGGATCATGGGACATCGAGATCACGAATCCCTGAACGTCAGCTGAACTATCGATCAGCACCCTGACTGCACTTCCGCCCGTCGAAGGCGCGGATGCGCTCTCGGCAATGAATGACGCAGTTGGGCCTCCCGCCAAGGAAACCGAACTCACCACCACGATTGCAAAGCAAACTGCAATAATGCAGGACACACTCCTCTGTTCAATAACTCGCATCTTCCTCCACCTCTCTCAAAACTCCACTTTATTACCGTTCCAAGTTTCTCCAGAAACGCCCCACTTGAAGTGAGCACTTCCAGACCCTGATACTGGGCACCTGGAAACTAATTCCCGTCAGGGACAACTGTTAAAACTCACACAATCTGCAGGTGTCTGCCCGGCTCCGATACCGCAGCTTCCAAATGGTGCTGCGGGTGCAGGGCCACTGAGGAAGACATAAGTAGCGATGTACACGGCATCGGCTGCATCGTTCAATCCATCCGCATTTGAATCGTCCGCGATGGCGCAATCGGTGACAGGCCCACCACCGAACATCTCGGATAGCACCCAGATGATGTCTGCAATATTGATCACACCGTCATCATTTGAATCACCACGCTGGAAAGCGTTGGTCACGGTGCCGACGAATTCGATCGACCCATCCGTGAAATTGGGTGAATAACTTCCACCCCCAAAGACCACCACATTTGACACCGGCGGACTGCCGGTGGAATTGTTCCACACCAAAGGAGTCGACGTGGCGCCCTCGATCCCGGCGAGGGCCGTCGAATTTCCGTCATATTCAACAGAAACCACCTCGGTGGCGACGTCGAAGAAGGCGGTCACGGAACCTGCGAATGAATACACCACGCCCAAGGTCCATGCATCCGGGTAGAGGTTCGACTCTGCAAAATCAGGATCGAAGCCAAGACTGGTGGTGACGGCTGTCGGAGTGATCAGCGCTCCGTCGCTGCCGCACCCCATCGAAAAACCCTGGGTATCATTGGGGAAGTTTGCGCCCTGGGAACTGTTATCCTTCTCCTGGATGGAGAAGCCAACCGTCACCGAGAGCCCACCGACTCCATCTCCCGTAGGATAGTTATTGCCCGAGGAATTCCCACCAAGGTAGTTCCACTCCGGGTCGGGGACGTCGACCACGGTGATCATCCCTGAGTTCTCCAGAGCAGGGGGGATCGATCCGCCGTTGACCACGACGACATTCGCAACCGGCGGAGATCCAAGGACCCCACCGCAGTATTCGACAGAATAGTCACCTGGAGCAACACCGCCAGCGACGGTGTAATCCGCTGTGGCCATCAGAAATCCGGTGGTCCCACTACCCACCACACAGCAACCGACGAAATCGATCACCACGCCCTGTGTCCAGCCTCCAGGATAGATGGAACTCTCGTTGAAACTCGCCGGATCGCCAGCGCTGACGGTCGAGGTACTATTGGCAGCACCACCTCCATCACCGATGTTCGACACGGTCGCCACCAACTCGTCGTGGCAGATTCCCCAGGACCATCCGCTGATATCACCACCATTGTTGTCGAGGGTGGCAGACAGATTCACCGTCCCCCCAGCAGCAGTAGCATCGCTACTCATGTTGTAGGTCGCACCGCCACCAGCATGTGTCGTATCCACCGCGAAGCAGCAGAGAGCCAGTAGTAGACCAATAATTACACCGCTTCGCATAATCTCTTCACTTTCGATGTTTGAAGCGACTCTTGCTCGCCTCGACCCACTTACATTTACAATCTCAATCTGTGTCTTCCTGAGTAGACTTTCTTCTCCCCCCCTACAACTTCTTGCAGGGTTTACGGAGAGTCCCCCCAGGATTCACGTAGGTCGTGAATCCTGGGGGCCAAACTCAAATCAATTAACCGCAGTTCGTATCGTCACTGTCACAATCAGGCAGCGAATCATCGGTCGGATCCTCACCGTCATCGAATGGACCTGGAGCTGCCGGGATATCACCAAACTTGAAGAGCCAGTTCAGCAGATAGACTGAATCTGCCATGTTCAACAAGCCATCGTCGTTGACGTCGCAGGCATCCGAGCAGTCGATCTCATAGGATCCGAACTGATTCGCCAGTACCGCTGCCGCATCTGCCAGGTCGGTCTTGTCATCACTGTTGCAATCACCACGCTGGAATACTTGAGCCGCTTTCACCACTATCACGGTGTCGTCTCGCTCGTATTCCTGAATCGATTGGAAGTTGATAACGACGTTGTTGTAGAGGTTTACCGTTCCTGTTCCATTAATGTCATTGCACCAGGTGAACTCGAGACTCTCTTCGCACGAAGCGGTCTCGTCGATGGTGACAGGAAGGCATCCGATCAACAAACGCCCCTCGTTCAGATCCGCAGTCTGCGGAAGAGTCTGCCCGTCAAAGGGCGGCAAGGCGTCGAGCAAGATCGCCACTACCAATTCACACCCATCGCCATCGATATCGGAGTTGTCGGCCTGCACCGCAAGGTACTCGACCCCCACTTCCTCGACGATGGATCCACCCCAGGACCAGGTCGAGCCGACGGTCGCGTCACAGTTAAAACATGCCGTCATCGTCATTCCCTGGATGTTGTCGGTCGGATCGGCGTAATAGAAACAGAGCGCTCCAGTTTCCCCCACATGAGCGATTCCATCGGGGAAATCGGTCTCCATCCAGAGCACTGTATCCTCTGAAGGAACCGATGTCGGCGGAGTCGTGAAGGTTCCATTCACCACCTCCGGCGCGATGGAAAGACCCCCCGAGACCACGATGTTGTTGAGTGGGGGTGCTCCGAACGCACCATCTACGAAGGTGAGGTTTGCGACCTGGTCCGCAGGAATCGGATCCCCCTCGATGTAGACATCAACGGTGTCAGAGTAATTGAAATTGGCAATGTGGGTGTCTACACCGGCAGCGATCGTTTGTCCGTCGAAGGGCGCAGTGAAGTCGAGGACCACTCCCAGGGTTCCCCCGTTGCTGTAGGTATTGATCGCCGTGAATTCCGCACCAGCAGCTTCCGTTGCTGATCCGTTGAGATCGATCGATCCGAGAGCGACCTCGGTCTCGACGTGGGTGATCGACACGACAAAGCCCTGGGTTTCCCCTGAATTCTCCAGCAGCACTCTCACCGATCCATTGCCGTTCGAGTCGGCAGTGGTGTCCTCGATGCTCAGAGTCGCCGGTGGCGGGGCCCCGATACTCATTGCGGTGGAATCCCCATTGAGGCACAGACCATTGTTCACTCCGACGGCTTGGCCATTTTGAACCATGATGTTGTCGAGCACAGGAGAGTTAAACGCTCCATCGACAAAATCGAAGCCGGTGGTCACCACAGGGTCTCCCTGGCTCAGAACGACGACGGACTGTGCGGTGAAATTGGCGATACTCTGGTTCGAACCGACCGCAATCTTTTGAGCATCAAAGGGTGCCGCGGCATCCAGCACCACTCCCAGCGTGAAACCACTTCCCAGGATCTCGGGGACCACCAGTTCAGCCCCGGAGCTATCCGTGACGGTTCCGCCAATCGACAGATCGGTGATGGCCACGGCAGAGTTGTCGTAACTGATGGCCACGACGAAGCCCTCTACCTCTTGATCGTTGGTCATCTCGACCCCGAATGCAGCACTGCCCAATCCCTGCACCGATTGACCACCACCGGTAACGGTGAAGCAGTTATCCGCATGGACCACACCCAGGCTGGCCACGCAAAGCAGAGTGACTAGAATTGCTGTCGGTAACTTGAAAGTTATCATCGAGTTTCCCTCCTCAAGGAATTTCATATTGCCACCGGTGATTCCAACTCCGCCTCGAAGCGGTCGAGAAAACAGATGGCTGACCATTTGTTCAAAGTTCCAAATTTTTAGTTACACAGCCCATGAATCCCGAATCCTCGGGATTCGCAACAGAACGAAGCGCGGGAAGGTATGTGCCGATAAATTCTGCCCAACATTCCCACATCCTCTCCACACCCATTCCACACTTTTGAAGATAAAGGCCTTGTTGCCCATTTTGGCTTCAAGCGATGCTCTTCGCACAGACGACATAGTTCACTCAGATTATCGGTTGCTCAGTGGGTGGCGAATCCACTCCCTAATCAACCAAAACTCTTCCTCGTGCCGGACCTGACTATCCTGCACTTACCTAAAGGGTAATCGTATTCCTGCTCCTTCACAATTGAGATATTTTCGGCTCCAGGAGTGCCATAAGCACCGATGAGACGCGCTCAACCCGCCCCACTTTCGTGACCTTAACCTGTTGGGTAATAGACATTTATCCACAATTCACCACTCGACCACAGCCGTTTTGAAATGGATTTGACCTGGGCGACCTGGCAAAAATATTTTATTCAAATCCAGGAATCCCGGGATTTGAGGGGTCGGACGGTAGAGGGATCGGACGATAGAGGGCTCGGGCGGTAGAAGGCTCGGGCGGTAGAGGGATCGGGCGGTAGAGGGATCGGAAGGTAGAGGGAGCTGAAGATTGGATCCATTCGCGGGTGGAGCCAGCCGAGGAAGATGAAAAAAAAAAAAACCACCTTGTCGATCAGAACGACAAGGTGGCTTCTAGTGGCTCAAGTTTTAACTAC
>CAVOEM010000172.1:0-6312 GCA_963694575.1 Planctomycetes bacterium UBA1146 | reverse complement strand
TGTCATCCAGATCAGTTGCAGCAACGCCCAGCGAATCCCTCCAGCCTCACGGCTGGTCACCACCAGGGTGGGCAAGCATTGCATCGCCAGGATGTAGAAGACCAGCAGTCCTCCAGCAGCCGCAGGAGGAAGCAACGGCGATCCATCATCTCGTTTCGATTCGCGAATTCGAGCGATGGAACTCCCTGCAGCCTCCTCTTCTCCGACCCCCACCATCACATTGAGTGACGAGACGAACACTTCTCTCGCAGCAAAACTCGCAAGGACCGCCACCGACAGTTGCCAGTCAGCACCGATCGGGGCCAGAACTGGCTCGATCCAGCGACCCAGTTGTCCGGCGTAGGATCCCCTCGCCGACTCCCTCAGATGGAGAGACTGTGCCTGGTCCAGCAACCGTTGTGACTCCCCCGGATCGGAGTGCGCTTCTGCCGCGACACGAAGTTCCTGGATCTCCGGACCTTCTGGCGTCGACGGATAAGCACTGAGCCACCACAAGGCGATACAGATCAGCAGGATCACCGAGCCGGCATTCTTCAAGAAGATCCATCCTCGATCGATGGCGATGCGCCCGGCGTCTCGTATCGACGGCAGGCGGTAGGGTGGTAGTTCCAGAACCATCGGCAGGCTGGGTCCAGGCAACAGGGTCTTGCGGACCAGACCAGCAGATCCCACTGCCACCATCGCTCCGAGCAAGTAGCAGCCGACGAATACGCAGCCCGCTACCAGCGGATTGGCCGGGGCGAGAATTCCGACCATCAAGATGTACACTGGTAACCTCGCCGAACAGGAGAGGAACGGCGCCACCAGGATGGTGGCGAGCCGATCTCTTCGATCGGGGATCAGTCGGGTACAGAGAATTCCTGGAATCGCACAGGCATGACTCGAAAGGAGCGGTACGAACGCCTGTCCCGGCAAGCCGAAGGGCCGAAGCCAGCGATCCGCGACGAATGCGGCTCGCGCCATGTACCCTGTTTCTTCCAGCAAGGAGATGAGAAAGAAGAGCAGCAGGATTTGCGGCAAGAAGATCATCGTTCCCGAGATTCCACCGATGATCCCGTCCACCAGCAGTCCACGCAACGGACCATCTTCCATCGAAGTGGAGATCCACTCCCCGACGGTTCCAAACGCCACATCGATCCACTCCATCGGTACCTGTGCCATCCAGTAGACCGATCCGAACATGACGATCATCACCAGCAAGAAGAGAAGGGAACCGGCGATGGGATGAACCAGCACACGGTCGAGTCGATCATCTCTCCTTCGCCTTCTGCGGGCCTGCTCGGGACGGACCGGAAGACTTGTCTTCGCCAGCAGATCTGAACTCCACTGTTCGATCGATTCCTGATTTCCGGGAACCGGAGTGGGAACCGGAGTGGGAATCCGCGCAGCAGCGAGCAGCGCTTCCACATCGATGGACCGCATAGCCGATTTCTCGGCAGCCTCGACCACCGGGATTCCCAGCGACTCTTCCAACGCCTGCAACTGGATCTGGTAACCACGACGTTGTGCCTCGGCAGTTTTCGTCACCACCGCGGCCATCGGAACTCCCAGTGCCATCAACTCTGCCAGAAGCTGGAAATTTCTCGGGAATCCCACCGCTTCGATGACCACGATGATCAGGTTCTGTTGGTGGCTTTTCAGCGGCACATCGATTCTCAGGTGCTGGTGGCACAACTGAGCCTCGGGAAGATCGAGATGGAGGCTATAAGTTCCCGGCAAGTCGGTGACGATGCGTAGTTGCTCTCCACCGTAAAACTCACCGATCACCGAATCCGCAGTGATCCCCGGGTAGTTGGAGATTCTCGAATTGGCCCCCACCAGAGCATTGAAAAGAGTGCTCTTTCCGACGTTGGGATTCCCCGCAAGTGTGATGTTTACCATCGCATCGGCGGATTCCCTGGCCATCAGTGACCTAACTTCCCGTAGCCGCGCGCGCTCTTCTCCCCCGCAACCAAGATCAGCGCACCCGCCCCGGGAATTCGATTCAGCAGCGGATGGGCATGGTTGGGACCGAGCACCGCCAGTGCGGTACTGAAGGCATCCGCCCGGGTCGCATCAGGTGTCAGGACGGTGGTCGACAGCGCCACCACTGCAGCGTGACCCTGCTGGGGATCGATGATGTGATCTCCCTTCTCATAGGTCGCACTGGTGGCGAGACTGGAGCGGACCAGCGGGATCGAGCGCAGCAGCGAGTTCGCCCCGCTCTCCTTCACCCTTGGATCATGGATTCCGACCATCCAGGTCGATTCTCCCGGGGGAGGATCCAGTGCCAGTAGTTGTCCGCCAAAGTCGAGCAAAGCTCTCGAATGACCGAGTTCCCTCAGGATCTCGGCCGCTCGATCCAGAGCATATCCCTTGCCGATCCCGCCGAGGTCGAGGATCAAATCGTCGCGTTGTCTCGTGATGGTGCCCGTGGCCCGATCGACATCGATCCGCAAGTAGCCATCGGCCACCAGAGTCGGATCGAAAGCACCACCGCTCTCTCTGGCGATCTGTAACGCTGCACTCACACACTCGATCGTATCCGCGGACACCTTCACCGGATGACCCGCAGGCGCCTGCTCGACTCGACTCACATCGCTGTGTGGATTCCAGCGGCTCAACAGATCCTCGAGACGTCGCACCTCGGCGAACACCTCGGAGATGACCTGGTCCGCTTCGGGTCCGTAGACCTCTACTCTCAGGACTGTACCCATCGCAGGGCGAACTCGAATCACAGGGACCGATCGAACCACAGGGACCGATCGATCGGTCTCCACCTCGCCCTCGACTGTCGAAGAAACCGCAGAGGGCCACGTCTTCCAGGAGATCGGACTCTTCCCATCGCACACCTCTGCGACGGTAGCGAGGGCTCGACGAACGGCACGCACCGAGGCGCGCGCCGAGAGGGTCGCACCGGAGAGATTTCGGATCTCTCTGTGTAACTGAAAGGGTGGTTGAGCAGCGCGGTTTCTGAACTGTCGGGTAAATCTGGGCGACGCGATCTGCTTACCGATGTGCTCCCGGTAAACCAGAACCTGAAGGTCGTGCACCCGCTTCTCTGGGTGGATCGCCACCAAAAATGTGATGGGACGGTACTTCCCGATCTCATCGAGAAGAACTGCATCTCCGATCCACTGTTGTTTGGCATCGGAGACCCGGACCAGCATCACTGGCTCTGCGGGTACTGCGCTTCCACAACGCTGGGCGATCCGCTGACGGAGATCGCCCTTCATCTCCAGCACTACCGATTCGTACACCGCAGCCTGTGGCCATGCGGTCGAGATCGCTTGCTCGATGCTGATCGGAGTCAGCCCGAACATCTGGGCCTCCGGAGTGGGAGCCGCCAGCAGTAGTGAGAGTAGTATCGTCAGCGTCAACGTGTCTTCTCCTAGAAGTAAGTCGCCATCGAGCAGATGATGGTCGCGTCCGGGTCGGCTTGGTTTTCCACCTTCACCTGTTCGAGATCAAACTTGAAAATCGTCTCATCGGAAGGACGGATGTTGAAACCGATCGTCGATCGGCGCCTGCGATCGCCTCCCAGATCTTCACCTTCAATGCGCAGGGTCAGGCCGGAGGAGGACTCCGCTCCGAACCACTGCTCGAGGATGGCCGGAAAGAAACGGCGTGAAAGCTGGATCGAATTGGCCGCCAATTCCGCAGGAACCCCGCCGGACCGGGCGGCCTCATCGAGTTCGATGGCGACCCTGGCCACTTCCATTTGCACCTCGATGGGACCGAAGATATCGATGCCAGCGGTGATCTCGGTCGTGACATCGATCACGGCGATGGTCAGATCCAATTCCCCCTGCGGATCCCAACTTCCGTTCCAGGCGGACAATCCCACCTCGGTTCCCAGTTCTGGTCTCCACAAAAACCTCCCACAGAGGCTGGGAGATCGGTCGCCATTCTCCTTCAGACCTGGACGTGCAGCACGAAGCCCGCTGGTCGAATCGATCTTGTAGCCATCGGCATCCACGCCGTTGAAACCATTGAGGGCATAGACCTCGAGGAGCCAATCTCCTTGCGCACCCTCCAGCAACGCTCCGACTCCGGCACTGGTCAAGGTGGTCGGCACCACTGTACGCGCCACCAGCGGTCGCTGAGTCAGCGGACGAATCGGTGAATCATGGTGCAGGTTGGTCGATCCGAGCGGCACCAGGATGGCGCCGGTGCGCAACTGCCAACCACCCAGATCCACATCGACATGGGCGTACTCGACCTTGACCTCTCCGTCACCGGTCGCCACCTGAGGTCCGCCGTACTCGAACTCGATCTCGCAGGAGAAGTGAACATGCTCGGTGACCACTGCGTCGAGCATCGGCACCAGTCGATGGTTGCGGAAATCGAAGCGATTCGAATTGATGAAGAGTTCCAGATCGAGGTAACCGCCGATCTGCACATCTCTCATCGGCTGGACCACGAAATCTCCATCGAGATCCCCATCGAGATTCCCCGCGAGATTCCCCGCGAGATCCCCTTCCTGGGCCCAGCCGCGCGACCACCCCGAGGTCAGAGTGGCGACGGCCAGCAGCCAGCAGAGCCATTTCGCTGGAGAAGAGCCATATTGTTGTCCCATCTGGATTCCTTCCTCGATTGGCCAGTGGCTCGATCCCTGCACCATTCCAGCGGTGCATCCAGGATCGATCGGTGCTCCACAAGGGACCACGATCGTTATTGTTTGGCAACCCAAACAAAAAAATAGTGCTCCAATTCGCACACCTCGCAACGGAATTCCCTAGGATTTGCGCATGGACCCGATCTGGACCCAACTGCTCGCTGGAGACCTCGATCCGTTACTGCTCGCCGCACGAAGCGTCGAGCCCGGTCGCCTGTCGCAACTGTCGCAGTTGCGCAAGCATGGCAGCCGTGATGAAGTCGCTGCGGTGCTGTCGCTGTGGGACGCGCGACGCCGCGCCACGGGACGCCTCGACCAGGCTGAACGGCTGTGGGTCACCGCCGAATCGGTTCAACAAGCGACCCGTTCGGCGGTCGCCCGGCACAAGGCTGCTCGCATCCGGCAGGCGTGTAGCGAGTCACCGGTGATCGATCTGTGCTGCGGAATCGGAAGCGACTCGATGGCCCTGTCGCAGGGAGGGCCGGTGGTGATGGTCGATCGTGATCGCCTGCGCCTGACCCTGGCCAGGGCCAATGTCCGCCTGACCGGAGGGGAAGGCGATGCGGTGACTGCCGATGCCGCGGCACTCCCCCTCTCCACCTTACCGCTCCACATCGATCCAGACCGACGCCTCGACGGACGTCGGCGCCACACGTACCTGGAGATGCTGCCCGGCCCCGATGTTCTCGAACCGCTGATGGAAAGGTATCCAGATCTCGCCCTCAAGTGCGGCCCCGGAGTGGATGTCTCTCAACTACCGGCGGGCGAGGTGGAGTTCATCCAGGAGAGTGGAGATCTGGTCGAAGCCACCTTGTGGCGTGGATCCTTCGATGGCGGTCAGCGGCGACGAGCGACCCTGCTGCCGAGTGGAGAATCGATCAGCGGCGAGGAAGAGGTACTCGATCTCTTCACTGACCCCGAACCCGCATGGATCCATGAACCGGTTTCGGTCATCGAGAGGGCGGGTCTGGTCGCGCAGTTACTCTCTAGGCACTCCATCGGAGAGTTGTATCCCGGACTCGGCTGGCTCGCCGGTCATCAACGGATCGATTCGCCATGGCTGAAGAGTTACGAAGTGGTCGAACGGATGCCTTGGCGTGAGGATAAAGTTCGGCGGTGGTTACGAGCGCAGGGAGAAGGGATCTCCATCGTCAAGACGCGAGGAATCTCCGAGAACCCGGCCCAGTTGGCTCGCAAATTTAGAGGCAGTGGTGGCGACCTGATCCTGGCACTACTTCGACACGGCAAGAAACAGGTCGCCTGGATCCTCCGTAACTGCCGATGACATCGGTTGAAACTAGCAGGGCAGTTGGAACTCTTCGGGAATCGGCGCTCCATCGAGCATCGACTCCACCACCATCGTGGCGGTGGCAGGTCCGATCAGTAAACCAGCCCGATAGTGCCCAGTGGCGACCCACAGTTGCGGTCGACCGGGCCACCTCCCGAGCAATGGTCCGCCATGGCGCGTCGCTTTCGGTCGGATCCCCGCTCGATGACCGGTGATTCTCGATTCCACTTCTTCGCCGAAGATGGACCGGGCCACCTCGACCAGTTCCTCGCGCCCTTCCGCTGTCGGTTCCACCGCATCCGATGACCGGTCCACGGCGGCTCGATCTCCATCGGTAACTGGATGTCCACTGGCGACCTGGTGTCCACTGGCGACCTGATGTCCACTGGCGACCTGGTGTCCACTGGCGACACTGTTGCCGAGCCAG
>CAVOEM010000171.1:0-6314 GCA_963694575.1 Planctomycetes bacterium UBA1146 | reverse complement strand
ATTCCACAGTCGAAAGGTTTCGAGCCAGTCCCCATCGGCGTAGACCCTCTCGCGGAACTGGATCAGGTACCAGATCCGGCCACCGATGATCCCGCACAGCACCAGCATGACGGTCAGGTCGGAGAGGGAGTCCGGGTCCAGGCCCTGACGTCGGGCCCCCCTTCGTAGCAACCAGAGGCCACTGAGGACCCCGAGCAGCACCATCGCCCCGTAACCGAAGATCGGGAATTCACCAAACGGAGTAGGGATACGAAACAGTTCTCTGAGCAGGGCTTCCTCCAACCAGACTTCTGCCCCCTTGCCTACCGCAGCAACCGCACCGCATCAAGGTTTCGCTGGTCGACCCTTCGCTGCGTTGCCGATCCAATGATCTTCGATCCTCGATGCCCACGGCGCGCGGTTCCGTTACCCTGTGACGAGAACGGAGACGATCGCCATGAACCGTCAGCGAAAGACCGAGCAGCGCAGGATCGCCATCCTCGGGAGTACCGGATCGATCGGCACCCAGGCGCTCGCGGTGATGGCAGAGGCTCAGGAGCCGTGGCATCCGGTTCTACTGACCGCTGGAAAGCGGGTGGCTCCACTGCTGCAACAGGTCCACCACCAGCAACCGGAATGTTGCGTGGTCATCGACCCGGATGACCTCGCCGCGTTCGAAACTGCGGGCGTACAGGGCACCGATTTCCGGGTGGGAGAACAGCACCAACTCGACGCCATCGCCGAACTCGATCTGGACCTGGTACTCAACGGAATCACCGGTGCGGCGGGCCTTCGCGCCAGCATCGCCACTCTCGAGGCGGGCATCGACCTGGCTCTCGCCAACAAGGAATCACTGGTCACCGCAGGGGCTCTCCTCAAGCGTTGTGCCAGCGCCAGCGGAGCCCGAATCATTCCGGTCGATTCCGAACACTCCGCAGTGATGCAATGCATCGCAGATTCCGATCCCGCAGCGATTCGACGCATCCTTCTGACCGCATCCGGTGGGCCTTTTCGTGGCATGACGCGCGATCAATTGAAAGATGTCACCATCGAGCAAGCGTTACAGCACCCCACCTGGAAGATGGGGCCTCGCATCAGCATCGACAGTGCGACCCTTTTCAACAAGGTGCTCGAGGTGATCGAGGCGCAGGAACTCTTTGGCCTCCCCCCCGATGGCATCGAGGTGCTGGTTCACCCGCAGTCGATCGTGCATGCCATCGTCGAGTATCAGGACGGCAGCAGCATCGCCCACCTGGGAGAGCCGGATATGCGGGTACCGATCCGCTATGCTCTGCACCAGGGAACTCGTGCTGCAGGGCAATTTCGGCCGCTCGACCTGGTCGAGAGGGGCCAGTTGACCTTTGAACAGGTCGACGGAGCCACTTTTCCAGCACTGGAGATCGCCCAGGTGGTGATGGATCATCCGGGTACCACCTTCGGTGCAGTATTGAACGCTGCCGATGAGGAAGCGGTCGCAGGATTCCTCTCCGGTAGTGTAGGATTCCTGCAGATCTACCAGTTGGTAGAAAAAGCACTCCAGCAGCATTCGCCAGAAGATCTGGTCAGCCTGGAGCAAGTCATCGAAACAGATCGCGAAACTCGCGAACGAGTCAGGAGTTGGTACCTTTGAATCTCTTGTTGGCCATCCTCGGTATCGGCTTCCTCATCTTCGTTCACGAGTTGGGTCACTTCCTCGCCGCCAAGTTTGTCGGCGTTCGCGTGGAGACCTTTGCGGTTGGATTCCAACCCACCATCTTTGGCTGGAAAGCCCGACTCCTCGCCTTCAAGTACGGAGAAACTGAATACGTCATCGGTTTGATTCCACTCGGTGGTTACGTGCAGATGGCCGGTGAAGAAGTGGGCCAGGAACGCACAGACTCCGATGACGAGTTCCATCGAAAACCGATTCCTGGCCGATTACTGATCCTGGTTGCAGGCGCCGCCATGAACTTGATCTTTGGTTTCTTGCTCTTCATCTTTGCCTTTACCGCTGGTGTCAAGCAACAGGCTCCGGTAGTCGGCAGTGCAACGCAGCAAGGTCCCGCATGGTCCGCTGGAATTCGTTCAGGAGATCTGATCAAGAAGGTCAACGGCGAATCGTGGAGTGATTACTCCAATGTCGCAACGGCCATCGCGCTGGCGGGTTCGAAACCTGTCACACTGACCGTCGACCGGCAGAGCCAACTACGAGAAATTTCCATCGACCCACAATGGGATCCTGTCGCAGGACGATTCAGGATCGGCATTGTACCGGCGATTTCGGACAAGATTGGCATGGTCCAACCGGAGAGTCTGGCAGCGGGTGTGGGTCTTCAAGTCGGAGACCGTTTACGCGGAGTACGCCTTGCGATCCCGTCGCAGAATATCGTCGCTGTCACTGCTAACGGACTCTCTGCGGACCGAACATTGATGGGTCTATGGAATCTGCGGAACACCACCGCTGCCGGGAAGTTGAGCCTCGACATCCTGCGCGGAGACGAGTCGCTGGTCGCCACCATCGACCTCACCCCACCCGCGAGCTCCGAGAATGAATCCGAGGTCACTGCTCGTCGAGGAATCGGTGTGGTCCCACGCTCCAGAACGGTGATGGCGATCCAACCCGGTTGCGCTGCCGAGAAGAGTTTCCGGCTCGGAGATGAACTGGTCTCGATGCGCCTGCCAGACGATCGCGAATCACAATCCATCGAGTTACTCGACCTCTTGACCATCGGGACACTGGTCGGAGACTCCGATGTCGAGATGATCCTGATCTCCCGCGACGGAACAGAAACCAGGGTCCAGAGCGAGGCGATGCGGAACTGGATCGGCGAGGAGTTGATCATCGGTTCAGGAATCAGAACCGTGATGCAATCCTCCCCAGCAGCGGAAGCACTGGGCATCGATGTGGGCTCGGAGATCCTGTCGATCGGCAACCGCCTGGTCGGAGACTCGGACTACATCGATGAAGACATCCAATCCGCCACACCCATCCGTTGGGTCGATGCCAGTGGGGAATCCCATCGAGTGACCCACGAAGGAGATCCAATATCTCTCGGGCTGGTTCTGGGAACTCCTGCTCGAGTCGGCCGATCCCTGTTCGGATCCCCTGCTCAGATCGCCGGTATCCCGGCAGGTGCCATCATCGACGAGATCAACGGTGTCCGGATCGATCGCTGGAATGATCTGGTCGGCGCCATCCAAGGCTCCGCTGAACAAAGCACCGATCAAGCGGTTCAGATTCAGTTCACCGACAGAGCCGGGCAATCGCAGCAGCTCGCGGTGACCCCACGAGTGTTGCTGGAACCACTCGGCATCGGCATGTCCGCTCGTCAATTCACCGAGAAGCATTCGATACAGGAGGCTGTGGTTCAGGGTGGGCGTCAGTCATGGATCTGGGGTGGTCGGATTTTCCTCACCCTCAAGGCACTCTTTGCCGGAGATGTGCATGGTAAAAACCTCAATGGACCGGTCGGAATCATCGACCTGGGGCGCAAGGTCTCCGAGGTTGGAATCGGCAACCTGTTGTTCCTGCTGGCGTTGATCAGCATCAATCTGGGAGTCTTCAACCTGCTGCCGTTCCCGATCCTCGACGGCGGACACATCTTCTTCCTGTTGATCGAGGGGATCCGAGGACGCCCGGTCTCCGAACGAATCCAGCATTCGGTGCACATGGTGGCTTTCTTTCTACTGATCTCGTTGGCACTTTTTGTCACCTACAATGACTTGCTGCGACTCCGCTAACTCCTGTTGAAGGTGAGGTAGGTTGCTGGCTCCGTGGTTGAAATTTTTCCGCCTACGGCTGTCCCCTACGGCAATCTCCAATGTAGTAGCAGGGGCGACCATCGGTGGCTGGAATCTGGTCGCCGATGAATGGTGCATCCTGATCTGCTGGACCATGGCCCTGTACATGTTCGGTATGGGATTGAATGACCTCGCGGATCGCTCCATCGATAAAAAACTGGCTCCCCATCGACCCCTTCCGGCAGGTGATCTCTCCGTGGCCGCCGCAAGGCATGCGCTGGGACTGCTGGCGATCTGCATCACCGGGCTAACCCTGGCGATGCCAGAGCCCATCCGGTTTCACGCATTCACTGCCATCGCCTGCGTACTGCTGTACGACCTGGGATTCAAGAAGGTGCCCATCCTCGGCCCCCTCGCGATGGGTGGCGTCAGATTTTCCATCGTGATGCTGGCAGCCAGTTATTCGGGCGGGATCGAACACGCATGGATTCATGCGATTCGCATCGGTGCGTTCACTGCAGCGATCACCTATTTCTCCGAGGCGGAACAAAATGGCACCGAACGAACTCTGACCCGGAGACTGTTTCTGCTGGGTATCGTGGCGTTGCTGATCTCGATCCCCTTCCCCCCGCTGGAGATTGAGGTGGGGAATCTCTCCATGAGACTGCTACTGGGCGGGGTACTCCTCTGGTGGATCACTCGTGCCTTTGCCTTCCAAAAGGGCGTGGCAGTGCATCACTGTACGATTACGCTGGTAATGGGCCTTCCACTGGTTGATCTGATCGCCGTCTCTTCATACCCTTGGAAGATCCCCAGTTTCATCGTGATCCTGGCATGGCTCTCATTGCGGCCGTGGACTTACTTCCAGATGCATTCGACCAAAACCAACCCGTCGGAGGACTCACCGTGAAAGTTGTTGTCATCGGTTCCGGTGGACGCGAGCACGCCATCTGTCTTCAACTGGCGCGCTCACCGCGGGTCACAGAAGTGATCGCCTGCCCCGGAAACCCGGGTACCGCTCGCCTCGGCCGCTGCTGGAACCAGATCGATCCGATCGTCCAGATCGATGCCTTCATCGATCGCTGCAAATCGGAACAGATCGACCACGTGGTGATCGGCCCTGAAGCGCCGCTGGTCGCCGGAGTGGCAGACCGACTCCGTGGTGCTGGAATAGCAGCGTTCGGTCCCGGCGCCGCTGCCGCTCAACTGGAGGGCTCCAAGGCGTACTCCAAGCAGTTCATGGAACGGCACCAGATCCCCACCGCAGCTCATCGCACCATCGACCACATCGACGATCTCGAAGCCGCTCTGGATGCATTGCCCCCGCAAGTGGTGGTGAAAGCCAGTGGCCTGGCCGCGGGTAAAGGGGTGATCGTGTGCGACGATCGACAGCAGGCACGGCAAGCGGCCACTGCGATGCTGGTGGAAGGTTCCTTTGGAGAGAGTGGTCGGGTAGTGGTCCTCGAGGAGAGGATGCATGGTCCAGAAGTCTCGGTTCTGGCCATCGTCGATGGTACCGATGCACTGCTGCTGCCCACGGCTCAGGACCACAAACCACTTCTCGATGGGAACATCGGACCCAACACCGGCGGGATGGGCGCCTTTTGCCCTGGCACCGTCATCGGGTCCGCCGATCTCGACACGATTCGCAGGACCATCATCGAACCGACCCTGGAAGGGCTGGTGGCGGATCAGATCGAATACTCGGGAGTGCTCTACGCCGGGTTGATGATGACGAAATCTGGTCCCCGCGTGCTCGAGTACAACTGCCGCCTCGGTGATCCCGAGACACAACCAGTGCTGCTTCGCCTGACCAGTGATTTCGCCGATATTCTCGAAGCCACCGCCGACCACTCCCCCTCTTCGGCGTCGGTCACCTGGGATCCACGTCCATCCCTGTGCCTGGTCCTCGCTTCCGACGGCTACCCTGCGGCCCCCCGTAAGGGCCAAATCATCGACGGTGAGATCTTCAGCAGCATCGATGACGACATCCAGGTGTTCCATGCAGGTACCACGGCTGGGCCGGATGGAAGTTGCGTCGTTTCGGGAGGACGAGTTCTGGGCGTCACGGCACTGGCAGATTCACTCGAGGACGCGAAAAAGCGGGTCTACGACAGAGCAGTGCAGATCCAGTTTGACGGGAAAATCTGTCGAGGAGATATTGGCACCTATCAAGAGACCCACAACATCAGTGAGTCGCTGGAACAACAGTAACCCTCAGACTTCACTGGAGAATGCCGTGGATCATCGATGCCGTGATCACGGATTCAGCGCCGCCAAATTTGCCACTCCCCCAGCACCCGATCGATGGAAGCACCCGATCGATGGAAGCACCAGATCGATGGAAGCACCAGATCGATGGAAGCACCAGATCATTTTGCTTGCGAATGGCAGACGGTCATGTCCCGGTCCCCAGGGAACACGGCGAACACAGGGAACACAGGGAACACAGGGAACACAGGGAACACAGGGAACACAGGGAACACGGGGCACACGACTCAGCACACGACTCACTTGCGAATCGGCGAGTCATTCGTGATCTGGTTTGGCAGAATCTGTGCTTCGCAGGTCGGGCGAGATTTCAGATTCTTCATCGCCGTCAAAGGTCCAAAGAA
>CAVOEM010000170.1:0-6385 GCA_963694575.1 Planctomycetes bacterium UBA1146 | reverse complement strand
AGTTGTACGAGGCGCTTTGTCAGTTGCGCGGTGGCCACATCGATCGCTGCGTCTTGTACGTCTTCCGCTGTGCGACTTATTTTGCAAGCCATCGCACTCACGATCCCGAATCCCTCAAGTGGTGGAACTGGAAGGATGGGCAGACAACGCAATGAAACCGATCAAATGAGGATTTACTCCGCTGCCGAGACCATCTCCTGACGGTGTTGATCGAGCCGCTCCCGCAGCGGTGCGATCTGGTCGGCGGCCCAGTCGAGATCGAGCTTACCGCGGATCTTCATCTGAGGAATGATGCCACTGATGGTTCCACGCCAAACCAAACCCACCTGACCACGACCGAGTTTCTTGAGGATCTTCTTGCTGTCGGTCTGCTCCTTGGCACGTCCGTTGAGCAGGGAACTGAAGCGACCCTCCTTCAACTCGAAGCCGAACTTGTGATGCTCCTCGTAAGCGATGGTGGGAGCTTTGCCCACCCCCCCCACCGCCCGAGTGCCGGCGATGCGAACCAGTTGCGTTCCGAGATTACTGCCTACCCGCTGCCGTAGCCTTTTCGACCAGGCGAAGACCGCTGCCACCATGTCACCACGGCGACCTCCGAGGAAGGAGACGTAGGTCAGTTCCATTCGCACATCCGGTTGCCACACCGCCGCATGAAACCACTGCCCCTCATCGGCGATGATCACACCACCGGAGACCCCTCTGGAGTGGCCCTCCCAGTCGCGTCTCCAGCGCACCTTGCCCGAAATCTCCGACCCAGGAGAGGGGAACCAGTCATCACCGAGGCTTCGATCTTCCCGCTCGAAATCGTAGGTCAGTTCAACGGTGCCATCGGCGGATATTTTTTCTTCGGTCGCCTGGAACAGATCGAGGATTCGCTCCTGTTCAGCAGCGTTCAACTGGAAGGCAGGAATCTCGGGCTTGCCGCTACCATCTGCACCTTGCAGGGCACACAACAGCACGAGAGTGGGTATCTGTAACAGGATGGTCATGAGAACCTCCCTTCAGGGTCATCGATCTATCGAGAGCATCCGGAAGTACGGAGAACTCGGACTGTCGAAAGTGGAATAGACGTGCGGATCTGGTGCAGAATGCTCTTCACGGCGGCGGGCTCTTCACGGCCGGATGACAAGCCGCTTGTCGAGCCGATCTCCGCGGATACGGTGCAGTGAACTCGGCTGAAAGGTGCGTAACTCCCTTGTCGACGAGAATCCGATCCAAGATCCGCTTACTGCACGCCACGGCGTTGCTGGCAGCACTGTTCCTCTCTTCTGGCCACTTCTTCATCGAACTGGTCCGATCGGAGGATCCACCCGACAACTACCTCGAGGTACTCCGCGAGGCCGATGCCAGGAGCAACAAGTTCCTCAATCGGCAACGTGCCGAGTTCTTCGGGCTTCGTTACCGCACAGCCACCACCAATGGCGACAAGTTTCGACTGTTCCATCAATCCGCCGACGAATGGATCAAGGCGGGGGACATCTCCAAGGGACTACTTCGCCTCGATTCCTTGCTGACGGCGTTGCCGGCCGAAGGAAGAGATCAAATCGTCGATGTCGAGGAATCCCTTCGATGGAGCCAGATGATCGGAGGCCTGCGCCTGGGAGAACAGCAGAACTGTGTGGCGATGCATGGTCTCGATTCCTGCCTCTTCCCCATCGGCGGCAGCGGTGTGCACCAGCAACCGAAGGGGATGCAACTGGCGATAAAGAACCTGGACTGGTCGCTGGCGCGTTCTCCCGACCGACTCGATCTTCGGTGGTTGCGAAACCTCGCTTCGATGGCCCTCGGCAACTGGCCAGATGGTGTACCGGAGCCCATTCGCCTGTCGCCTGAACTGTTCGCCTCCCCCCATGATGTGGGCCGCTTTCGCGATGTCGCTCCCCAGGTCGGGATCGCCACATTGGGACTGGCGGGAGGGGCCAGCCTCGAGGATTTCAATGGTGATGGGCAGCTCGATCTGTTCGTCAGTTCGTGGGGACCGATGGATCCGGTCCACTACTTCGAGAGTGACGGCCAGGGAAAGTTCGAGGACAAAACCGATCAGATGGGCCTGTCCTCCATCACCGGCGGACTCAACATCACTCATGCCGACTACGATAATGACGGCGACGCTGACCTGCTGATTCTTCGTGGAGCATGGCTCGGAAGCGCAGGCCATCATCCCAACACGTTGCTACGCAATGACGGGGAGACTTTCACCGATGTCACCGTCGCCTCGGGGCTCGTGTCCTATCATCCGACCCAGACTGCGGATTGGGGCGACTACGATCTCGATGGAGATCTCGATCTCTTCATCGGAAACGAATCGACCAGCAGCGAGGTTCATCCGTGCGAGATGTTTGAAAACCGCGGAGATGGCACCTTTGTCGAGGTCAGCCAAGAGGTCGGTCTACGCCACATCGCCTATGTGAAGGGTGTGGCGTGGGGAGACATCGACGACGATGGGGATCTCGATCTGTACCTCTCGACGATGGCGAGTTCCAACGCACTGTACGAAAATCTCGGCCCCGCAGTTGAAGAAGGACGACCTCGATTCCAGGACATCACTGCCAGCGCCTCTGTCGAATCGCCCCAACTCAGCTTCCCCACCTGGTTCTGGGACTACGACCAAGATGGTCGTCTCGACATCCTCGCCGGCTCCTACGGTAGTTTCGAGGAGAGCATGCTCGAGGGGGTCGTGGCGGACTACCTCGGGATGCCGACCGCCGACGAGGGGATTCGTCTTTATCGCAATCTCGGAGGCGGGCAGTTCGAGGAGGTCTCGGAGAAGACCGGCATCCGTCACACGGTGCTCCCGATGGGCGCAAACTTCGGCGATCTCGATGGTGACGGTTGGCTCGATGCCTACTTCGGAACCGGTCAGCCGGGCCTCGCCACCCTGGTCCCCAACCGAATGTTTCGCAATGCACAGGGACAACGCTTCGAGGATGTCACCACCAGTGGTGGCTTCGGGCACCTGCAGAAGGGCCACGGCATCGCCTTCGGCGACATCGACCACGATGGCGATCAGGACATTTTCGCCACCATGGGAGGGGCCTACGAGGGCGACGGGTACGCCAATGTTCTGTTCGAGAATCCCGGTCATGGACACCGTTGGTTGACGCTGAGACTCTCCGGCACCCGATCGAGCCGCGATGCACGTCATGCCAGGGTACAGATCGAGGTGAAGACGAAGTCGGGACCACGCACCATCCACCGGGTGGTCGGCAGCGGAGGAAGTTTCGGCGCATCCAGTTCGCAACTGGAGGTGGGACTCGGTGCTGCGACCGAAGTGATAGCGGTGACGGTGCACTGGCCTGTCTCTGGCCGCGCCCGCTACCACGGCTTCTCCCTCGATCACACCTACATCATCGAGGAGGGAAAGAAGGAGCCGATCGCGGTAAAGACGGTCCCCTTCCAGCTCGGTGGAACCGCGAATAAACCACCCGCAGAAGATTGATCAGCGAGACCCTTTGCTCGCCTCATGCTCCTTGAGACGAGTCTTGAGCGAGGGAATCGACTTGGCAGCCCAGTCCAGATCGAGCTGGCCGCGGAGAGTCACCTTGGTGATGCAGCAGCGGATATTGCCGCTCCAGACAAATCCGACCTGGCCACTGTCGAGTTTCTTGAGAAACTTGCTGCTGCTCGACTGTTCCAGGGTGCGTCCCCCACGCTGAGCACTGAACTGGCCATCCTTCAGTTCAAAACCGAAATGCACCGGCTCACGAAAGATGATCTCTGAAGGCTTGCCGATCCCTCCCGCCGGTTTGACACCAGAAATCCTCATCACCTGGCTGCCGAGGTTGCTGCCGACCCGCCGACGCAAACCCTTGGTCCATGCGTAGGTCGCAGCAAACATGTCCCCCGCACTGCCACCACAGAAGGAGTAATAGGTCGACTCCACCTTGACCTGTGGCTTCCAGACCGCCCGGTGAAACCACTGCCCCTTGTCCGCAATGTAGATACCGCCGGAAACTCCCACCATTGCGCCCTCGCCACCCCGAGTCCAGCGCACCGACTGACCGATGCGACCGAACGGGTTGGTCGGGATCGGTGCCCAGTCCTCACCGAGTTGCTCATTCTTCGAGGCGAAGTTGTAGATCAGTTCGAGTGTGCCGTTGGGACTGATCGTTTCCCCGGTGGCCTGGAACAGATCCAGGATGCGGGAGCGTTCCTCATCCAGCAGCACGAACCGGACTTCCTTTTTCCCACCGGCTGGAATATCGAGCGGCTCGTCCGCAAGGAGTGGCCGCTGCATTGCGAACGGTTGTCCCAGAAGAAGGAGCAGTGCCACTGCGATGATCCTTTGAAAATTCAGCATCCGCGAACCTCACCTTCCTCGTCTCGACGTCATATCTGGACCCGGAATCAAACATCGGCAGTGTATCTCTTGCCCTGGATCCGATCGATGCTTTTACCGAAGCCGTGGGTCCAGAAATGAAATCGCCGATTCTGCCGATGGGCTGTCCCCTCAGGTGCGACCGCACCAGCGGCAGGCTATGCTGGTCCTCCTGTACTGAAGGGAGTTACGATGAAACTTACTTGTCCATCTCTGGCCACTCGCCCATCTCTGACCGCTCTTGGCGTATTGGTAAGCGGGGTTCTGGTAAGCGGGCTTTCGCTGTCACTGGCTGGCTGTGTGGGGGCAGGGAGCGCCCGGCCCATCGATCCAGAGCGGCCGGCAAAAGCCCCCAACATCCTCTTCATCTTCACCGATGATCATGCATCCCATGCCATCGGTGCCTATGGCAGCCGCTTTCCCGACCACATCACTCCCCACCTCGATCAACTGGCGGCAGACGGGATGATGTTTCGTCGTTGTGGCGTCACCAACTCCATCTGTGCGCCGAGCCGGGCGGTGATCCTGACCGGCAAGCACAGTCACCTCAACGGTGTACTGACCAACGCAGAACGGTTCGATGGCTCGCAAATGACCTTTCCAAAACTGCTGCAAAGGGTTGGCTACCAGACCGCAATCTTTGGCAAGTGGCACCTGAAAACCGAACCCACCGGGTTCGATCATTACGAACGCCTGCTCGGTCAGGGCCCCTATTACAATCCGCTGATGCGTAGTCCTTCCGACAACGAGAAGGGCCATGCCGACCGCAAACATTCCGGCTACACCACCGATATCATCACCGACCTGGCCCTCGACTGGCTCAAGGAGGGGCGCAATGGAGATCAACCCTTCATGATGATGGTCCAGCACAAGGCCCCCCACCGTCACTGGCAGCCTCCCCCCCGCTATCTCGATCGGTTCGACAACATCGACATCGCAGAACCGGACAATCTCTTCGATGATTACAGTGGTCGGGGTACCGCCGCACGGATCCAGGACATGGAAATCGCCACCACCTTGACCAAGAACGACCTCAAATTGGTCCCACAGCGTGGTCTCAACGAGGCCCAGACGGCGACCTGGAACGCTGCCTATCAGCCGAAGAATGCCGAACTGAAGCAACTCGAGTTGACCGGTAAAGAGCTGGTCCGCTGGAAGTACCAGCGCTATCTCAAGGATTACCTGCGCTGTATCCAGGCGGTCGACGACAACATCGGCCGCATGCTTTCGACCCTCGATGAACTGGACCTGAGCCGCGAAACTGTCGTGATCTACTCCTCAGACCAGGGATTTTTCCTCGGCGAACATGGCTGGTTCGACAAGCGCTTCATGTATGAAGAGTGCTACAAGACGCCACTGATTGTGCGCTGGCCCGGTGTCGTCGATGGCGGGTCCGTCGAGGAAAGCCTGGTCAGCAATCTCGACTATGCCCAGACCTTCCTCGATCTTGCGGGCGTTTCAGCGAAGGACTCATCGGTGCAGGAGATGCAAGGGGTAAGCCTGGTGCCACTGCTGCTCGGTAATAAACCGGGTGACTGGCGAGAGAGTCTCTACTACCAGTATTACGAGTACCTGGAGAACCAACACACCGCTCACATGGTGCGACGTCACCGAGGTGTATGCACCGAGCGCTACAAATTGATCCACTTCTACAATCTGGGCGAGTGGGAGATGTACGACCTGCAGGAAGACCCCCAGGAGATGAAGAACATCGCGGATGACCCGGCCCACGCCGCGACACGCAAAAGACTGGAGAAGGAGCTGGAGAAGCTGGCGCTGCAGTACCAGGTTCCCGATGATCGCGGAAGCGTCTCCCGAGACCCCCATCAAAGGATCGAGGCGTATCAGGCCCGTGAGCAGCAATAAGCCCTCTTGTTAACCTTGTTATCTTCGTATTGCCCGTAAATCTTCTAGCCCTAGTTGCTTACAATAGCATTCGTATATCCTAAAAAATACACGTGGATTAACCTCGGCTCCAGATAGGCGAGCCGCCGTGAGTTCTTTACATGGCCTGTTTAAACGATTTTTGCTGGCTGTTTTGAGGCATCTGGATTAACTAGCGATATT
>CAVOEM010000169.1:0-6388 GCA_963694575.1 Planctomycetes bacterium UBA1146 | reverse complement strand
AGGGCGTCGCCGAACCCCTGAGCACTGGCACGAATTGAAAATTTGCCTTCCACCAGTCCGGAGATCTGGAAGTACCCGGTCTCATCGGTTCGTGTGCTGCGGTTATTTTGATTCCAGCCGCGACCTTCGGTTTGAAAGGAGATGGTCGCGTCAGGAACGGGCATCCCTTCACCGGTCACAATGCCGCTCACTACAGCCCCCCAGCGCAGCGTCAGTTTCACCCCGGTGGTGTTCTGTCCCTGGGGATCGATCGTCAGCTCTTCACTCGCCAGAAGTAAAGGGAAGGAAGCGGTCAGGCGCCACTGCGAATCTGGACGAGGAAAAGAGATCCGAAAACTCCCATCCGATTTGGACCAGGCGGTACTGGTGCCGCTACGTCCCCGATTACCACCACCCTGGCGAACCTGGTTGGCTGTGATGCGGGCACCAAAAACCGGCTTCCCATCGGGTGAGTAGACGATCCCCTCCACCACCTCTGCCTCGGCAAGAACCACATCTCCCAGATCTCCTCCGACCGCTGGGTCGATCTGTTGCGTCCACTGCAGAAAGCCGCGGGCCAGGATCTCCAGGCCGGTCTCATCGAGGTGCAACAGCAGACTGAATCTGCCAGCGTCATCGGTCGATGCGGAATCTCCCGTCCCCCAGTTTTGCCCCAACTGTACGCGAGCTCTGGCGATCGGATTTCCCCTCGGATCGATCACTCGACCGGTCAGGATCGGCGCCTTCAGCAGTACCACCTCGATCGGATCGGGACCGGTTTCGATAGTCTGACGCTGTTGCTTCCACTCGGCGCCTTTACAGGTGAGGCGATACTCCCCAGGCTCCACCGTGTCGATCACGAACTCGCCTCGCTCATCGGAAAGGGTACTGCCGGAGGACCCTCGAGGCCGTTTCGTCGCCTCCACCTCGATCCCCTCGAGAGGATCCCCGGACTCGTCACGAACGATGCCCCGGATCAGCGCTCCTGGTTCCATCTCCACGATGAGCGGAAGGGGCGAATCTGGATCGGGTTCGATGCTCCTCAATCGACCATCGACAAAGCCCTTCGCTTCACAGCTGATCTCGAAGGTGCCGCCGGGAATTCCCAGTAACTGAAATCGACCGGAAGCATCGCTGACTGCATGAGGAAGGGGTCTCGGCAACTGAGCCCAGCGACCTTGATCCGGGTCTCTCAATCGGACGATCGCCCCTTCGATCTCGACTCCCGAGGTCGACACCACGACCCCATCGATGCGTGCCCCGCTATCGAGGAGCAAGGTGATCTCTCGCGATGTACTCAGGCTCAATCGCTGACTCGCCTGAGCCAGTGGATCTTTGATAGCGTAGACCTGGTAATCGAGGCCGGGCAGACGATTGAACTGGACCCGCCCATCGGCATCGGTGCGCCCCGCCTGCATCGGTGGATTGAGCATGTACAGCAACAGTTCTTTACTGGAAAAGTACCAGGCTTCCCCACCGGCTGCCGGGTCGACCAGATTGCCGCGTACGATCACCCGTGCATCTTCGATGGCACCACGTGAATCGATGGTCTGGACCGTCAATCGAGAGCCCCTCATCAGCGACAGATCGCGGCGGATGGGTGCATCTTCCAGTTCGATCAGTGGATGAGCAGGAGTCACCAATGAACCTTCCGTCACCGCAGCTACCAGATAGGATCCCGGATTCAGATCCCGAAACTGGTACCTCCCCCGACCGTCCGCCACCGTCTCGCTGTGGCGTATCAACGATTGCGATAGATCTTTCCTCCATGGCAGGGTCGTTAGCTGGGCCCCCCCCGCATCGCGCAGCTGATCCCAGTCCAGCACCTCCCACAATGAGACCCCGCCGCGGTCAGTGAACTGCGCAGGGAATTGAACCCGATAAAGGAAGACCTGTGCCGCCGGTGCCGCCGAACTCTCGAAAGATGAAATAATTCCAGAGATCTGTACCGGCCCCGCTTCTGCAGTGCCTGCTGGATCGATCTCCGGTTCGGGAAGAGCAGGATCGAGCGGTAGTGAATCCACCAGCGGTTCGACCGCCACAGAAGAGTCCGCGAGCGGCCCGAGGTCGAACCACTGATCTCTGAGAAACCAGCCGAGGAGGAGTGTCAGTCCCACCACCAGTCCCAGCGCAATCAGTGTGTTCCTCGACATGCGGATCTCCTTGGTCACGAGCAGCTTCGCCACGGTTCTCATTGGACCCGATCCGGACCATCGATGCACCTATCGACTGGCTTCCGACACCTGCGGAATCACCCTGTAACTCTCGATAGGGGACAACGCCAAGGAAGCGGCGATGGAGTACAGGAGCAGCAATCATCATCGATAAATTTTCGAATACGATCCGCGGACTCATCTTCGAATTGAACACCGAACCGAACACCGAACAGAACACCGAGCCGAACACCGAGCCGAACACCGAGCCGAACGATGCGCCAGTCTCCAACCTCGGACCAAGAATGACCACAACCCAAGGTTCCCCTCTGTGGAGACCGGCACTGTTTCTGTGGATCGGCACCCTGGTGCCATGGCAGTGGCCGCTGCCGGGCGGATTTCCAGCCCCCATCTTGCTGGTGGCGATGGCCAGCATCGGTTGCTGCGCAGGCCCACGGTCACTGTTACTCCGTACCTTTCTGCCCCTCACCATCGGACTCTTCATCGGGCCAGGTCCGCCTCCGGTGGAAGCGGACCTCCCCTACGGACCGGTTCAACTGGAAGCGGTGGTCTGCTCGCCGCCGCGCCAGGGTCAAGATCATCGGAAGTGGCATGGCCAAAGACGCTGGACCACCGTCCGCCTCGATCAGATCCGCCAGGGTGATCAGCCGATCGTCGGGACACTGCGGGTCACCCTGCCGGGAGCCGCCCGGATCGGACGCGGCGATCGGCTACAACTGTGCTTGCGAGCCGGTTCGGGAAGTCGTCGCCAAGTGATCGACGCCGAGCAGTGGAGCATCATTGAAAGCGGTGGCTGGATGTCCCGCGCCGATCACTGGCGACAGGCGGCGATTGACCGGTTGCTGGTCACCGATGGATGGTGGGGTTGTGCGCTGCTGCTGGGAGAACGAGGACTGCTCGAGTCCGGGTCCCGCTGGACGATGCGGAGAACCGGGCTCGGACATCTGCTGGCAGTGAGTGGATTGCACATCGGCATCGTGCTGAGTTTGTTCCTTTTCATGGCTCGCCGACTCCGGCCACCCTGGTCTCACATAATGCGCTGCACCGGCGCGTTGGTGGTACTGGGGCAGGCGTTCCTCTCAGGAGCGGATCCACCAGCGATCCGAGCCGCCATGACCGGCGCAATGCTCGCTAGCGGCCTGCTGGGAGGGCGGATCCCCACTCCTCTTCATGCGCTTTCCTTCTCGATGTTGATCTGGTGCGCGATGGGGTTGGCGCCGCCATCTCCGGCAGCCACCATCTCGTTGTGCGCAGTGGCAGGGATCCACCTGGTCACCGCAGGTCGAGGAATCTCTCGCTCGATCCTGGCTGGAGGACTGGGAGCCTTCTTCGGTGCTCACGTGGCGCTGGTATGGTGGAGTCCTGAAATGTCACCACTGTCACCGCTCTGGACCCTGGTGATGCTGATTCCAATTTCAATCGGGATCGTCCTGTCGATGGTCCAACTGCTGCTTCTTGACCTGCTGCCGGTAGAACTACTTCGCCACTGTTGGCATGCCATCGGTGCCGTGCTAGAGACGATCCCTCAGTGGGCCGATCGAACACCATGGAGTCCCTGGATGGCCCCGGTGATCGGAGTGCCCGCCTTATCACTGACGATGCTGGCGCTGCTACTGATCAGTGCCGGGCGACTGCGATGGGCCATGACTGCGGCGCTGGTTGCACTGCTCTGCGCAGCGATCCAGAGTTCCCTCCCCGATGAGGGCTCTATCCGGCTACTCTCGACCGGGCGAGGCCAATGCCTGTTGCTCGACTCGCCAGAGGCGACCCTGCTCTACGATGCGGGATCGCTCGACGCTCCCGACGGGGGTGCCGCTCGAGTCCGCCAAGCACTGTGGAAAGCCGGTCGTTCACGGGTCGACTGGATCATCATTTCGCACCCCCATCTCGATCACTACTCCGCCGTGCCAGAATTGATCGCAACCGGAACCGTGGGAGGCTTGCTGGTCTCGAGCAACTTTTCCCTCTCTGCAGTGGGTCACGCGCTGGAACAGCAGGCTCAACAGCACGGTGTTGCGGTGAAACGCCTCTCCAGCGGCGATCGGCTGCGGATCGGTCGATGGTCCATCCGGATCCTGGCCAGCCCCGATCCACGAGCTCCCGGTCCGGCCATCTCGACCAACGATCGCTCGATGGTGATCGAGGTGAATGGCCCCGCTGGCTCGCTCTTGCTCCCTGGAGACGCCGAGGGCCCCCTGCTGAGTAGCACCACCCTCTCCGGCCCCATCGATGTCTTGTTACTGCCTCATCACGGATCGCACAGCCTCCCGCTGGCGCAGTGGATCGCACATCTGGCTCCGCGCCAGGTGATCGTGTCACGGCGAGGGCGATTGCCTCTGGAAACTCAGCAGGCACTCGCATCGGTGGGCATCACCACGGTGACCTTTGCTGGATCACCACTTCCTCGGCACACCGAGATCGATGACTCCTGGTCAGACCCCTTGCCCGATCCACAACCGCTGTCAAAGATATCGTTGCAGCCGGCAATCATCTGCCGGCGCAAGGAAGGACCTTCAAGATGCCCGGTGGCCGTGCGGAATCGACAGCCCCAGAAGCCTGGAATCTCTCCTTCATGACCCTGCAGTGGGTCGGAGACATCGACGGTTCTCTTCACATCCTCGACCAGACACTTCTTCCCGAACGCCAGCAGCAGCGCATCCTCGAACGTCCATCCGATGTGATCGAAGCGATCCAGCAGTTGGCGGTGCGCGGAGCCCCTGCCATCGGAGTCGCCGCCGCCTACGGCTTGTGCCTCGCCTCGCGAGGTTGCAAGCAGATCGAGCAGGTACGAGCGCGCTGGGACGCAGCGCTAATTCCGATGCGCCAGGCACGGCCCACCGCAGTCAATCTGAAACACATGGTCGACCGGATGAATCGAGTCGCCACCTCGCCCGCAGCTGCTGAGCTGGACGGGGTCAGTCTGAGGGTACGGTTACTGGAGGAAGCGCGCGCCATCGAAGCGCAAGATCAGCACTTCTGTCGGGCCATCGGCGTAGCCGGAGCGGATCTGATCCCGGAGGGCGCCACCGTCCTGACCCATTGCAATGCCGGAGCACTGGCCACCGCCGGCCAGGGAACAGCGCTGTCAGTTCTGTACCAGGCGTGGCGCAACGGAAAACGGTTCAGGGTGCTGGCGGACGAGACCAGACCGTTGCTGCAAGGATCGCGACTGACCGCATGGGAGCTGCAAAAGAGTGGAATCCCGGTCGATGTCATCTGTGATGGTGCGGCCGGTAGTTTCTTTCAGGCGGGAGAGATCGATCTGGTGATCACCGGTTCGGACCGGATCGCTGCCAATGGAGATGCCGCCAACAAGATCGGCACCTATACCATCGCATCCCTGGCTCGAGCCCACGATGTGCCCTTCTACATCGCCGCACCCTCTTCCACCTTCGATCTCAACATCGACAGCGGTAGCGAGATCCCCATAGAGCAGCGATCCACTGCTGAGATCTGGTCACTGACGGGCCAGAAGAAACCTCTGGAGGGCATCGGGTACCGTAATCCAGCCTTTGATGTGACTCCCGCCTCACACATCGCAGGTTGGATCACCGAACTTGGAATCCTCCAGCCGCCCTTCGAGGAGATCCGCCGATGATTGCACAGCAAACCGCTGGGAACTCTCGGGCTCCTCTTCTGGCCTACGACGGAGATTGCAGCATGTGTATCCGCAGTATCCGGTCGTTGGAACTGCTGGGGCTGCTCGGGGGAATCGACACACAGGCTGCAGCACTCGTTACCGGTGACGACCGGGCCTTGCTCGACAAGCATCGCCGCTCCGGCGAGATCGTGCTGCTCGATTCGCAGCGCGCAGATGTCCTCACCGGAGCCGCTGCCTTTCGCTGGTTACTGCAACGGAGGCTCCCCCGGGTTCTCGGAGCGTTCCTCGATCTGCCCCCCCTGTTCCTGGCGATGTGCATCGGATACCGCTCGGTGGCCGCGTGGAGAAGACTGCTCTCGCCCCCTGCCAGCGCTCCCGATCCGACCTTTCCAGAGCCTCGATGGGTCGCTCACTACCGGCTGATCGGGAGTTTCGTGCTGATCGCACTGCTCTACTGGCTGGTGCCTCTGATCCTGGGAGAACCCGTTCCCTCGTACCCCAGCATCCAGGACCACGTCTTCAACTGGATTGCAGGAACCGGCGACCGAACGAGGTTACCGCTACTCAGGGATGCCGCAACTCTGCTGCTGGTCAGTACCGCCATCTTGCTGGGGTTGATTTCACACCCTGGCCG
>CAVOEM010000168.1:0-6421 GCA_963694575.1 Planctomycetes bacterium UBA1146 | reverse complement strand
CGCCAACCTTGACGCCAACTTTGACGCCAACCTTGACGCCATCGATGGCTTCGTCATTCGCATCTCCGTCGTACGCACCCCCGTTGGCTCTGCTGGGGAACGGGCTACCGGCGATCTATCCTGCCAAAAACCGGCCGCTCGCTCGCAGGATTTTGCAGTGTGGGGGAGCCCTGATCAGTGAATATCCTCCCGGCGCTGCCCCCCGGCCCCATCACTTTCCTCACAGGAATCGGCTGATCAGTGGCTGTAGCGTGGCGGTGGTGGTGGTCGAGGCGACCGTCCGATCGGGTTCGATGGGCACTGCTCGGCATGCACTCGACCAGGGGTGTGAAGTGTGTGCAGTACCGGGTTCGGTAGAATCCGCCAGCCATCAGGGGTGCCATCTACTGATCCGCGATGGGGCTCACCTGGTGACCTGTGCCCGCGACATCATCGAGGTGTGCGCAGGGCTCGGCGTGGCCGGCTGTCGTGCCGGAATCGAGGGTACCGCTCGCCAGGGACTGTCGGCCGACCTGCGTCGACTGGAGCGGGAGCGAAAACTACACGGAGATGATCTGTGCCGCCTGCACGAGGTGACCGGTTGGAGTCCGATCCGCTTGTTGCGGGCCTGGTCCGGAAGGGGCGTTCGATCCGTCTGAGAGAATCCCGATCGGATCAGGGGCAGACATCGATGTTGCATTCGAGGATATCGGGCGTCGGGTCCTCGGCGCAGATCGGAGAGGTGGGTTGCGGGAGTGGTAGTGCTCCGGAGAAGAGAAATGACAGCACCCGCACCGGGTCGGCAATATCGATCAGGGCATCATCATTGGCATCACAGCTGGAGTCACAGGGGATGGGGCCGACCGAGTTGAAGAGGAATCCGAGGGTGAAGATCGGATCGCCGATGTCGATCAGCCCGTCGCCGTTGCAATCGCCACGGCTGAAGGCTGGGTTGTCCTTGAAGATGATCTCGGGCGCGGTAGAGAAGGCCGGAGAGTACGCCTGTCCTCCGGCAGATGAGACCAGATTGGTGACCCCGGGGACTCCCAGGTCGTCGGCAAAGGTCAAGATGTCACCGCTCGGTGGATCTGCCGGGTCGATGCCTAGATCGGTGTAAGTGGTGGTCAGGACCGTCGTGACCTGGGGAAACTGCAAGGTATCGATCAGCTGGAAATCAAAAACCACCGCTGCAGTCCAGCCGTCGGGGAACAGGCTGATCTCGAAGAACTGCGGGCCGGCACCCCCATCGAGATCGGTCAAGGTCGCAGATCCGGTCACCTGGTTGGGAGTGAGCCAGGTCGGATCATTACGAACGCCGACGGCGAACGCTCCACAATCGATGGGAGTTCCGAAAACTTGATGAATTTGAAATTGTGCCTCGGCTTGGTTACCGATCACCAGTGCAGGGATCTGGAAGAGGAAGGGTGGCGTCGACGAAGCGACCGGTACGATCAGATCACTCGCCTCCATCAGGTGGCCGAAGTGGGGTGCCTGAGCATCGGCAAGAGGCCGCCCCAGACCATCGGTGCTCCAGCCCTTGGCATCGACCATGGCGCGGGGTGCACGTCGGTAAATCAAACGAGCCGCAAGATTCACTTCGCCATCGATGCCACTGATGTCAAAGGTGACGCTGGTGTTGTCGGTGGCCAGAGCGGCGATGCGAGTGTCGAGGATAATCGAGGTGGCTTCGGTGAAGAGCACTCCCTGATTTCCTGAGACGTCCTGATTGATCTTGGCAAACAACTTGCCGGGAAGATCTGCGAAGTGACCAGTAGAGGGATCTCCGACACCTCCAAGGGAATCGATGGAGTCGCCAGCGGTCTGGGTTAACGATTGATTCCCCGGTCCGGTCGCTTCGATCTTGAGTATCATGTTCCGCAGGGTGACTCCGGTGGGAACCGAGTGACCCGCCTGATCATTGACGATCTGTACATCGACCACCAGCGAGTCTCCCACCTGTTGCGCTGCGAGAGTCATCGTTACTGAGTTCTCGAGGAACTCGGCAGAGGTTCCCCGGATGTCATGAGTGTGAACGGTGCTGGGATCTCTCAACAGTGGCGGGAACATTGCAACGCACGCCTCGACCGGTACATCGGAAAAGGGCGGCATATGGCAATCGACGCAACTCTGAAACAGCGGATCCTGCGGATCACCGTAAGGTGAGTTCTTCCACTCCGAATAAGTCTCCTGGGCCGCGACACTGCTGCTCTCGTTGAAGTCATTGTCGTGGTCCGGGTCGTTGTTGTACTGGTGGCAGACGGCACATGCTTCGGCGGCCAGTTGTGGCTGATAACTACCTCGCATCTGGTTTACCAGATTGAAATCAACATCTCCGAGCATTCCGTACATCACCTGCTCGATCAGGCCGTTGGTATCGGGCCGGGTGACGGTCACCGCACCGGGGACGAAGCCGGTCGCATTGATCTGGCTCTCATTCACATCTGCAATCTTGTGACACGTCTCACAGGAGACTCCTCGCCGCTGGGGATCGGTGAGTGGGCCAGACAGCGGATCGAGCGGTTGCATCGGATTGGCGATCCATCCTTCCGGCTGGTGGCAAGAGGCGCAGTGCCCCGAGGGATCGGCAGAGGCATGAGCGGAATCACGGGTGTAGACAAATCCACCGCTACCGCCGGCAGATCCGCTGCCGTCGAACAGGTCGTAGACCCAACTGTTGAGACCGGTCATCGCCATCCGGGACGGTTCCCACTGGGTGAACTGCTCTGGATGACATACCGAGCACTGGTCAGGAATGACGAAGGAGTAAGAGGGATCGTCAGAGACCGGTACCGGATCCAGTTCGATCTGCACCGAGTTGGCCGGGGTGCTGACGATGATGCTCGAGTTGTAGTAACCCTTGCTGGCACCGGCGATCACCAGCAAGGTGCCGTTGACGCCATCGAGGTTGAAGGTTCCGTCGACAGCGGCGACGGTATTTTGCAATGTCGCTTGCCAGGTCACCAATGCTCCGGGGATCGGGTTCTGAGTACTCGCATCGATGACAATTCCGGAGACCTGCCCCTCGAGTCGTGGCATCGGCAACAGCAGCAGTAGCGCGAGGATCAGGTTCGGTAGCAGCAACCTGAAGGGATGGGCAGAGGAATATCGTCGAGTACTGGGGGTCGCAACCGGCCGCTGGAGCATCGAAGAAAACCTCATCTGGACTCTGTGAGGGGGGTTTGAAGGCTGTCTATTCCATTTTATCGGTGTTCACCAAAGAAGCCAGTTCATCGTCTCGATTCGTTCTCCTTCAGCCGTGCGATGGGGGCAGGAGGACGAATCCAGCAGATCGTCGTAGAATTAGACGGGAGGAGCGCTTTCTCCCTGAATCAGGAGTCATGTGGCCAACCAGGACCGTTCCTCTGGGAACCGACCGATCTCGGGTCGTTTCATTCCGCAATCCCTTCTGGGGCGAGGGGGAATGGGAGAGGTCTGGCTCTGTCGCGACCCGATCGATGATGATCTGGTGGCGGTCAAGCGGGTGGATTCCGAGGAATCGGATGGACCTGTGGGACAGCGCCATCTGCGGGAATATCAACATCTGACTCGGCTCCGACATCCTTCGATCCTGGCGGTTCATGAATACGGGATCGATGCCCAGGATGGAGCGCGCTGGTTCAGCAGTGAGGTGCTTTCGGGTCCCGTCTCTACCGAACTGGCCGGCAGCTGCTGGTTTCCCGACTGGTTGGCGCTGGCTCGGCCGATCCTTCAGGCTCTGGCCTTCATGCATCGAAATGGTTGGGTTCACGGAGATCTCAAGTCTGACAATGTCCGGCTGAGGAAAGAAACGTGTGAGGGCCAGTCACTGGAGCCGGTGCTGCTCGACTTTGGACTCTGTCAGCGTGAAGGGCATCCGTCCGAGGAAAAGATCCTCGGTACTCCTCATGCGATGCCACCGGAGCAGTGGCTCGGGGAAAGACCCGATGCGCGTGGCGACATCTATTCGATGGGTGTACTGCTCTATCAGTGGTGGTGTGGAAAGTTGCCATTCCAGGAGTTCGATCGATCGAGCCTGAGTCGAGCTCACTTGCAGGAAGATCCGACTCCCATCGATGACCTTCGTGCGGGACTACCCGATGCTGCACGGCGACTGATCGAGAAGATGATGGAGAAACGGCCAGACGATCGACCTCCCCATGCGGGGGAAGTGCTGGCGTTGCTGGAGCGCTCCTTTCCTGCGGAAGAGGGAGGATGTGCGGCGGAATCGATCGAATCTCTGGTCGCTCAGGTGAGCTATCCTGGAATCGGTTCCGAACTCCCCGATCTGCTGCGGGGGGCTTTGCTCCAGCGCAGGGAACTGGGGGGTACCGTGGTGCACCTCCACCGCCGAGAGGGAGATCGTCGTAAGATCTCCCGACGAGTTCGAACCGACCTGATGATCGCAGGACTGCCCGTGATCGACCTGGACAGCACGGTGACTCAACATCGACTTCAACTGTCGCGATCGATTCCGACCGGGTGTGCGATGGTGGTGGTCAAGGTCGATGACCCCGGTGCGGGGAATCCAGCGTTACAAGAAGCGATGCAGTGGAGCGACCACTGCGGTTGCAAATTGCTCTGGTGGATCGAGAGTCCCACGATGCCGGGGGGCTATGTTGGTTCATCACTGGCCAACAGCCAACCGACCATCGTCAGAACCGATCACGTCTCCGCCATCGGGCTGGACCACTGGCTCGAAGTGGCGCTTCCCGGCGGTAGTGTCGACCCCAGGCTTCATCGGCGCCTGATCCAGTGGGGTGCCGGGAGCCCGTCGATCTGGGAGCGGATCCTCATCGGTAGGATCAGAAGCGGTGAACTGGACCATGATGGTCTTCGCTGGATCTGGAACAAATCTTCCAGTCATCCAGAGAATCGTTGGAGAGATCGTGTCGTCGGTGAGTGTCAGAGACTTCCAAAGGATGATCGTGCTTTGCTTGAAGCGCTGGCAGTGCTGGGCGCTCCTGCCTCCGGTAACGCAGTCGCAAAGGTGGCATCGATTCCTCTCGGATCGATGCCGTCGATCGCTGCTGGATTGGTTCAGCATCAATGGATACGAATCGACGGTGATCTGCATTGGCGTGAACCGTTCCAGGCGGAGGGGGTGCTGGTCGGGCTTGATCCCGCACGGAGGAGAGAGTTGCACGAACGCGCCGCAAATCTCCAAGGACTCGATCCTCTGGCAGTGGCTCACCATCGATTGGGTGCCGGTCAGACCGAATTGGCGGCTCGCTGCCTTGAGCCCTGGCTTGAGGATGAGGAGCGGGTATCTGGCGATGCGGCACGTCTTTCAGGACTGCTGGGACCGCTGGTCGATCTGCTTCGTCCACCGATGGTAGCTCGCTGGGCGGAGTTGCTCGGTCTGGTCGAGGATCATCTGGGGAATTTATCGCAGCGCGATCGAGCATGGAGGATCTCGGCCCGAAATCAGCAACCCGGCAGCGTTGCCTCGTTGCGCCTGGCACGACGCAGGGCGGACACCAGCCGTCGAGATGGGGATCCACGAACAGCTCTGGCGCTGCTTGAAGAAGTGGCGATGCCGACCGAGGATGATCTGGAGACCCGGCGCGAGAAGACCAGAGTGGCCATCGAACGGTCTCGCATCCTCCGAACGCTGGCGAGGCGTGGAGTCGGCACCGCTCGCCAGTTCGAGATGGACGACTCGGAGTGCCCCGATGAGATGATCAACGATGTTCGGCTGGAGCGTTGCCGCAGCGCCCTGTCCAGGGGAGCTCGTCTGCAAGCATTGGATCTCTCCGATCTAGTTCTTGCAGATGCGATGAGGACCGGCCATTCGCGCCACATTGCCGAGGCTCAGTGCCTGCGATCGAGAGCGAAGGAGGATCTGCGTTCCTTGCGGATCTGGAGCCGTTGGCATCACCATCTTTGTCGTCAAGAGCATCGAAAAGAAGCGGCGTTGGCGGCGGCAATCGAGGCCGCTGAGTCTTCTCTTCGTCTCGGAGAAGAGGCACTGGTACTGGACGAGATCGGACCCTTGGTGGACGAGGCCAGGCAGCATTGCCGGGGCCAGTTACCCCGGTCATTGTTGCTTTTGGCTCGCTGCGAGGCGGGAGCCGGTTGGATCAAGGGAGCTTCCCGTTGTCTCGAGGAGGCACTGGTGCTCGACGGACCGGCGGGCATCGTCGCCTGGGAAGGCAACCTGTTGGTCGCCGCATCGGAACTTGCGGCAGGTCGACCGCTCACGGCGCGGCAGATTCTGCAGGCGACACCGCCCCATCGAGCGCCCCATGAGCGAGAGACGATTGACGTGCATGCTCGCCATATCATCCTCGAGAGCCGTTGTGCTTTTGCCAGCGGCCTCCTCTCGGAAGCGATGCACTTGCTCGATCGTGGACTGACCACATTGCGAGTGCGGGGAACCGATCGAGACCTCGGATCTTTGCGTAGAGAAAGAGTCGAAATGCTCGATCGAGTGGGGCTCAACGCACTGGCTCAGACCGAGCGG
>CAVOEM010000167.1:0-6432 GCA_963694575.1 Planctomycetes bacterium UBA1146 | reverse complement strand
GGGATTCACATCTCCTCCATTCCCTGATCGATCAACGGCGCAAGACGGTGGTCGCGATCTGCGCCAGAAACGGAGATGGGAATCCACTGCTGCCCAGCCGTCTGCTGTTGCAAGGGTCCGATGGCCTCGCGCGATTGGAGCAATTTCTCGATCGCAAGCGTCGCCATCGCTTCCACCTCCCCGAGCCGAGTCCGCCCGCCAGCAGTCCCGCCTCCCTGGGTGCTCCTCAGGGGGTGACCTTGCCACCACCGGAATCGGTCTCCATCACATCTCTGTCGTACTATCTCGAGGACCCGGTACTGTTTCAGATGAATCAAGTGCTTGGTCTTCATGACTGCCACGATCGTGATCGCCAGCTCAATCCGCTCGCGTTCGGCAATCTGATCCACAAGGTACTGGAGCAATACGGTCTCAATCGTGAACTCCGTGACCTATCGGACGAGGGACAGATCCGCGACGCTCTGCATCAGTTACTCGATCGATATCGGCGAGAGAGAATCGCAGATCCAGCACGCTCCGCTGTACTGGTGCAACTGGAACAGGCACGAGTTCGCCTCGATGCGTGGGCTGCGGTTCAGGCGCACCAGCGCGCACTCGGCTGGCGGCTGGTCGCAGCGGAAGTGGATCTCCTCCCTGCAACGTGCCGCATCGAAGTGGCCGAGGGGACCATCGGACTCTCCGGTCGAATCGATCGCATCGACTATCATGAGCAGGAACAACGCTGGCGATTGCTCGATTACAAGACCGGCGATACGGGCCATCCTCCAGAAAAGGATCACAGGAGGGGTCGGTCGAAAGACGAGAAAATCTGGGTACGCCTACAACTTCCCCTCTATCGGCACTTTGCCCATCAACTGGAGATCGACGGACGGCAAGTTTCTTCCGAAGCAGAGGTGGGATTTTTCCTGTTGCCCGCGAAACCCGCTCAGACCCGTGTCGAGATCGCCCGCTGGCATGAGGATGATTTCGGACAAGCCTACCAGCGAACCTGCGAGGCGGTCAGTGGCATCCTGACCGGATGCCTGGATCCTCTCGCGGTGCTGAAGACCCCCTGGCAAAGAGCTCTGGCCGGGGTCGTGGTCGAGTCGGCCGCTCGCCTCGATGGCATCCTCTCCTCCGATGAGGAGGAGCAAGAATGAGTTTCTCTCCTCACCTACTGATCCGTGCCAGTGCCGGATCGGGCAAGACTCACTCGCTGACCAGTCGATTCATCGGCCTGCTGGTGATGGGAGAAGAGCCTTCCGGAATTCTCGCCGTCACCTTCACCCGCCTCGCCGCTGGCGAGATCATGGAGAGAGTACTGCGCCGGATGCTCTCTGCCACAAGAAGTGCCGCTGCACTGAAAGAACTGCAAGCGTCACTGGTGACGGCAGGATTCCCACAACCCAGCGATGAGCAGATCGCTGCAGCACTTCGACGATTGCTCAGCGAGTTACATCGCTGCAATGTCTCGACCCTCGATGCCTTCTTTGCACGGCTGGCGACCGCCCATACCTTTGAATGTGGCCTGCCCCCGGGCTGGACCATTCTCGAGACCGAAAAACTGGAGGCGATCCAGGCCGGAGCGATCCAGAAATTGCTATCGATGGGCACAGAAGTAGAAGCACGACTTCTGATGCATCGGCTGAGCCGCGGAAGTGCCTCGAGCCAGGTGGCAAATCAGTTGCAGGCGATCGTTTCTCACGCACACGACAAGTATCTCGAGTTCCCTCCCGAGGCATGGCTGAATCCGGAGCCGGTCGCAGCGCCCAGCGATCGAGAGATTCAATTCGTCCGTGAACAGTTCGAGTCGGTGGAGTGCCCCAAGACCAAGAGTGGATCTCCTCAGAAGAACTGGCTCAAATCCCTCGAGTTGATCCGCACATGGTTCGACGATCCGGCATCGGTCAACCTGATGAACCTGTTCGAAGCCGGAATCCCCAAGAAGGTCCTCGCGTCGGAGACTCGATTCGACTCCATCGATATCCCCGATGAACTACGAGTGACAGTCGAGTTGCTGGTGCACAGCGCTCGGGCCAGCATGGCCGCGGTGATTCGTGCCCAGAACATTGCCACCGGAGAGTTGCTGGCAAACTACGATCATTTCAGGGCCATCGGACTGCGCGCCCGAGGCGGAGTGGGATACCAGGATGTACCCCAGGCGCTGGCCATCGCCGATGTCCTCGCGTCTCCAGGCACCATCCTCTATCGACTCGACGCATCGACTCGTCACCTGTTACTCGATGAGTTTCAGGACACCTCGATGATGCAATTCGCCGCGCTTCGCCCGCTCATCGAGGAGATCGCCAGTGATTCTGCAGAGGGGCGCACGGTCTTCTGCGTGGGTGATCCGAAGCAGGCGATCTACGGCTGGCGGGGAGGGCGAGCAGAGGTCCTCGATCTGCTCGAACAGTACCTGGTTCCAGGGTCGAGCATGAGTCTCGATGATTCGTACCGCTCCTCCCAGGAGATTCTAGATGGGGTCAACGAGGTCTTCTCCTCCTTACCCCTACCCCAATGGTTGGAAGAGGATCGCCAGGCGGTGGTCTCCTGGTGCGAGCACTTCCACGACCATGTCACCGCCTCCGGCGGACCGGGAGACACTCCGGGTCACGTGGCGTTACGAGTGGCTCGAGAGCATCCAGAGCGCGATCCCAAAATTTGCCCCTATATCGACGCCATCGAGGAGGTCGAGAGAGTTATCCAGAAGTCACCGGAGGCTTCGATCGCCATCCTGGTCCGAAAGAACAAGAACATCGCCAAGATGGTGGCCGCCCTCAAGGAGAGGGGCATCGATGCCAGTGAGGAGGGTGGAAACCCGCTGGTCGATTCGCCGGCAGTCGGACGGTTGGTGGCATTACTGGAACTGGTCGAGCACCCCGGGGATGCGACGATGCGGTTCGCCGTGGCCAGATCTCCGTTACCCCAAATCGCCAGCAAACTCCCCGGTTTCCCCAGCGGTGACTGGCTCGATACAGCGGTTGCGCAGGAAGTCACGAATCTGCTGAGAACTCGGATTCATCAGCTGGGAATCGTCGATGCCATCGCTCCGCTGGCGGATGGACTGGCACAGATCTGCTCGCTCGAGGACCGCAGTCGAATTCATCAGATGATGGAGCAAGTGCGCATCCGGAAACCCGCCAACGGACGACTGCAAGAATTGATCTCTCATCTGAGAAAACATCGCCTCGCATCTCCCAGCGGGTCGCGGGTACAGGTGATGACCGTTCACCAGGCCAAGGGGCTCGGGAGAGATGTGGTGATTCTGCCCGAACTTTCAGCGGACTGGTTCAAAGTCCTTCCACAATTGTTGGAGAGAAAAGGGGATTCAGAATCTACCGATCCTCCGTGGCTCAGCCGCTACATCAAGAAAATGGAACAGCAGATTCTCCAGCACCCCTACCCCGAGATGAATCGACAGGCGCGCCGCCGTCAGTTACAAGAATCGCTGAGTGTCCTCTATGTGGCGATGACCAGGGCCAAGCGGTCGTTGACGATGATCATTCCAGCCACACGTCCACCGATCGCTTCCGCTGCCTACCTGCTCTGGTCGACCCTCGGTCAATCGCAACCTCTGGTGGCGGGGACCACTCTGTTCGAAAAGGGAGACGCTTCAGTGGTCGGAGGGATCAGCGGAGAGGGTGATGCTCCATCCCAGGATGCTCCCATCCCCACTCTCGTGGCTGCCGCTGCAGGAAGCACCATGACCCCATCGATGCATGCCTCCAGATTTCCCTCACTTCGGTCCCTTCATGCCCAATCACTCGGAACTCTGGCTCACCTTGCGTTGGAACAGATCGACTGGGCAGTGGCAGAACCAAGGGACCTGACCGCAGAACTGAAGAAGCAACAACCTCGCCTCGAATCTTTCACCGGAGAGACGCTCGAATTGATCGGCCACTGCCTCGAGCAAGAAACTTGTCAGCAACTCTTTGATCGGGAATCGACTCTCCAACGGCTGGGAGCCCAAGAGGATGATGAACTGATCCTCGAGCGAGAGGTCCCCTTCTCCTGTGAGGTCGACCAGAATCTACTCAACGGAATCATCGACAGGCTGGTACTTCTAGTACGGGGCGGAGACGCGGTCGCCGCAGAGGTGATCGATTTCAAGACGGACCAGTTTTCTGGCAGCGCTTTAGATGCTGCGGAGAAACACCGCGAGCAACTGGAAAGTTACAGGATGGCAGTGTCGCGGACCTGGGGAATCGACCCAGCGATGATCGCATTGAGGATCTTGCTGGTACGCAGTGGAGAAGTGATCACCCTCTAGGAGCAGGAGGGGTGGAAGTCGCAGGTGAAGGCAGCATCGGATCCGATGATCCCACATTCTGGAAACGGTGCCGAGGGCGCTTCGCCACCGAGGAACAGGTACATCAGCAGGTAAAGCCCATCCGAGATGTCGTGAAAACCATCGCTATTGGCGTCTGCCGCTTCCTGGCAATATGGGATCGAGACTTCTCCGAACACCCTACCGATTAGCAGTATCGCATCGGCGAGGCGAACTCCTTCAACACCATCGGCGTCTCCCCGGATGAACTGCGGCTCACAGGGATCCAGTTGACCGTTTCCGTTGGTGTCATTGACTGGCTCGGCGAGATCGCACAGATCCGGTATCTGGTTTCCGTCGCAATCTTCTGCGGTTCCGGAACTGATTTCGCATTCATCCGGGATCCCATCCGCATCACAATCGGGCTCACAGGAGTCGAGGGTTCCGTTGGAGTTACAATCGGTCTCGCTGCTGATCTGACAGGCATCGATCACTCCATCGAGATCGCAGTCGATGGCTCCCGTTTCCAGAATTTCGCAACTGTCGGGAATCAAGTTCTGATTGCAATCTTCCTGACATGGATCTGGAATCCCATCGCCATCGCAATCGGTCACCTGTCCCGTCGCTACTGCGCAACTATCGGGGATTCCATCGCCATCACAGTCGGCAACCCATCCTTCGGCGGTCGCACAACTGTCTGGAATCAAATCTCCATCACAATCGACCGAGACTCCGGCGGCGATTCCGCATTCATCGACAATCCCATCGAGATCGCAATCCTCTGCCGCCCCCTGGGCGATGGCGCAGGAATCCAGCACCCCATCCTGATCACAATCGTCATCACCGTAGACGTCGAGAGCGACATTACCTCCCACGGCGGCCATCACCGAATCGAACGGTGCTCCCGCAATGACGACTCCATGATCGACCGCCACAGACGACCCGAGGAAAGAACTGGAATTACCGATTCGTACACCCTCCAGTTGCCAGTCTCCTAGCCAGCGATAAGTAGAGATGGAACCGGAAGGAAATGCCTCGCTTCCGGTATCGGTGGGAGCCCCGACCGAGAGCACCGTACCGGACAGAGCCAGCACCGCACCGAATGCGCATCCGGATGCTCCAGATGGCGGCACCAGATGAGGTCCGAGTACCCACAGTTCGCCCACCCGATGGTAGTTGGCGACTGCTCCTGCAGCGGAACCCGCCAGGTCAGAGTAGGGCGCACCGAGAAGAAGATGATCCTCCGAGATGGCCACTGCAGTTCCCAGCCGATCGCCGGGATTGGCAACCCCGGTTCCGATCGAAAGTTCTTCGACCCAACCATCTTGTCCACCGGAGAAGATGTAGGCAGCTCCTGTATCGGGCCCGATATGATCTCTTCCCGGAGCTCCAACCAGCAGGGTCAAAGAATCGGAAAGGTCGAGAGAAGTACCAAACTGATCGCCGGAAACTCGATCGATCGCCATCAATCGATCCTGGAGAACCCAGCCGTTGTTCGCATCATTCTCCCACACGGTGACGCAGCCTACCGACTCCGAATCGAGTTGAAAGTAAGGACTACCAGCCGCCAGCAAGTTGCCGGAGAGTGAAAGTGCAGAACCAAAGCCATCGCCTTGCTGACCCTGTGGGTCACTGAACTCCTGGATCAGGGTCCAACCGAATCGGTCTCTTTGCCACATCTGGACGGTCCCGGAACCGACGGCACCGATCGCGAGCAGTGACTCTTCTACGGCCAGTGCAGAGCCGATCTGCGCTTCAGCGGATCCGATCAACAGTTGTTCGAGTTGATAACTGCTGTCACTTTTCCGGTAAATTCGAACGCTTCCGCTGAGGGTTCCCCCCGCATCATCTCCGATAGCGCCGATGAATAAGCGACCTCCAGAGATCGCCACCGATCGGCCGAGGTAATCGCCACCACTGACCCCGAAGATTTCCACGTCACCGGTGGAGCACTGTGCGGGTAGTTCCTCGCATGGCAGGATCAGACCCATCAGTGCGACCACTGCAGCGAGCACTGCAGCGAGCAGTGTGCATGGGATCGGCGATCTGGGGGATGCTGACATCGGTGGATCTTTCGGGACATGAGATGGACGTCACCTCGAGGGATGGTGACCGAACTGACTCTAATCGTCCCGTTTAGCCGAATTGTGTCAATCCGTGCCTTCTTCAACGGTTCCTGTGGGTCA
>CAVOEM010000166.1:0-6504 GCA_963694575.1 Planctomycetes bacterium UBA1146 | reverse complement strand
TTCCGCTCCCTGCGCTCGACCGCTTTTTCGACCCACGGCAAGGCGATGTCACAGTAGCGACGATTCTTGTCTGAGCTCGCCGTCAGCGAGACATGAAAGGATGCGTCGAGACCGCTCTTGTTCTCGAGGGTGTAGGGCAAATACCAGTAAGTTCTCCCCGATCCCGGAACTCCATCGGCGCGTAAGTCATGCCCCTTACCACCGAATACGGTGATCTGGCGCGGGCGCTCGAACTTCATCTCGAGGCGGGCGATTCCTGGATCGTCCTGAGCCACAGCAGCGTTGAATCCAGCGTTGGTTCCTCCGAGGATTCCGACCAGAAGCAGGAGCAGCAACGCTCCACCAAAGCGGCAGGGATTCATCAAATCACGCCGACATTCCACATTGCTCATGCTTTCGCCTCCCCGAGTGAATCAGTAAGTCTTGTGAGTCCGTGAGTTTCTCGCAAGTTCCTGCCGCTCCCCTGGCATGGGGGATGAGATGAAACGCTATCCACTCCCGAATGTTCTATTCTTGGCTCGACCGAAATCGAAATCATTCCGAGGTCGCACCTCATGGATCCGGACCTCAGTCGCCAGGATCGGATCCTCAAGGAGCCAGAGCAGATCATAGCAACCCACCATCCTGGGTGTCAACGGACCCGACCACTGGCAAATCCACTTCTGGCACCTTATGATGCTGCCAGGGGCGTCCCATGAGCCCTGGAGGATCTCGACGGACCCGAAGGCAATCCTTGCCAGGGAGTCTTCCGCCGAGTACCTCCAGATTCCCAACAGGATCCCACGCCCAATGCCGGAAGGAGATGCGAGATATGAGTTACAAGGCTTCTCACGAGAAGACCTCGGGAGATCGAGCCAGATCTGAGGGGTTTACCCTGGTCGAGCTCCTCGTAGTGATTGCAATCATCGGAACCCTGGCTGCACTATTTTCGGGGAATATTTTGACCGCCCTGAAAAAAGGGGACGAGGTCAGTTGCACCAACAACCTGAAAAACATCGGGCAAGCGGCCATCGCCTACTCCCTCGACAAGCGATTCTTCCCGGTCGCCAAGGGAAAGACTCCGCCCGCATATGAGTCCCTTAACGTGTTGGTCAATTCCAATGCGGGTTCGGGTTTGAGTCCAGAGGTTTTCATCTGCCCTTCATCGACGGACGAGCGAGCCGAGAAGGACAGCGATGGCGATTTCGTCCTCGATGAATACTCGAACTCCTACGCCTGGTTGGGAAAGAAGACCAAGGCGGCCACCGATCCTGGAACCATCCTCGGATGTGACGACTCCATCGTCGACAAGGAAAATGACATCGATGAAAACCATGACGGTTTCATGATCGTCGTCTACGCCGACAGTTCAGTGAAGAAACTTGAAGAATCTGAATTGGATGAGGGCTCAGCATTACCAAAGAATTTGGTCGGGCAGGAAGGTGGCAGTTAGCCACTGATCCTGATTGCGTTGCGAATGCAAAAGAGGTGCGTGGGAGTGACTCCCACGCACCTCTTTTTTTGATGCTGTCATGCTCGAGAACTGTTCACCGATGTAGAGGTGGCTCCAGTAATCGAGCCCACCCATCGTGTGGAATCTCCGATCCAAACTCTTCCGATCCAAACTCTACGGTTCGTTCTGTGGCTCGGAACTGAATCCATCAGCAAAATCGTCCGATTCCACCGGGCGAGAACCGATCTTGTACTGATTTCGAAGCCAGCCACCAAGATCTCGGTCGCGACAGCGGTGACTACAGAAGGGGAAGCAATCTGCATCTTGGGTCACCGGAGAGGCCGGATCCTTACAGACAGGGCACAGGGTGGTTGGGGTCAAGACGTCGATCCGTCGTTGCTCTTGGCCGGCTTGGAGGTGTCGCTCTTTTTCTCGGCATCCTTCGACGAGGGTGCTGAATCTTCCTTCTGACGTTTCTTGTAGTCGGAACTGCGATAATCGGTCTCGTAAAAACCGCTGCCCTTGAAGATGATTCCACCTCCGACACCGATCAGCCGACGCAGTTTCTTCTTCCGACATTCGGGGCAGGTCTTCTTCAACTTCTCATCGACCTTTTGAAACAACTCGAAACCATGTCCACAGCCGTCGCAGAGATAATCGTAGGTAGGCATCTCAGGCTCCTTCAGGTGCTTGAGCAGTACGGCACACGATCACCCTGGCAGCGCGAATCAGATGATCGCCAAATCGATAGCCTCGTTCGACTTCTTCGACCACTTCACCATTTCGAGCATCGGGATGATCGACCTGGAGCATCGCTTCGTGAACTTCAGGATCAAAATCAGCACCCACGGAGATCACCGCTTCGATACCGAGTTGATCGAGAATGCCGTCGAGGTTTCCATGGATCAATCTCAGGCCATCACGGATCCCGTCTGCTCCATCGGCGTCATCCGATTCCACCTTCAGTGCAGCCGACAATCCATCGAGCAGAGGTAAGAAGGTACGAAAAACCTCGGCAACGGTTCTCTTGCGAACCATCGCACGCTCTTCCAGCGTGCGGCGCCGGAAATTTTCGAGTTCAGCTCGGGCACGTTGCAATTGCTCGACGAGGAACTCCTTGTTCTCCTCCGGAACACGGTCCAATTCGGATGCGTCTTGTTCTGTCGCATCCAGATCCGTTTCTTGTGGGTCCGCCGACGATGCAGAATCATGATTCATCTGGGTTTCATCCTCGTTTGATTCTTCACCTGGGTTCCCACTAGAATCCTGATCGGGGGCCAGATCTGTCTGTTCATTCGCCATGCGACCTCTTCCTACCCGAAGTATTCCTTGAAGCGCTCAAGGAAGCCTCTTCTTCTCGTACCCACTTCCTTCTCTTCGATCTCAGCAAGACGCTCCAGCAATTGTCTCTCCTCCGGCCCCAGATCGAGAGGAACCTCGATGGTCGCTTCGACCAGTTGGTCTCCTTTTCGGCTTGAATGAACCGAACAGAAACCCATCTTCCTCATTCGAAGGACATCCCCACTCTGGGTTCCCGGAGAAATCGTCAGGACCGCTTTTCCATCGAGAGTCGGAACCTCGATATCCGCACCCAGTGCTGCCTGGGAGTATGAGATGGGTAACTCGAAACAGACGTGATCCTTGACCCTCGTGAAGAAGGCGTGTGGACGATAGCCCAGCACCACCTGAAGATCTCCGGCAGGGATGCCATGCGGGCCTTCGTTGCCCCGGCCGGTCAATCGAAGGATCATTCCGTCTTCCACTCCTGCGGGAACATCGACTTCGATCTCTTCCGATTTCTGTACCAGCCCAGCAGAACTGCAGGTGGGACAGGGATCGTTGATGATTTCTCCTCTGCCGGAGCAGGCTGGACAACTCGTCCTGACGCTGAAGAAACCCTGAGAGCGGAGCACCTGGCCCGCGCCGGAACAGGTTCCGCAGCGAACCGGTTTGGAGCCGGCCTTGGCACCTGTTCCTGAACAGGAACCGCATCCCACCATTCTTCTCAGTTGGATGGTGCGCTGGACACCGTTGGCCGCTTCTTCAAGGGTCAGCTGGAGATGGGCCCGTAGGCTGTCTCCCCTGCGAGTGCGACCGCCGCCTCCGAATAGATCTCCGAAGACTCCGCCACCGCCACCGCCGCCGCCGCCAAAGATATCGCCGAACATGCTGAAGACATCCTCGACATTGGAGAATCCACTGCCCTGCCCCATACCGGAGAGACCGTCATGTCCATGAGCATCGAAGATGCGCCGCTTCTCATCATCTCGTAGAACATCGTAGGCCTCAGCAGCCTCCTTGAACTTGCTCTCCGCCCTGGTATCGCCAGGATTCTTGTCCGGATGATGCTTGAGGGCCAACTTGCGGTAGGCCTTCTTGATCTCGTCATCCGATGCTTCTCGGGGAACCCCCAGGACATCGTAGTAATCCCTGGCTGCCATCCGACCCCCCCTAGACGAGTGCGCCATCCACGGCGGTTTCGTCTTTATCCAGATCAGCGATCGCAGTATCCGAAGTGAGGTAAAGGCCAGCGACACTGGCTGCGTTCTGCAGTGCAACCCTCAACACCTTGGTGGGATCCACGACGCCGGCCCGAACCAGGTTGACGACCTTGCCCTTGACTCCATCGAAGCCCATCTCGATGTCTTCATACTCCATCACCTCTGCGACGACGGCCGGCCCGTCAAATCCGCAGTTACGAGCCAGCTGAGCAGTCGGCTCGAGCAAGGCATCGGCGACCACCTGCACGCCGAAACGTGCGTCACCAGAAACTCGTGTGGCAGCCACCTTCTCGGAGATTTGAAGGAATGCAGTACCGGCTCCAGGAACGATTCCCTCGGACATCGCCGCGCGAGTGGCACTGAGTGCGTCCTCTGCGCGAGACTTTCTTTCCTTGATTTCCAGTTCAGTGGCTCCGCCAACGCGGATCACTGCGATCTTGCCCATGATCCGGGCGAGACGCTCTTCGAGCTTTTCTCTATCGTAGTTCGACTGGGTCTGCTCGATCTGCGCTTCGATCTGAGCGCAACGTTGATCGATCGCTTCCTTGTTACCGGTCCCTCTGTAGAAGAGAGCCCGATCCTTGGAGACCTCGAGTTTACGGACGGTGCCCAGTTGCTCCTTGCCCACTTGCTCCCACTGGACTCCGGTGTCCTTGGCGATCATCTGACCGCCAGTCACGATGGCCATGTCCTCCAGCAATGCCTTACGACGATCGCCAAAACCTGGGGCCTTGATCGCTACCACATCCATCACTCCACGGAGTTTATTGAGTAGCAGTCCAGCGAGCGCTTCTCCCTCGACATCTTCTGCGACGATGGCCAGCGGACGACGAGTAGCGACCACCTGCTCGAGAATCGGTAGGAGATCCTGGATCGACGAGATCTTGTGATCGGTGAAGAGGATCCATGGCTTCTCCAGCACACAGACACCTGCCACGCGATCGGTGATGAAGTGCTGAGAGATCCAACCTTTTTCGATCTCCAGTCCTTCCACCAGATCGAGAGAGGTCTCGACACCGTCATTCTCTTCGACGGTGACGACACCCTTTTCTCCCACCTTATGAATGGCTTCGCCAAACATCTTGCCCAGTTCCGCTTCATTGGCGGCGATGGTTCCCACCTGCACCACTTCCTGGCGCTTCTTCACCGGGCTGGAGATCGCTTCCAGTTCGCGGACGGCAGTGGCCACAGCCTTTTCGATACCGTTTCTCAGTTCGACAGGACTGACTCCGGTCATCGCGAAACGACCACCACGCTCGACCATCGCCTCGGCGAGAATGATCGAAGAAGTGGTTCCATCGCCCACTTCCTTGTTGGTCTTGTTTGCCACTTCATTGATCAGTCGTGCTCCCATGTTCTCGAATGGTTTTTCCACTTCGATCTCACGCGAGACAGTCTGCCCGTCCTTTGTCAGTTGGGATTTCCCCATGCTCTTCTCGAACAGAACATTTCTTCCGCCAGGACCGTAAGTCACTTTTACGGCTTTCGCGAGAGTTCTGATCCCCTCCCGGAGGTGGCGTCTGGCATCATCTTCGAAGAGAATTTGCTTGGACATCTTCGTGCTCCTTGGTCTTTCTCGATCGGGGCTCTAGAGAGCGCCGACGCCTTCATGGTCATGGTGGTGGTCTTCTTCTGCGGACTCCGAGGGAATCTCGGTGATCACCGCATCCGAGGTGAGAATCATCGTTGCGGTACTGGCTGCATTCTGAAGCGCTTTCAGAATTACATCGCAGGAATCGATGATTCCTTCTTCGAGCAGGTCGCACATCTTCAGGCGAGCAAAGTCGTATCCCCTGGTCAGGCTTTCTCCCGCACGAATCTCTCTGAGGAGTAGCGAAGGCTCGACCCCCGCATTATTGGCCAGTTGCCTGAAGGGTTCCTCCAGCGCATCGGCGAGGATTTGTGCCGCCAGTCGTTCGAGCGGATCCTTGAATCTCATCTCTGCCACCTCATCGGCACAGTGAATCAGAGCCAAGCCTCCACCTGGAAGGATGCCAGCCTCAAGCGCAGAACGGGTTGCCGCCAGGGAGTTTTCGAAACGCTTCTTGCGCTCCTTTACCTCTCCCTCGGTCGATCCTCCGACGCTAATCACTGCGATTCCACCGATCAAGCGCGCGAGACGCTCTTGCAGCTTCTCACGATCATAATCACTGGAGGCGCCTTCGATCTCGAAGCGGATCTCACGGCAGCGCTCTTCCACTTCTTTTTTCTTTCCACCACCGTTGATGATGGTGGTGGTCTGAGAATTGATATCGATCTTCTTCGCCTTGCCAAGATCTGTCAGTTTGATCGATCCTGGAGCGATACCGAGGTCTGTGAAGATCGCCCGGCCACCGGTGGAGATGGCGATATCCTGCAGCATCGCCTTGCGACGATCGCCGTAACCGGGAGCCTTCACCGCAGCCACATCGAGCACACCTCGCTGGCTATTGACCACCAAAGTGGTGAGCGCTTCTCCATCGATATCTTCTGCGATGATCAGTAGCGGCTTACGGCTCTCCACCACCTTCTCAAGGATCGGAACGATCTGAGCGATGTTCGAGATCTTCTCTTCCAAAATCAGGATGTAGG
>CAVOEM010000165.1:0-6508 GCA_963694575.1 Planctomycetes bacterium UBA1146 | reverse complement strand
TTGCTCGACCAAGCCGGGATCTCCGAGGAAGCGACCTCGTTTCGTCAGCGTGCTCTCCTCAGCGAGCAGAACTCACCGACCCCGGGGGGCACTACCGATCGTCGCTAGTTTCTGCCCCGGCCGGAGCATCGAGTTCATCGTGCGGTGCAGGCTGCTGCTCCGAAGGGGTGCTCTGCTGCGCTGTCTCCTCCGACTCTCCTGTGAGTCTCAGATACGCTTCCTCCAGACTCGCTCCCTCTCTCAACTGGCGAGGTGGGACTCCCAATTGCAGCAATCGATGCAGTAACTGATCCAGCGCCTCATCGAGCCCGCGCTTTGCACTGGCATCGAGATCCACCGTCAGTTGGATTCCATTCTGGCTGACTGTGCGAACCAGTTCTTCATCGAGAATTTGTTGCAGCTCCCCGGTCGAGATCTCACGACCCAGGCGAAGTTCAAATCTGCGGGCGGAACCCGTCACTTCATCGATCGGACCGCTCGCAACCATCTTTCCAGCGACGATCACCGCCACCTCATCGATCAAGTCCTGCAATTCCAGCAGATTGTGAGACGAGACGATGACCAGTGCGGTCTTTCCCAGATTTCGAATCAGATCGCGAACCTGCATTGCATTGGCTGGATCGAGTCCTGCCGTCGGCTCATCGAGTAGAATCAGTTCGGGTGACCCGAGGATCGCCTGGGCCACACCGAGCCTCTTCCCCATCCCATGAGAGAGTACCGCCGCACTCCGATCCAGTTGGTCGGCGAGCCCGACGCTATCGAGCGCTGCGACCACCTCGTGGCGTGCGGTAGTGCCGCTCACACCATCGAGCGATCTCAGGAACAGCATCTGATCGAAGATCGAAACATCGCGGGCAAAGATGGCATCCTGCGGCATCACCGCGACCCGGCTGACCAGCGATCGAGCTCCCGGGGCGGAACTTCCGAGCACTTCGATCGTGCCACTTTGCACTCGAAGGAACCCGGCGATCAGCGAGAAGAGTGTGGTCTTTCCGGCACCGTTGGGGCCGACCAGCCCCACCACTCCCCGGTGATCGAGATTCCAGTCGATGTGATCGATCGCCACCTTGTCGCCAAAGCGGTGGCTCAGTTGCTGGATCCTCAGCAGCGAGTGGGTATCGATCACAGGTCTGCCCTCCGAAGTCGAAGCAGTGCGATGACGGTGAAGATCAAACCATGCCCCAGACAGTAGAGCGCTGCCTTCCATACCACATGTCCATCGGGTGAGAGCAGCTGATGGGAATATCCCCAGGGCAACAGATAGAGGAGCTTGCCGAGTGGTTCCCACGCTTGTCTGGAACTGAAGGCGATCAACGGCACAGCCAGGGTGAAGCCCACCGACCCCATCAATGCGACCATCGGTGCGCGAAAGATGGTGCTACAGAGCACTCCCAGTGCCACATAGGGAACAGTCAAGACCATCAGGGCCCCGAGAGTCTGGAACCCCCACGCAATCAATGCACTCCAACCATCGAGAGGCAGGACGATTCCCAGATACATGACGATCGCCCCCTGCAAGCAGGCGATCACGGTCCAGGAAAGGATCAGCGCACCCAGCAGCCGACCCAGTAACAAGGATGCTCGGGTGGTTCTGGGCAACAGGTAGCGGATCGAGTGATGCTGGACATCCCCCGCGATGGAAGCAAAGGAGCCCAGTTGCAGCAAGATCGGCAGTACCAGCCCCAGCAATATCACCGTCAGTGACAGCAGTACCGGATGATCCAGCACCAGGTACCTTCCCCACATCGCCAGTTCGACCAGGTCTCCCGAACCCATTCGATCCGCGAAGGTATTGAATTCTCCGGGCTGAAGCGTCGCCACCGAGAGGAAGTAGCCCACCGCCTGTGCCGCATTCTTCTTGAACTCTTCCGCTGTGGTCATCTCGGTCTCGATGGGCATGAACACCAGGCTGGCCAATCCGAGACCCACCATCACCGTCAGCACGATGAATGCGACTCCCGATCCTGATCGAAGAGAATGGGAGAGGGAGTTCCTGGCATGAAGGAGAATCTGCAATCCACCATTCATCGGAGCCTCAGATCCTTGCGAAAGATCCCATGGACCATGAAGAGCAGGAACAAGGGATAGAACATCTGCCGGACCAGATCCATACCCACTCCTCTCAAATGTTCCAGAGGCCAGACCTCCATCGCCATCCACGATACCGATGCCAACCCCGCTGCGGCCAGGGTCGAACACCATTTTCCAGTCCATAGATTTCGCTTCAACAACCCCCACACCGACAAGGCGAGCAACAAGGCGACCACGACACCCAGACCACCGAGGAGTTCCAGTTGATGAGGATCCACATCGGCATCGATCAACGATTGCAGATTCCCGCGGCTCCAGCGACTGCGGGTCGCTTCTGGGTCTTGCTGAAATGCGAGAAGGCGGTAGGAAATGATGATGCTCTGCAGCCCAGAAAACACGCTGGTAATCGCAAAGAACCCGTTCAGGGTTGCCAATGCGGTCAGCCCGCCAGGACGATCACTGATCGCCAACAGGAGTCTCCACCAGCAGCATCTGCAATTGTGCGACATGCTCCGATTCGACTGCGACCTGCTGTCGGGCAAACTCCTCGAGCACCACATCCCCACTGCCGTCGACATAGTCGAGCAGGTCACGGTAGCCATCGAGCGCCGCCTGTTCAAAGATCAGCGCCTCCGCAATCGCCTGCGGGCCAGAATATCGCCGACCGTCGAGATCCAGTTGGATTTTTGGAGCGGGATTGCCACCGAGTTGGAGGATCTTTTCGCTGACCTGTTGAGCGTGTTCGATCGTCTCCTCGTGGTTCTCTTGCAGGACCTTCTGAACGATCAATCGATCGATCCCCTGCACCATCGAACTGAGGTGCAGGTACCGTATCGAGGCCTCCAGTTCCTCGGCGAGCAAGGCATTGAGTTTTTCAATCGCTTCTGTTCGAGAAATGAATCGGGTCATGACGATTGATCCTCATCATGGGAGTCCTTCTTCTCGAGACGAAGAGCCAGTTCTTGGGTACCGCTGCCTGGAAAAGAGGTAGGAGTGGTGGCGGCTGGCACCCGGAGAGATTCCAGCAAGCGGGTCCACTGCGAGTCACTGGAGAGCTCCTCCAGCCCGACCAGAAAACCGCCGGCGGCTTCTGCGGTCTGATCGCTGATGAGGTGCTCGATCTTGCAAGCATCCTGTTCCGCCACCTCGTCGGGGACTCCCAGTACCTCACGAAAAAGTGCCTGGATCAGGATCCGCTTGGTACGAATTCCTCGGGCGATATGAATTCCTTCCTCCGACAGAGAAAGGTGCTTGTGATCGTCCTCGACCACCAGGCCTCGCTGGCGCAGTCCCTTGAGTGTGACCGACACACTGCCTCGGGTGATGCCGAGGTGCCTCGCCACATCGGAGACGCGGGCATATCCCTGATCATCGAGTAACCACTGGATGGTGGTCAGGTGATGAGCCGCCGAGTGGCTCACTGGATTCTGGTCGAATTCTCGCCAGTCGCTCACAATTCCTCCTGAAGGGTCAGCACCAGAACTTGCAGGAAATGCCTCCAAAGGCACCTCTGGTGGCGTTTGCGGCCTACAAGTTTGGTATCCCAAACATGTTGACACCCCCCCGAACAGATCGCTACACTCTCATTCATGAGAGCGGGCTTCCCACCGGTGCCAGCGCACCTGACAAGGGTAGCCGCACCAGAGCCGGTAGACAATCCGCCATTTCTGGCGATCCAGGCCTTTCGAGGAGTAAATTGATGTTTCGAGAACTCTCCAACGAGGATCAGCGGGGCTCCACGGCCCTCCCGCAGCAGTCCCGGACTGTCGATTCCACGGCACTCCACTGCAATTCTTCTCTCCACTCCAATTCTTCTCTCCACTCCAATTCTTCTCTCCACTCCAATTCTCTCCACTCCAATTCTCTCCACTCCAATTCTCTCCACTCCAATTCTCTCCACTCCAATTCTCTCGATAGCATCGACCTCCCCTCTGCCGCCCCCCGCTTGCTGAGTGATCTGAATCGAGGCCAGCGGATCCGTCTGGTCCCCGAATCGGTGCCCGAATCCCACCGGCCCCTGCTCGAAGCGATGGGCCTGTGCAACGACTGTGATCTTCACCTCTGTCAATCGAGGGGTACCTGCATCCTCGATATCGATGGAAGCCGTGTCGGGATCAGTGAGCAGGTCGCTTCCTCGATCCTCGCCATTCCCGTCTCTTCATAGATTCAACTTCACGGGCGGGCCGGTCCAGTGACTCGATTCTACAAGCAAGCCAACTTCACTCTGGCCAGGGCCAATCCTTCGACCCGAGTACTCCTGACCCTGTTCTTGCTGACGGTCCTGCTCGGTTGTTTCGTGGCGCTTCTTCAGTATTCGGGACGATCCGGTGGGTTCACCGCAGAGGATGCTCGCCAGTGGGTTCAGGGGAATGAACAGCAACTCGATGCCGAGGTGTTGATCCCCAGCAAGAGTTCTGTCGAGATCCTCGCCATCATCCACGACCACATCTTCTCACTCGCAGTGCTGCTCTTCGTGGTCCTGCATCTGGTCGAACTGACTCCGTGGAGCGAAGGTCCAAAGATCACGCTGTCATTACTCGGATACGGCTCCCTGGCGCTGACCCTGTTCGCTCCCTGGTGGCTTCAGCATGAAACGCCCGGCCACGATTCGCTGACTCCGATGTGGATGATGCTGGGAGGCAGCCTGCTGCTGTTGAGTCTGTCCCTCGGTTCGATCGCCTGTCTCGATGAACTGTGGTGCGCTCCCCTGCGAAGAAAGTGGAGAAAACAGCCGGAACCGGCGGCTCCCAATCCACTCCATCCCGGTCAGGGAGTTCGATCGGATCGTTGTCCCCTGGGACACCAAGATCCTCACTCAAAGACCGACGACTGATCGCCTGAGTGATCGCTAGAGTTTCGACTCCGCATCCCTGGTCGCTTCCCTGGCTGCCTTCCTCTGCTCGATCAGAGTCTCGAGCGCTGCGTCGAGAGTGTCTCCCCGAACATCCTTGAAGCGAATCACTCCGTTCTCATCGAGAAGATAGATGGTGGGCCAGCCGCTGACATTCCAACGAGTGGCGATGGGGCCATCGGTCCCACCTCCATCGAAAAAACTCTTCCAGGTCAGTTTGTTTTTCTTGACCGCTTCGCGAGCCGCCTCGATGGATTCCTCGGAGTTGATTCCAACGATGGCAAACTGGTCCGCTGGGTGCTTCTTCACGAGCGACCGCTCGTGTGGGTACATCGCCCGGCACGGGCCTCACCAATCACCCCAGAAATCGAGCAGCACCACCTTGCCGCGAAACGCGGAGAGTTGCATCAGATTGCCATCGATACCGATTCCGATGATCTCGGGTGCCACGTGTCCGATCTGTAGATGATCCAGTTCGAACAGATCTCCCGCGACCTTCTCTCCATATGTGGTCTCTCGAAAAAATGGCACATCCGCGAACTCCTTCTGAACCCGTTCGAGGAGTTGTCTCCCCTCAGCTCGAGTCTCTTCTGAAGAGCCGAGCAGTTTTCCGAGGGCATAGAAGGCAGAGCCCTGGACACTGCGATGCGGGGATCGATCGGCAACGGCTCTCAGCAATAACAGGTTCTGTGCAGATGGTGGGTTGTAGTGGCCAAAGCGAACCAGGTCCTTGAGATCGGGATGCTCGATGTAATCGAGGATGACCCGGTCTACCACCTGCTCGAGAATCCAACCATTCTTTTCATCTCTCGATGCCATCGAGATCAACTGAGAAAGAGCTTCGAGACACGCGGCAGTCCCCGGATGATCACTGCTGAACTTGAACAATTCAGCCAGGAACATCACTCCTGGATCCTTTTCTGGATCCAGTTCGATGGTATCTCGTTCCTCGGCAGTCTTCGCTTCTCGCAGCGGGGCCAGGTACTCGGTCCACGCCTCATCCATTCGCTTCTGCAACTTGTCGAGCGCATCGCGTGCGCCAGTCTCTTGTGCCTGCGTAACCACCGCTGTGGCTGGATCGTCGAGCATCACCACAGTGGAGGCGAAACCGTGGATCGGTGCGAGGCAAAGGAGGATGACCACCTTCAACAGGAGATATGCATGAGCCTCAATCATCTTCATTGGACAGGACCCCTAACTTAATTTTCCAGGCGATGTGGAACCCTCGGCATCCAAACACTGAATATGGTCGGGTTCCAGCGCCATCCTCTGCTATTTCGAGGAGCAACCACCGCAGGAACCGTTCTGGTCCTGATCGTCCGACTTACGAACTCGTTTCAAGATCAGCAGTACCACCGCTGCCACAGCCAGTAGCGTCACCCACCAGAACTGAGGATCGGAGAGGGGGAATTCGTTCATCCCGAAAATCCTGCGGCCATCATCCACTGACGTGCCACCACTCCCAGGATCCACGCTACAGATGTCATCCAGATCAGTTGCAGCAACGCCCAGCGAATCCCTCCAGCCTCACGGCTGGTCACCACCAGGGTGGGCAAGCATTGCATCGCCAGGATGTAGAAGACCAGCAGTCCTCCAGCAGCCGCAGGGGGAAGCAACGGCGATCCA
>CAVOEM010000164.1:0-6523 GCA_963694575.1 Planctomycetes bacterium UBA1146 | reverse complement strand
GATGAGAGCGAAGGTGAGGCGGTCCTGGACCTCGAGGAAAACGTGGTACTGGCAAACAAGTACGAGATGTCACCCGATTTCATGTTGGAGGAGCGCGAATACTCGATGTTGATGGTTGCCCTGGAGGTCGGGCATTCGAATGAAATCATCTCCTTGCTCCTTGAGGAGGGAGCAGATCCGGAGGGGCCACACACTCTCGATCGACATGAAGAATGGTCTTACACGCCACTGATCATTGCTCTGCAGAAATCGGCTCCCTTCGAGGTGATTCAGACGCTACTCAAGAATGACGCCAATGCAGAAACCATCGACGGGGAATATACACCTGCCATGCTCGCCGTGATGAACTACGCAGACCCAGAGGTCTATCTGACGCTGATCGAAGCGGGATCCCCCATCGAGGGTGACCGGCAAAAGGAGTCGGTGCTGACGGTGGGGCTATCTGAAGATAGATCCTTGCGAACACTCAAGCCCATCATGGAGATGTGCGATAATCAGCAAAGCTCTCGCCCGCTGCTGGTATGCGCTCGATCCACCACGAGACCCAATGTCTTCGCTGCACTCCTCAAGGTAGAAGATGGGTTCTACACCGATGAAAACAAGAAAACCCTGGAGGGCGCACTCCACGCAGCTCGCAATAATCCAGCACTGAAGAATCATGCTGTTCTTCAGCGCCTCGAAGAAATCATCCGGGAGATGGAGGAGTGACTCCCCATACGACCTCTCCCTTACCATTGGCAGGCACCCAAAAAACGCTTCAGTGAGAAAACGCTTCAGTGAGAAAACGCCAAAATTGGGCCAGGCGATCCTGGATAAATTGCTGTGGGAAGCGAACTCGCATTGGAATTGACAAACCCGGTTCCTCTCGTGGAGAAGAACCGGGAATAATATGAGATCTAAAATCGTCGCCCTCAGGCGCTGTAGCGTTTTCTTAGTTTGGCCTGGGGGATGCCGGCTCGTTCGCGGTACTTGGTGACGGTACGGCGGGCGATCTTGACGCCGCTGTGGGTCAGTTTGTTGGTGAGTTGTGTGTCGCTGAGGGGATAGTTGATGTCTTCTTCTCCGACGATGTCACGGATCGCCTCGCAGATGCTTTCTCTGCTCGCCACCTTGCCATCTTCTCTGGCGACTCCGCCGGTGAAGAGGCGACGCAACTCGATGACTCCGTTACTGGTCTGCATGTACTTACCATTACTGGAGCGACTCACCGTAGAGATGTGGACACCAGTGGCGTCGGCGATCTCCTGCATCGTGAGTGCCTGGATCTGGCTGACTCCATCGCGCAGGAAATCCTGCTGACGATCGACGATCGCCTGGGCGATGTCGAGCAGGGTACGGCGACGTTGATCGATGGCATGGATCAACCAGCGGGCCCCTTCGACGCGAGTACGGATGTAGTCCGCGACTTCCTTCTTCACCTCGGGCTCCTTGAGGATGGCGGTGCAGGCCGGCGAGATGCGAAGGTCGGGTAAACGATCCTGCGACAGACGAGCGACAAAATGGTCTCCCACCTCATCGATGGTGATCTCGGGGACGATTCCCAGATGACTGGTATCGACAAATCTCGATCCTGGATCGGGATCGAGCTGGCGGATCAGATCGCAAGCTTCCTGGACATCTCCCAGGGAAACCTTGAGGGTCTGAGCGATGCGAGGCAGGGCGTTTTCAAGCAGATCCTGCAAGCATTCCGCCACGATGCGATATTCGATGGCATCTTGGTCACAGCCCAGCTGCAAAAGCAGGCAATCGGCAAGATCGACCGCTCCAATTCCCGGAGGATCGAGTTGACGCACCCGCTGTAACGCCTGTTCGATGGCATCGACCGAAACGCCGGAGCAGAGGGCGAGGTCCTCACACGAACCGATGAACCAGCCCTTCTCATCGAGATTGCCGCAAACCAACTCACATGCGCGTTTCTGGGACTGATCGAGATCGACCAACTGTAACTGTCGAAGCAAAAACCCCTCGAGCGATTCGGGGCGATCCGCGGTGTTCATCAGGGCTTCATGCTTGGCATCGGAGGCATCGGAGGAGCCGACTTGACGCCGCTCTCCAGTCATCGGCTTCTCCCACCGATCGACGATTTCCATCAACCGACGCGTCTCCTCATCGGAAGAAGTGGAGGCGGTGGTGGTTTCTCCAGGGGTCGGATCGACCAGCTCGAGGGCGGGATTCTCGGTGAACTCCTGCTGGATGCGAGCCTCGAGATCGGCCACACCCAGTTGCAGGATATCCATTGAGAGAATCAATTGAGGTGCAAGAACCTGCTGCTGTTCGAGTCGACCCGATAGCTGAAGACGCACACGTCCCCCTCTCGGACTCCACCTGGGAGTCACTGGTTCGAGGTGCGAGAGACGTGGTGTGGGTCAGGGGCACTCGGCCCCCTCTCGCAGACACCCGGACACCTGCCCGGGTTCATCGATGTGGATCGACACGGGCCGATCTTCCGTCAGATGCGCTGTCCGCCTACCGGACGCCCCTGGCCGGGGTCCCGGAAGACACGATCGAGCTTACGCTCGACATACAGCGCTTCATCATCCGGTGCGAACCAGATCCTTTGCCCCGTCGAGAGAGCCTCCACCAACTGTGTTCTCAGCAGTGGTGGTACCTTCTCGAAATCCTCCGAGAGTGCCATCCGACGCATCTCCCACGATAGATCGTAGCAGTGCTCTTCATCACTCATCGTCGGCTCCATCCTGGCACGCAACCAAAAAAGTTGCGCTGGATCTGTCACTCGATGATCCGAGGGGAACTGGCCACCATCGCCGATCTCCACAGCCGCTGCTGCGATCCGCCTGGGACAGGAACTCCCGCTCTTCACGACGAATAATACCCCGCTGCAGTGGAGCCCGTCAAACTCCGGAGACGGGAGCAGACTGGAGCAGGAAAATCTTACCGTCTCCGATCCTACCGGTACGGGCGCCGGCGGCGATCGATTCCATCGCCTGCTCGGTGAACAACTCATCGACCAGCAGTTCCAGGCGAATCTTCGGCATGAAAGCCCAGCCGCCATCTTCGCCGCTGTAATCGTCGAGATGGCCCTTCTGGCGGCCGTAGCCACGAACCTCCTGGAAGTGAATGTGGTGGATCGACGGCTGCCCCTGGAGTTTCTGGAGCACATCCTTCAGTCGATAGGGACGCAAGATGGCGACAATTCTCACCATGACGACCGATCCCCCCCCTCGACCAGTTCGGACCACAATCCCTGCTCCTCCAGTAACTGCTGGAGCTGCGGTGGATAGCCCTCGATCTGGAAGGAGACGGCGCGATCGGACGCTTCCCGGGCGAGCGCCACCAGTCCCAGCGCTCCGATCAGGTCGACCGAGGTGACCCCGCCGAGACGGACCTCGACCACGGTCCCGGCGCGAATCGCCTCGAACCCTTCCTGGGCCAGATGCTCGACCTGCTCCGCATCGAGCACTCCGCGAAGGTCGAGGAACTGGCGATCGCCATCGCCGCGACGCTCGACAGTGAACTTTTCACTCATCGAGTCCGCTCCCTTCTCGCCACCACCAGCGTGATGTCATCGCTGGCCTCGGCACCGGCCACATGAATGGCCAGATCCGCCAGCACCCCTTCGACCAGGTCATCGGGGGTGGCCAGATTGAGTTTCTGAAGGATCTGTGCAAAGCGTTCGAGGCCATACTCATCTCCCTGTGAATCCATCGCCTCGACGATACCATCGGTATAGAGAATCAACGAATCGCCGGGAGCCAGATTGACATCGCTGACCTCCAGCGAGCTGCGGAAGATCGGACCCGGATCCATCCCCAGGGCGATCCCTCCCGGCTGAAACTGCTCGACGCGGCCCGATTCTCGGAGGATCAAGGGTGGATTGTGACCGGCGCGGGCGATCCGCACCTGTCCCCGATCGTGATCGAGTTCAGCCCAAGCGAGGGTTACGAACATCCCCTCGGTCATGTCGCGCGACAGGCTGGCGTTGACCTCACCGAGGATGGAAGCGGCATCGGGCTGGATCCTGGCGGCCATCCGCACCAGGCTGCGGGTCATCGTCATCACCAGGCTACCGGCGAGTCCTTTGCCAGAGACATCGGCGACGACGATCCCTGCGCGATCTCCGGGGAGATCGATCACATCGTAGTAATCGCCTCCCACTTCCTTGGCCGGCTGGTAGTAACGAGCGATCTCGATGCCCGAGATCTCCGGCAACTGGTCGGGTAACAGTGCCTTCTGGATGCGAGTGGCGATGGAGAGATCTCGCGCCACCGCCTGGGCGTGCAGTTCCTGTTCCCGGGCATCGGCAAGGAAGCGTGTCATGCGGTTGAAGGAGGAAGCGAGCGCGCCCAGTTCATCGATGGTGGAGACGGTCGACTGATGCTGGAGATTCCCTCGCGCCACCTGAGCCATATCCTCTCTCAGCCGTCGCACCGGACGAGTGAGCAGGAAGCCGACGATCAACACGAACGGAATTCCCAGCAGCAGGACGGTCCAGATCTGTTGCGAACTCGCCTGCTCGAGACTCTGTTCAAGGCGCTCGATCGCCACGGTACTGAGAAACAGCTGGACCGAACCGATCACCTGATCGGAATCATCGGTGAGATCGAGTTGGAACGATCGTACCGGCGCAATACTGTTACCGTTGGCGAGCGATCCCTGGTGCACCCGGACTCCCGTTTTGACAAGCATCGGAGGGGCGATCTCATCACCCAGGGCAATCTTCAGTCGATCTCCGCCGCGGGCGCTGGCGATCAGGGTTCTGCCGCTGTCATCGAGCACCAGTACATCGAGGATGGTGTGCGGCCCCGGCGTGTCGATGAAGGTTTTCAGTTGCTCGGCCAGTTTGGTCTGAGCCTGCTGTTGATCGGTATCGGGGATGGTGCTGTCGGCCCAGAAGGGTGTGACCAGCGAACTGACCAGTTGCACCTGCTCGGAGCCGGTGCTGTTGACCTGATCGGCGGTCGCCTGCAAGGCGAGTTGGGTCGAGGTATTGCCCACCCACAATACGAAGGTCAGCAGTATGATGCCCGATACAGCACCGTACTTGACGGCGATGGGAAAGATCTGCCGTGGCGGCCTTTCGGCCGAACGAGATCTGGCACTCACCCCTCGAGCCAAATTTCCTCCGCTTCCTGCGCGGGAACTACTGGGTCTGCTTGCGGCATCCTGACTGGAAGCCTACGGTAGTCGATGATCGGGAAGATACCACATTCATCGCTTCCAGAGCGATCCCGGCTGTCGGTTCAGGAGGCTCGTTGACGGTCCACCCCGAGAAAAAGGATCCCCGTACCATCTGGCTGCTGGCCAGTTGCCGATTCGGCGAAGCGGTGGCGATAGGAATGCTGATCCCGACCCTTCCGCTCTTTCTCGGTACCCTCTCCTCCCCGTGGGCCGATGGCCTGTCGGAGAGAATCCGCAGCGGCTTGCCGTTCCTCGCAGACTGGCTTCCCCAGGCGACGGTGGCCACCGATGAGGCGAAGACCGCGATACTGTTCTGCCTGACCGGCCTGGCGATGGCGATGATCCAGATCTTTGCCGGCCGCGTCTCCGATCGGTTCGATAGTCGCAAGCCTCTGATCATCATCGGCATGGCGCTAGGGTCGATCTGTTCCCTGATCATCCCGCTGCTCGAGCACTTCTGGCAATTGTTGCTCCTTCGCATCCTTCAGGGATCCTTCCTCGGGCTGACCTTTCCACCGATGATGGCGATCATCGCCCGTCATGCTCCGATCTCCTCCGGCGGAAAGGTACTGGGAATCTACACCACCATCCGCCTGGTCGGTTTCGGCCTCGGCCCGATTCTCGGTGGAGTGGTGGCGGATTACGCCGGCTACGATGCGGTGTGCCTGGTCTCGGGCGCATTGCTGATGCTGAGCGTGGCGATGGTGGCTTCGCGGGTGAAAGATGAAAAAGAATTCAAGCATGATCTACAACACGATCGAGTGTTGCCTCCGGTGAAGTCGATCTTCCGCCTTCTGGGTGCCGCCATCTTCATCATGATGGTCGGAATCAGTGCTGTGATCTCGCTGTTTCCCTACTACCAGCGAGAATTTGGATCGAGCCAATCTCAATTGGGGACGATGTTTGCCATCTTCGTCGCAACTCGCTGCATCTGTCAGTACCCCTTCGGCTGGATCGGCGATCGCTTCGACAAGAAGTGGGTACTGGTGCTAGGACTGATCCTCTTCATTCCTCTGGTGTGGATGCAGGCAGAGGTGCAGAACCTGACCGAGTTGACCTGGCTGAGAATGGGTCTGGGGATGGTCTCGGCGATGTTGAGCACCGCAGTCGGCGGCATCAGTGCAGAACGAAGTGAGCCGGGAAATCGTGCCCGGGTGATGGGAATCAACACCCTCTGCTTCAGCCTCGGCACTGCGGTCGGGCCTTCTCTGACCGGATTCATCGATTCGCAGGCCATCGCCTTTGCCATCCCGGCACTGGCCGCCTCGATCCTGTTACTGGCGACGCTGGCGCTGCTACCCTCCGACCGAACCGCGCGGCTACTTCAGGAAGCCCCCCAGTAGCGCATCCCGACCCACAGCAGCGGTGCCACCACCAGGCCAGC
>CAVOEM010000163.1:0-6600 GCA_963694575.1 Planctomycetes bacterium UBA1146 | reverse complement strand
TCGCTGGGTTTTTCTCCACCAACCGGAGGGCGTCTTCGCACCACGAGCGCAGTTTGATGTCTCGGGTATCACCTCTGAAAAGTTCCAGTTCCATGGAGCCAGCCGATTGCTGGTCCAGGTCAGCAAAGCGGAAGACGAGTACTCTCGCGCGGAAGCGGCGACCGCACCGGTCTATCGCATCGACGACGATGGATCGTTGTCACCGTTGAAAAGAACCGAGAACACCGATGAGTTCTGGTGGCCTCGTCAGGGTGGGCTGGGAGTCGTGTACCAGCGCGGTTGGACACCGTACTTCTTCACCACCGGACCGGTCGACCACCCGATTCCCATCGATGCGCTGCTGCAACCGGGCGGCGAGGTGACGGTGACACTGGTCGGACTCGACGGCGAGGTGCTTGCCAATCACCCCTTCACCATCGAACCGCTGTCGGCACCGGACCTCCCGAGCGCCTGGGCTCATCGAGAAACGGGACCGCGCGGCTCCTGCCGTGTGACACTGGCGCCAGGTGAATACGAGATCAGCACCCACCTCGACAGCGGCCCAACCACCGCCACCATCTTCATCGCACCGCAACAGTCGACGCGACTACGCTTGCCGTAGTTCGATACTGTTCAGATGATCCGAAGAGTTGATAGGGTCAGCAGCATCGACAGGATGACTGCCGCGGTCAGTCCCATCAGGATTCGTGAATCGGTTGGTTGATTTTCAGATCGGAGGATCTGCCAGCCGGTGAAGATGATCGCCAGGAGCCCACAACTGACCATCGCCGACCACGCCCACGGCTCTGCCGGAATTTCCTCGGTCTCGAGTGCCAGCCATACCAGCAGGCACATCTCCAGTAACAGGATCAGCGGGATGGTGACGATCATCAGGAGGTCGAAGTAACGGACTGCTGCGATCTTCACCGACCCAGTTCTCTCAGCACCGCCCGCACCGGGGAGGCATCGAAGCCGGTCAGTTTCAGCGGCAAGGCGATCAACTCGTAACCGCCTTCGTCCACTTCATCGAGCACCAGGCCCTCGAGGATCAGCACATCGTGACGACGACAGGCATCGTGAGATGGCAAATCCTTCGATGTGGCCACATCGACACTGGGGGTATCAACCCCGATCAGCTTCACTCCGAGTCCTGCGAGATGCTCGATCAATCGTGGCGACAAGCCGGCGAAGTCTCCGCCCCACTGATCGGGATCGGGATGGGTGCCCGTCGCCAACAACAGTCGCTCGCTGCTCGGTTTGCGAGGCAGGTCATCGATCTCGATCTGCCCTCCCCGCTCGACATCGATACGCATCACGTCGCAGGGGCCGATGCAGCGCTGCAGGTCGACCGCATCGATGGTGTCTCCTTCGGCATCGTAATGACTGGGAGCATCGAGATGGCTGCCGATGTGAACCGTCGAACGCAGCGTCGACAGCGTCAGGTTGTCATCATTTCTGAGATCGAGCAGCACCTCACGGGTCAACGGAGAATCGCCCGGGAATACCGCGATCGAAGGCGAGAGTGCAGGAGAGATGTCGATCAGGGTCACGGCGCCTCACATCCTCGCGCGAATCGCCCACAGGTCAGGGAACATCGGACGAAAGAGAGATTTTTTGAGGAACTCAACGCCATCGCTACCGCCTGTGCCGATCTTGGTTCCGATGGTTCGTTCTGCCAACTTCACGTGGCGGTATCGCCACTCCTGTAGCCCTTCATCGATATCGGTGAGCATTTCGAGCATGACCGTCACATCGGGGCGCTCGCGATACACTCGTAGCAACTCCTCCTGCACCGATTCGTTGGGCACGACCGGTTCCTCCACATTTCTGTCGAGTACATCCTGCGGGATCTTGCAGCCGATTCCGACCAGGAACTGATGGAAACGATCCTGTAGCGTCGGACCTGCGAAAGCCGCATCCACTTCTGCTCTCAACGGAACATCTTCTGCGATGGCATCCAGCATCCGGGCTCGTTTGTGGCCCAACCTGAACTCCAGGATCCTGAACTGCACCGACTGAAATCCACTGGCTGTGTCGAGACGATCCCTGAAGGATAAAAATGAGAGTGGTGTCATCGTCTCCAGGATGTCGACCTGTTGCACCAGCGTCTTCATCACCATTCTCATTCTCTTGAGAGTGGCCACGCAAGCCCACAGATCTCCATCGATCATGCACTGTTCGGCTCGATCCATCTCGTGGAGGAACTGTTTGAACCACAGTTCGTATGTCTGGTGAATGATGATGAAAAGTGTTTCATCGTGTTCCGGCGGGTCACTCCTGGGCACCTGAATGTCGAGCAGTTTGCCGATCTGGAGATAGTCATGGTAGGTGAGAGTCATCTGTTCCTCACGATCCAGGTCACCGCCCCAATCAGGGCGGATAGAATGATGATCAACGAATACTTGAGTACTCGTTGCTGCTTCCGATGAATCTCGATGGCCTCGGTATATGGAGTGTTGGAAAAGGACACCATCGAGTAGAGGGGACGGTACCAGCCTGGCACGATCTTCTGCAGCAGATTCGAGAATTTCTTGGTCCACAAGAACCATGGACTGGCGACGTGATCCTGCATCTCGTGAAAATTATCCAGCGCAAGGCCCGCAATCGCATGGCCATTGTCGATCCTCAACTCCTCGTAGGATTCGAGAGCGACCTTCTGATTCCCTGGGTGTGACTCGAGGCACTCGCAGAGGATTCTCACGTCCTCGAAACCAGCATTCATCCCCTGTCCATAGAAAGGCACCATTGCATGGGCTGCATCTCCGATCAACACGGTGTTGCCCACCACCCACGGTCGACAACGAATCGTCGCCAGGGAGGATGGTTGGGCAGCCAAGAACTGCTGCTCCAGATCTGGAATCAGCGCGGGCACATCCGGGAACCAGCGCTCAAAGAAGCGACGAACCTGCTCGACATCTTGCAGTTTTTTGAAGGAATATTCACCATCGAGAGGCCAGAAACAGGTCCCGGTGAAGGATCCATCGTCATTGGGCAGTGCGATCATCATGAAGCTGTTTCTCGGCCAGATATGGAGGGCATTCTTGTCGATCCGAAAGCCTCCCTCCGCGGACGGTGGGATGTACAGCTCCAGGTAACCGTGGCTCAGATAGGACTGTTGATAATCGAATCGATCTCCGATCATCATTTCGCCTCGAACCGCCGAAAATGCACCATCGGCACCGATGATCAAATCACCTTCTGCGACGATCGTCTCCCCTGATCGATCGTCCAGAAAAGTAACGCTATTGTTTTCGGTATCCATGCCGATGCATCTGTGATGAAAATGCAAGGTGACCAGATCGGATCGATCCGCCTCCTGCAGGAGGACCCTGTTCAGCTCTCCTCTCGAGATGCTGTAGATCATGTCGGCTTCATTTCCGGAGTAGCGCTGAAAGGACAGGTTTGCCGATCTGTCGTGCATCTGTCGTCCGTGCATCGGCACCGACATCTCGAGAGCTTTTTGCCGCAATCCGACTCTTTCCAGAGCCGTCAATCCTCGCATGGAAATCGCAAGATTGATGCTACGCCCTCGCACCACCTCCGCTTCCCTGATATCCCCCCTGCGTTCGTAGAGGTGCACCCGATGACCATCGCGGGCAAGAGAGAGAGCGGCCAGCGCTCCCGTCAGTCCTCCCCCGACGATCACCACCGACCGGGTAGACATCTCAGTCCCCCCCTGGTGGAGTCGGAGACGTGGCTACTTGCGCCAGCACCCCAGCGAAGCGATGGATCTCCTCGAAACTGTTATAGAGAGCAGTGGGAGCCACACGGACCACATCGGGAGGCCTGAAATCTGTCACGATGCCCGCCGCCTGCAGGGCTTCCTGCAGGGCACTGGCATCTCCGACCACTCGAATCGAGATCTGTGCACCCCTTCGATCCTCTTCGCGCGGGGTGACGATCTGGTAATGGTCAGACCCGATGGCGTCGATGCAACTCTCCAGATAACCGGTGAGTTTCTTCGACCGCGCTCGAAGGGCGCCGATCCCCGCCTCATCAAAAATCGACAGGGATGAGTGGAGCGGCGCCATCGAGAAGATGGGAGGATTCGAGACCTGCCATCCTTCAGCTCCAGGCTGTGCGACGAACTGCGGATTTTCATCCATCCGGAATCGAGTGGCCGGATCATTGCCCCACCAGCCGGCGAGTCGTACCCGTTCCTGATCATCGGCATGACGCTGATGAACAAAGGCTCCAGCGACCGAACCTGGGCCGCAGTTGATGTACTTGTAGGTACACCATGCTGCAAAATCGACCCCATGATCGTGCAATTGAAGATCGATATTGCCGGCGGCATGAGCCAGATCGAGCCCGAAGGGGATCCCATGTTTCTGACAACGCTTCCCGATGTTTTGGATGTCATAGGCCTGACCGGTGAAGTAGTTCACTCCCGAGAACATCACCATCGCCAGTTCATCACGGTGCTGATCGATCGCCTCCAGAACATCTTCATCGCGTAAGATGTTCTCTCCCTCTCGCGGTTTCAGAACCACCATTCCCTCTTGGGGATCGAAGCCATGCCAGCGGATCTGCGACTGGAGAGCGTAGGTATCGGAAGGAAACCCGGGCCCATCGGAAAGGATCTTGAAACGAGTCGAATCAGGTCGGTAGAAGGACGCCATCAGCAAGTGCAGATTGGTGGTCAGGGTGTTCATGAAGACCACTTCGACCGGTAGAGCTCCCACCAGCCTGGCTCCCTGTTGCCGGAATGACTCGTGATAGGGTAGCCATGGACGGCGCCCGTTCAGGTGACCTTCCACCGCAAGATCGCGCCAGTCTTCCAGTTCAGCGGTCACATCATCAAAGGCAGTTCTGGGCATCAATCCAAGCGAGTTACCGCAGAAATAGATCAGCGGCTTTCCATCTTCATCGGTGGGAAGGTGAAACCGTTCACGAAAGCGGCTCAGGGGATCATCGATATCGCACTGGATGGCGTCCTGCAGATTCATCGGCGTATCGTTGCTCATCCGCAACCTCCCGATGATCGGTGACTGAAAGCAGCTTCCGAGAGGCCCAAAAACTCGAGTGCGGTCCCACCGACCAGGCGATCCTTCTGATCAGAGGTCAGTGACTCCATCTGCTCGATCATCAGGCCCGGGTGATCCTCCCCCAGAGGGAATGGATAATCGGTGCCGAGAGCGAGGTGATCGGTGCCGAAGATGTCGATCACGAATTCCAACGCTTGTGGGTCGTGGACCAGGGTGTCGAGGTAGAACCGATCGACGTATTCCCGGGGTGCGCCGCAGCCATGGACGCCGCACAGATCCGGGCGGGCATGGTACCCCTTCTCGATCCGTGCCAACGTTCCGGGGAATGATCCTCCACCATGGGCGAAGCAAATTTTCAACTCGGGAAGACGATCGAGCACTCCCCCGAAGATCATCGAACAGATGGCGAGACTGGTTTCCGCCGGCATTCCGACCAACCAGGGTAAGAAGTAACTGCCGAGGCGGTCCGCGCCAAGCATGTCCCACGGATGAACAAAGATCGAGGTCCCCAGTTGCTGTGCTCGCTCGAACAAGGGAAACAACTCCGGAGCATCCAGGTTCCACTCGCCGCAGTGAGTTCCGATTTGCAATCCAGGAAAACCGAGGTCCTGAACACAGCGCTCCATCTCCTGGATGGCGAGGTCTGGATCCTGAAGCGGCACCGTTCCCAGCCCGATGAAGCGGTCGGGGTGATCCTTCACCACCTCTGCGATGTCATCGTTGAGTAAACGAGAGAGATCGAGGGCGTCTTCAGATTTGGCCCAGTAGCTGAACATGATGGGCACGGTAGAGAGCACCTGCACATCGACTCCGTGACGGTCGCAATCCTCAATCCGGCGTACCGGATCCCAGCAGCGGTCATCGACTTCTCGGAAGAACTTTCCATCCTTCCACAACTTCGCACAACACGGAGCATGATGCTCGATGGTGACGAAACCGTCGTAGCCATATTTCGCGGAAAGATCTGGCCACTGCTTCGGCAGTATGTGTGTGTGCAAATCGATCTTCAGTGCCAAGTAGACCTCCCCGAAGCCCTCACCCAGGAACCGATTATTCGCTCACCGCAGCATGCTGAACCACTGCCCCACAACTGGAACAGGTTCGATTCTTCTCGCTGGACCAGAAATTCTCCATCAACGGCTTCAACTGGCGAACGATGTCTTGAAGATGAAACTGGGAGTGGAACACCTGTTCATCACATTCATCGCAGAATACGACGAACTGATCCTCCATCTCGGCAGATCGCTTTCTCTCCACGACCATTCCCACGGTGTTTTCACCTCTCTGGGGAGAGTGCGGAATTCCAGGCGGCAGCAACATCACATCGCCCTCGCGAATATCGATGTCCCGGTACTCGCCATTTTCCTTCACCCTCAGAACCATGTCACCCTCCAGTTGATGGAAGAACTCCTCGGTCTGATTGATGTGAAAGTCTTTTCGCTTATTCGGCCCCCCGACGATCATCACGATCGTATCGGTATTTTCCCAGACCACCTGATTTCCCACCGGTGGTTTGAGAAGATGCCGATGCTCTTCGATCCATTCCTTGAGGGAGAACGCTAGGGGACCAGCCATGGCAAGTTGTCCTTCCAGTAATTCTTGATGATTCGCGAAATGCACCCTGTACGAGGCA
>CAVOEM010000162.1:0-6630 GCA_963694575.1 Planctomycetes bacterium UBA1146 | reverse complement strand
CGAGGTTCAGAACAGTTTGAAGTCGTCGAGGGGCCACAGTCGCAGCAACACCTTGCCACGAACCAGGTGCACCGGAACGATGCCGAAATCGCGGCTATCGCGGCTCTGCGGTCGATTATCCCCCATCATGAACAAGTGGTTTGCGTCGACCTCGATGACATCGCCAGGTCGATTGGGGAACAGGGTTCGATGAGTGTATTCTTCGGTCAAGGCCTCGCCATTGAGTAACACATGATCTCCGACCAACTCGATTCGATCGCCACCGATTCCGATGACTCGCTTGATCAAGTTCTTGGCTGGATCCTCGGGAGAGATGAAGATGATCAGATCTCCTCGTTCGATCTCTCCGAGTGCCGGTCGCACCTTGTCGACCACCACCCGCTGGCCATCCTGTAGCGTCGGCTCCATCGAATGGCCGCTGATGGAGTAGACCTGGGTGACAAAGGTGTGGAGGCCCAGTGCCAGCGGGATGGCGATGGCCAGAACTAGCAGTGCCTCGAGCAGTAAGCGTTTGACGGGGGACCGGGGCGGCGGAGTGTTTGTCTTGGGGCTTTTTCCGGAGATCAAATCGAGCGGATCAGTGGGGGACTGAAAGGCGTTCAACGGTCCTTCTCGCCATCGACTTTGGGGCTTGCCGAGGGATTCTCGGGCTCTTGGATACGCCCGGAGGAGATCTCTTCCAGCCGCTGAATCCACTGGAGCCAGGGTCCTGGATCACGACCCAGATCTTTGCCACTGAGACGTACCAGTTCGTGGTGGATCTTATCGACCACTTCTTGGTTGGCGGTTTCGAGAGCTCGGATCAGGATCCGAATCGCTCCGATATGCTGGAGTCCCGGTTGAAGCCTCAATAACGCCTTGGCGAGGGCTCCTTGCCTGCGGCGGGTCACGGCTCCCAATAGATGTTCGCCGAGAATCCCGACCAGCGTCAATGCGATGGCACCTCGTAGCAGCACCTCGGAGCCTCCGGCGGCTTTAGAAATGGCCTCGTAGAATCCCCAGCCGGGGTCGAGAACCAGTACCAGCATCACCACCAGGGCCAGGAGCCATAGGTTGCGTGCTGCAATACTGAGTGCGCGTATTGTTTTCATCGGCTAAGGGCACTGTTTCTAGTGACGGAAGTGTCGCTCTCCAGTGAATACCATGGCGATCCCTGCGGCATTGGCCACTTCGATCACCGATCCGTCGCGGATCGATCCTCCCGGTTGGATCACTGCCGTGACTCCTGAAGCGATGGCGGCCTCGACCCCATCGGGGAAGGGGAAAAATGCATCGGAGGCCAGGGAAGAGTTCTTGGAGCGATCCCCAGCCTTGCGACAGGCGATCTCGACCGCATCGACTCGACTGGGTTGACCTGCCCCGACACCCACCACGGCCCGATCGTGGGCCAGCAGGATTGCGTTGGAGCGAACATGAGGCAGGACTCTCCAGCCAAACAGTAGGTCTTGCCACTCCTGGTCGGTGGGTGCTCGATCGCTGGCTACGGTGAAGTCTTCTCGTTGCTGGAGGCTTCGATCTTTGGTCTGGAGCAACATCGCTCCAGGTACCGACCGGATCTCGATGGGCAGTGTATCCTGATCACCAGTCTCGCCCCCCTCCAGCATCCGACAGGAACGACCCCACTTGACCCCGTCGCGAATCGCTTCCATCGCACCCGGCAAGAACTTCGGTGCGTGGATCACTTCAAAGAACAGGTCGGTGGTTGCGATTCGACGCGCCAGTTCCTCGTCGAGCGGTTGGGACAGGGCGAGGATCCCGCCGAATGAGCTGACCGGATCTCCCGCCAGTGCCGCCTCGAAGGCGGAGCCGAGGCTCTGCCGCTCGGCCGCTCCACAGGGGAGGCAGTGCTTGACCACCACCGCTGCCGGGCCCTCGAGACCGCGGCAGCACTCGATGGCTGCAGAAGCATCGAGGATGTTGTTGTAGGAGAGAGCTTTTCCGCCGTGACAGGTGGCATCGGCGATGGAGAAGGAGTCTCCGTCATTTCTCTGATACCAGGCGGATTCCTGGTGGGGATTTTCGCCGTAACGCAGCGACCCGACCCGGGTCCACTGCTCGGTGACACTCTCTGGAAACGCACCTTCGACCTGCTGTCCGAGCCAGTTGGAGATGGAGGCGTCGTAGGCGGCAGTGCGACGGAACGCCTCCAGCGCCAGGTCGATTCTGGTCGACTGGGACAGCTGGCACTGCTGCTCCTTCAGTTCAGCGATGATCGCCGGATATCTCTCAGGGTCGACCACGACCGCCACGTCGCGGTGGTTCTTTGCTGCTGCCCGAACCATTGCGGGGCCGCCGATATCGATCTGTTCGACTGTATCCTCGAAGGACGCTCCTGCGGCGACCGTCTGCTCGAAGGGGTACAGGTTCACCACCAGTAGATCGATGGGAGGAATGCCATGTTCATGACACGACTCCAGATCCCCCTCGACATCTCTGCGTGCGAGCAAGCCGCCGTGCACCCTCGGGTGCAGTGTCTTGACCCGGCCACCCATCATCTCCGGAAATTCGGTCACCTCCTCGACGGTGCGCACGGTGATTCCCCCATCCTGGAGCACTGCAGCAGTCCCTCCTGTGGACAGGATCTCGACTCCCAACTGTTGAAGCGTGGAGCACAACTCGACCACCCCTTGCTTGTCGCTGACGGCGATCAGGGCGCGTTCAATCTTACGTGGCGCTGGAGTGGCTCCGGAGAGGTCTGACATGTGCGATGGGCCTTTCCTGGGATCGCAGGAACTCGAATTGGCGCGAGAGTGAGGGGCTTTATTCGTCTTCACACTCCTGAATTCGGTAACCTCGGAGCCCTTTCGAGGGAGTCGGGGGTTGATGGCTAGATCCTAGCCCGGTTCCCTGTAGTGGTCCAGCGAGGCGAGCGGGGAAGTTGTGAAGAGAGAGAGGGCCGTGTGAAGAGATTGGAGTGGCAGCCGGATCTGGGGCGAATCGTGATTCGATTCTCCTATGACCCACTGCTGGTTGCAGAGGTAAAGATGATTCCCGGCCGCCAATGGCACCGGGATCAAAAATTGTGGAGTGTTCCCCTCGACAGTGCCGGGGAAGCCGCACGCATCTTGATGCCACTGGGATTTGATCCGACAGCAGAAGTAGAGCGGTTGCTCAATGGTGAAGTGGAAGGGCTGGCAGGAATCGCTGAGCAGGTGGCAGAAACCGCCGCCCCATCCGATCCAGTGAGCAAAGGTTGGAGCGTCACGCGCCTCAATGAAACGGTCAGGGATGCACTGCAGAGATCGCTGCCGGAGACCATCTGGCTCCAGGGAGAGGTGCTGGAGTTCGACCGGAACAGCCACCGAGATCACATCTTCTTCAAGATTGTCGAGAAGGTGGAGGGGGAGGACCGTCCGCGAGCCTCGGTCACCGCCGTACTGTTTCAGGGCAACAAGGATCGAGTACTGAAGCGATTTGCAGAGACAGAAACTGACCTGACCGATGGGCTACAGGTCCGCATTCAGGTGCGAGTCGATCTCTATGTCCTGAACGGATCCTATCAGGTGGTGGTGGAGGATATTGATCCGACCTACACCCTGGGGGAGATTGCTCGGCGCCGCGAGCGGATCCTGGCGGAACTCCGCAATCGAGGTCTTGAGCAGCAGAATCTGTCGCGGCACTGGCCTTTGGTCCCGTTAAGGATTGGTGTCCTCACCAGCCCCGGCAGCGATGCGTGGAAGGATTTGATTCACGAGTTGCGAGGGTCTGGTTTCTCCTTCGATGTCGCTTTGTACGGGGTCCATGTCCAGGGTGAAAGAACTGAAGCAGAGGTGCTGAAGGGGCTCGAGTACTTCGCGCAGCATGCCGCTGATTTCGATGCGCTGTTACTGGTCAGAGGAGGAGGATCACGGGCGGATCTGATGGCCTTTGACTCCTTGCCACTGGCACTGGCGGTGGCCCAGCACCCGCTCAAGATCATGGTGGGCATCGGGCACCAGGCAGATCGATCGGTACTGGATGAAATCGCCCACTCGGAAAAAACGCCCACCGCCGCAGGGCAGCAGTTGGTTCAGCAGGTCAGCGGTTTCTGGCAACATGTCCGAGACCAGTTGTCCCGGATCATGATCGGGGCTCGTCATCGTATCGATCGGTCTCAGTCGGGTCTGAACAGTTCGCGCTCGCAGATCGCCCGAGGGGCCTCACTAGCGATGCTCGAGCAACGCCGCAGACTTCAACTGGTGGCCAGTGGTCTGGAGTCTTCTGCGGCGGGTCAGTTAGGAGAGGCGCGGGGAATGCTCAAGGCGTCTCGCCAGTGGCTTTCCAGCGCCACTGCGAGGGCTCTTCGAGTCGCCGCAGATCAACGAGTCGGTCAAGTAGGGCGGCTGCAGACCCGTGCTGGTCAGCAACTGATTCGACAGCGAGAGCGGCTGGCCGTCCGACAAGCCCAGGTCCGGGGAGCAGATCCGCAGACGATACTGGCGCGAGGGTTTGCCTGGGTTCGGGATCGATCTGGTCGTACGATCGGATCTCAAGCGGGAGTTTGCATCGATCAGGAAATATCAGTCCAATTTGTCGACGGGGTCGTGGATGCCCGGATTGAAGCCTCCAGAAGTGACTCCTCCGTGGGTCTGTCCAGTCGATGATTTGATGGATAGACTGGGCCTTTCGGGATGGATTCCGTGAAAGAAGATGACTCGATGAGCGCAAAGAAGTTGCCGGGGTACAAAGAAGCGACCGACGAGATCGACAAGATCTTGCAGCGGATCGATGAGAACTCCGAAGTCGATGTCGATGCGCTGGCCGACGATGTGGAACGTGCTGCAGAGTTATTGCAACTCTGTGGTGAGAAACTGAAGGCGGCCGAGGTCCGCGTTCAGGAGGTTTCACAAAGACTAGCTGTGGAACAAGAGCACGATTCCGCAGATGAAGAAGAATAGAGGAGGGTGAGCATGTCACTTGTGGTGGTAGGAAGCGTCGCCTTCGATTCGATCGAGACTCCGGATGGCTTCGTCAAAGATGCTCTCGGAGGATCGGCTGTCCATTTCTCCCTGGCGGCGGCTCTGTTCGGGCAGGTCCAACTGGTCGGCGTGATCGGAGAAGACTTTCCCGCGGATAGGCACCAGTTGCTGCGCGATCGGGGAGTGTGTACCGAAGGACTCGAAGTGATTCCAGGTGGTGAGACTTTTCGCTGGTCCGGCAAATACTTCGACGATATGGATCACCGAGAAACGCTCAGTTGCGACCTCAACGTATTCGAACAATTCAAACCGAATGTTCCTGCGGCGTATCGAGACACCGACTTCTTGTTCCTGGGGAACGGCGCTCCCGTGACCCAGTCGAGTGTGCTCAGCCAGATGAGTTCTTCTCCATTTACCATGGTGGACACGATGAATCTCTGGATCAATCAGGACCGATCAGAACTGATCGCCTTGTTGAGCCAGGTCGATGCGCTGGTCCTCAATGACGAGGAAGCGTATCTGCTCAGTGGAGAGAAAAACCTGGTGCGCGCGGGTCGTTGGATTCGCAAGCTGGGACCGAGATACGTCATCGCGAAGAAGGGGCAGCATGGCGCGACCATCTTCCACGAGGAAGGTGAGACGGCACTCCCCGCATTGCCGCTGGCAGATGTGGTTGACCCTACAGGAGCGGGTGATTCCTTCGCCGGTGGATTGCTGGGCAGCCTGCAGCGCTCGAGTAGGACCGATCTCGATGCCATCAAGGTTGCCGTGGCCTGGGGAACGATCACCGCTTCCTTCTGTTGTGGCGGATACGGGGTCGAAGGCATTCTCTCTGCAAACCAGTCAGCATTGAGGGAGAGATTTGATCAGTACCGCAAGATGCTCGACCTCGGAACAGTAGAGATCCCGCTGGCTTCACTCTGATCGGTCATTTCGAGGGGAACCGCAAGAATCTCGGGGGAGGCGCCAAGGGGGAGGTCCAGATTGCTGAGTGAAGATCTCGCTCACCACCATCACCCTTTGACCGAGCTGTTTCCGCAACCTTCCAGCCCGGGGGAGTGGGCAGAGCACGCCATCCGCAGCGACCAGATCCGGCATTTCGAGGAGCACGGTTTCGTCTCTGGTATCCCGGTGCTCGATGGCCAGCAGGTGGAACTGTTGCGAGAGCAGTTGGCACGCTTGATGAATCCATCACACCCGGGCCACTCTCTTTTTTACGAGTTCCACTCCAATGAATCGATCGACCCGGAGACGGTATTGTTTCACGCCCTGGGAGGCTGGCGCATCGAGGATGGATTCCACGATCTGCTCTACTCACCGATCTTGAGAATGACCGCCTTTCAGTTACTCGGCGCTGCGGTTCGTTTTTTTCACGACCAGTTGTTTTGCAAACCTCCGGCTCATGGAGGCGCGGTGTCTTGGCACCAGGATTATTCGTACTGGACCTGGACCCAGCCGATGGCTCACTTGACCTGCTGGATCGCTCTCGATGATGCCACCATCGATAATGGCTGCCTGCACTACGTCCCCGGGTCTCATCGGTGGGGCCTTCTTCCTGTCACTGGACTCGCAGGTGACATGAAAGCAGTGGAGCAGGTCCTCGATCGGGATCAGAGGAGTGCATTGGATCGGCAGGTTCCAGCGACCCTTCGAGCGGGAGAAGCGGTGTTCCATCATCCCCTGGTGATGCATGGTTCGTATCAGAATCGGTCTCAATTTCCACGGCGCGGTG
>CAVOEM010000161.1:0-6690 GCA_963694575.1 Planctomycetes bacterium UBA1146 | reverse complement strand
AGGAGCCCGGCCAACAGAACCCGGCGATGGAAGGGGATGTTCATCGGTATTCTCCCTGGTTTCGATCGATTGTATTGACTCCAACATCGTCAGTATCTTCCTCCATCGGTTGGCTGACAAGTCTCGAGTGGGGAACCCTCGGCGGCAAAGCAGATATGGGGGGGCACACCCGCTCTCAGGGGAAGCGAAGAGCATCGAGGACCTCCAGGTGCAACTACCGAGGAGAAGCGTGTGCTCAGCAAGATCCTGTTCCGGGATGAACAACTCTCGAGCGACGACACCGTCGCCTGTGGCACATGTCACCGGGCTGGCGCCGGTGGCAGGCTTGGCACACACCCCGGCGCGGACGAGTTGTTCGGGACCAGTGACGACATCATTGGCTCACCGGGGATCGCACGTGCCAGCAGCACTTTCATCGATCCACAGACTGGACTGGTGAGCATTGCCAGCGGAGGAACTCGGCACCGAGCTTGCCTGCGGACGTTGCGTTGATCGTGGTCGGGGTGATCGATATCGCAGACGCGATCGCAGTGCTTTCCTGGATATTCGGATTCCCTGCAAGTCCTCTGCCCGCGCCCAACACCTGCGGACCGGATCCGACGACAGCAGAGACGCTGGAGTGCTCGATCTACCCCAACTGCATTTGAAACACCAGACTCCGCTGATCTGCAAAATAACAATGCACACCAGAAGAAGTGAGTGATTCAGTTCCATCCCACAGCAGCAGCCTACACCGCGATTATTGCTGAGGCTTTTCTTTCAGCAACATCTCTGCCAGGGCATAGCCGACCAGGGAGTAGTTGGAGGCGGAGCCGTTGTAGTGGCAATACCAGTGACCGCCACGGCTCGCGAACTCCTGGTTCAGTGCCGGAGTCGGCAGGTGATTCTCCTCGGTGTCGGCGATGCCCTTTTCGCGCTTTTCATTCCACCAGTCATCGCTGATACGCCGCAGTTCCTGCAGACGCACATCCCAGTAATCACTGGTGGGAACAAAATAGACCCGTTCCAGCGCAGGGTCATCGGCCACCGCTTGTTGTGCCTTGCGGAAGTTCATCATCGCCATCGCTTCGCCGTCATCGGGGTTCTTCTTGGCCCTGGCAGCCATCTCGTGGCCTCCGACTCCCATCTCGCCGATGGCGATGGGTAGATCCGGAGCTTTCAGGTCCTTGCGCACATCTCGAAACATCGCCGCCAGGTTCTTCGAGTAGTTGGCGATCAACTGATCACCGATCCGTTCACCATCGACCTGGACATGCCACTGGCAGAAGTCGTTCCAACCCTGAAACCAGGCCATCCCCGCCAGCTCGTAGCCCTGACCCTGATAACCCGGGACCACTTCTTCGATATTGGCGAGGCACTGTTCGATCTCCGAGATCATCTGCCGATAGAAGTGACCCACTTCGCGTTCATTTCCCTCCGCAGTTTGACGTTCTAGCATCGCAGCGTCGGCGCCGGTCGGTTTTCCAGCAGCGGGAGAGCGGAAATCGCAGTACACATCCTTGCCGCCCCATGCGGTCTTGATCAGCAACACGGGCTCGTCGAAGTGTTCTCCGACGATGGCACCGAACAACAACTCGGGACCGATCTCTTCATCGCCATAGCCCCAGCCCACTGTCAACGGGCCGTGCTTCTTGCCCTTGGCCTGCCAGGAGATGGTTACATCGTCGCGGGTCTTCCACGATCCATCATCCGCCTTGAGCAAGGAGAGTAACTTCCCGTGCACCGGATCCTCGCCAAGCATCTCGAGGCTACGAATCTGTCCGTGCCCCTCCATGTTCGACTGCCCCGCCAGGATGAACACCTTCACCTTGGGCAAAACAGGAGCTGGGGAATCGTCGGGTAGAAATTCAGAACCTGAGGTTGAACTGACCATCAGCAACAGCAGAAAGAGCAAAGTGTTTCGTGTCATGGACGGGTGCATTGGGCTCCATTCCCGAGAAAGATTCCGCTGCAAACTTCAGATGAAAGTTGCTGAAGAAGGATGCCGCACAATAGCATCGCCACATCGTGTTCACAGTATGCAGCTCAACATGAAGTGAGAAATCTCAGTTTTCGAAGTAGAGATGGAAATTCTAGTAAGTTTTTTCTCCATGCACTCGGTCGGATGGAAACAGCGAATTCGAGACCGGTTGGACGGGCGATTCTGTTCGAGGGAGGTCGGAAATCGGAGGAGTGGTCTATCGTAGTGGATGTGCGAAAAATAGCGTCCTGTGGTGGACTAGCCGTGTATTTAGCAACAATGAAGCGCTTGGATTTTTACCTTCATCCAGTTTTGATGTACAGGTGATGAGTTTGCTTTCAAGCGCCGCGATTGGTTGTTGTTCAGACCTTTCGCAAGCAGGATGCAAAGATGTGATGCTTGCAGTTCGTTTTAAAACCCTTCAACATGAAAGCGCATCAGGATCGAGGGGGCTGGGTCGTCCGTTGAAGCCAAGGCGCTTCGGAGGCAATCCTGGCCGGGGAAGGATAGAGCGCGAACGGAATTCGTTTGGCGTTCCGATCCCAGGGGAAAGGCCAGGCCGGCCCCCTCTACTTGTTGCACTCCCACCAAAAGATCATCACCGCTATTTTCTGGCTGGTATTCCGAGTCGCATCTTGCGCTCCATCTTGGCGCCATCTGCGGGTCCACGAATCTATCGGTCTGTGGAAAGTCCTCATGCAGTGAACAGGAATCGGTAGTGATCCTGATGATGCAGTGATCATGAAGGGCTGAAGAAACGAAGTCGTCGGAGGATGGCATCGGATGGAATTCGATGGGCATTGCAATCGTTGGTGCGGTTCAACGGTGGAGGTTTATTCCTCAGCTGGGCCGCCGGCTGCGGGTGGCTCTTCAGCGGAGAGGGGGTCGCGACCTCGTTGTTTGAGCAGAGCCTTGCGCAGCAAGAACTCGATCTGAGCATTGATGCTGCGCAGATCATCATCGGCCCACCGTCGCAGTTCACCATGGAGCCGCTCATCGATTCGCAACAGAAAGGACTTTCGTGCCATCGTTAGCGAGTCCCTCCCAGGTGGCCTGGCGATTCGCTGCAATCAGGCCGTGCGCCTCGCCTGATCATGTGTAGAGGCTTCCGGTGTTGATCACCGGGTGGGCATCGCTGTCGCTACAGAGGACCACCAGCAGGTTGCTGACCATCGCCGCCTTGCGTTCTTCATCGAGATGCACCACCTCGTTGGCTTCGAGACCTTGAATCGCCATCTCGACCATGCTGACGGCGCCGTGAACGATCTTATGTCGCGCTGCGATGATCGCTGCGGCTTGTTGGCGTTTCAGCATCGCACTGGCGATCTCGGGGGAATAAGCCAGATGATTGAGGCGAGCCTCCTCGATCGTCACTCCCGCCTTCTCGAGGCGAATGGAGAGTTGCGATTTGAGGGCCTCGCTGACCTCCTCGGTGGAACTGCGGAGAGTGAACTCGGTGGAGGATTCATCGTCCTCCTCGCCATGATCGTAGGCGTAGTCATTGGCCAGATGTCGCAGAGCAGATTCACTCTGAACTCGCACGAAGTGGGCGTAGTCATCGACATCGAAGGAAGCCTTGGCGGTGTTATCGACCCGCCAGACCACCACCGCGGAGATCTCGATGGGGTTGCCGCGCTTGTCGTTGACCTTCAACTTTTCACTGTCGAAGTTGCGCGCTCTCCTGGAGATGCGGGTCTTGGTCAGGAATGGATTGCCCCAGAAGAATCCGCTTCGAAGCTCGGTTCCCCGGTAATTTCCGAAGAGTAGTAAGACTCGGGCCTCATTGGGTTGGACGGTGAAGTGACCCACCAGCAATAACAAGATCACGGGAATTGAGATGGCTGCTGCAATCTTGCCGGGAATCGGCGCCATGATCAGCAGCGCGATGGCGGTGGCCAGCATCAGCAGATGGAAAAACAGCCGAACCCAGCCGTTGGCGACCTGGACAATCTTCTCTTCAGTGGCATTCATCGGAAGCTCCCTTCGAAGGACTATATCATTATGATATCATTATGATATAGCCTGTCAAGCGGGCGGTGAGGGGCGATCTCAGGCCGCTGAAGAAAGTCTTAAATCCAACTGTATCCATGGTTTGTAAGTACCATGGAGAAGCCGCTCCGCAGCCAGGAAGATCAAAGTTCCGCCTCGATGGAGCCTTTTTCAGCCGGCTCCTCGCCCTTGGGTTCGGGTCCGAACTCCCAGCCCAGTTGCACCACGGGACCGTTGAAATCAAAGGTTTGATCGAGTCCTCCATACTGGTGAATCGAATCGATGCGCCAGCCCACCTGCAGGCTGATGTTGGAGTGGGCGGGGGTGTATCCGAGCAGAAAGTTGGCGCGTTTGGTCCTCTCACCAGCGGCCCCTTTGGAGGGGCGGAAACTTCGAGCATGGCCGAGGGTGTACTCGGCGATCCACTGCATCGAGGCGTTCCCCTCCTCGGAATCCTGCGAGTCGATAACAGCGATCGGTTCTCTCCAGCACAATCCCAAATCCAGTCCAAGCCCATGAAACTCACCGGCACCGATGGTGGAAATGGTCAGAGAGTTTCCCACCAGCAGGGTGAGGCGGGGGGGGACCCTTGAGAAGAACTCATCGATGACGCCATGTGGATCGGGGACGGTGGCGGCGGCGCCAGTGTCACCGAGCAGGATGATCTCCCGTCCGGTCACGCCTCGGTAGCGGACTCCTCCATCCGGTACGTTTGCAGCGCCGTCGGATCCGAAGGTCCAGCTCGTTTGCTTGTAGCCGAAGTTGTGCCACTGAGTGCCCGGGATGGTGGCGGTTTCCCAGGTGGTGCTACGATCATCCTGGCTCCATGCATCCGAAGTGCTTTCCACCCCCGCCACTGCGATGGTCGTATCGGCGACGGAGAAGCCATAGGTGGAGGAGCGATCTCCCTCGATGAGAGTGGTATGCCCATCCTTCTCCAAGCGACGATCGAGCGATCCCAGCAGCTGATCCCGGATGATTCCGCAGCCAGAGAAGAGCAGTACGCACAACAACCCGCAGAGGAGTCGCGCCCCTCGCAGCGAATCTACTCGTATCTGCGCCCCGGATGGGGCAGGGGAGCAGGATCTCCCCCTTTGCCATCGCCGTGGCGGAATCGACTCCCACTGGCCGGTACGTCGGTCATGGGTCCAATATTGACCGATTCCAGGGGTGGGAATGGGTACTTTAGATTCGCTGGTCATCGATTTTCCTTCCGGCTGGCGGCTTCCAGATAGACGGATTAACTCCAGAGATATTCAGACGCAAATCAAATTCCTCGTCGCCAGGCCGGTGGCGACCCTGGATTGACCGCTATCAGACCCCTATGGTATTTCTGAGACTCCAGGAATCAGCGACCCTGGTGACTCACTAGCGATGTGAGTTCCAGAGGAGTAGAGGACGGTCACCATGAAGCACACCCATCATCCATCGCCCATCAGCCGCAGGGGGTTTCTCTCTGCCACAGCCACTGCGGGATTGCTCTGGAGCCCTGCACTGGCCGGCTGCGGATCGCGGGAGATTCGCAGCGACGAGAGTGGCGAAGCGAGAAATGTCATCTTCCTGGTCGCGGATGGGATGAACACCGGTACCTGGACTCTTGCCGACTACTATCTTCAACATCGATCGAAGCAACGCACCGAGTGGGTCCAGTTGTATCAGGAGAGTGCCGTGACCCGCGCCCTGATGGAAACCTGCTCCGCGAATTCGCGGGTGACCGATTCCGCTGCGGCAGCCAGTGCCTGGTCGACGGGAGTTCGGATCGATAACGGAGCCATCAATTTCGCTCCCGACGGCTCCGAGTTGATGCCAATTCATCGAAAAGTTCAGCAAAGTGGTCGCAGTACAGGCCTGGTCACCACCACCCGGGTCACTCATGCGACTCCCGCGGCATTTGCCGCCAATGTGAAGGTTCGCGGGGAAGAGGACACGATTGCGCGTCAGTATCTCGAGCGAGAAGTCGATGTCTTACTCGGTGGCGGAGAGAAGAACTTCTCGGCGTTGACTCGAGCCGATGGAATCGATCTGAAACAGCAGTATCAGGCGGCTGGCTACCAGTTACTGCAGTCGAGGGAGCAACTGCTGAACATCGGAGATGATCGTGCAAAGCGGCTGCTGGGCCTCTTCTGGCCGAGCCACTTGCCTTACAGCATCGACCGCAACCAGGAGTCAGAAATCGCCCAACAGGTTCCCACCCTGGCCGAGATGATGCGCCGCGCGCTGTCCACTTTGGAGCAGAATCGCCACGGATTCCTGCTGCAGGTGGAAGGTGGAAGAGTGGATCATGCTGGGCATGGCAATGACGTCGGGGCAATCGTCCATGACCAACTCGCCTTCGATGAGTGCATCGCCGTCGCTCGGGAGTATTCCCAGCAGCATCCGGAGACGTTGGTCATCGTGACCACTGATCATGGTTGTGGTGGTTGCCAGCTCAATGGTGTCGGCAGTGGCTACCGCGATACGGACCAGACCTTTTTCGCAGGTATCGATGCCATCGGTGCCAGCTATGAGCACCTGCAGTCGGTGTTGTCTTCGATGGAAGTAGATCAGTTCAAGGCGCTGGTCCAGCAGCGCTTGCAGGTCGAGATCGATGAAAAACGACAACAACAGCTTGTCGTCGCCCGAGCCAAGGGTGGTTATGAGGTGGCCAACTTGCTTCGCTCCTGGCACGGCTCCTATGCGCGCACCGGGGTCAACTGGACCAGCGGAAAACACACCGGGGAATTTGTCGAACTGTGTGCATG
>CAVOEM010000160.1:0-6875 GCA_963694575.1 Planctomycetes bacterium UBA1146 | reverse complement strand
CAGGATCATTCCCGAGATTGATGAAGATTCGCGGCTGCTGTCCGTTACTGCCATCATTACCGGCATTGGCCACGATCAGATCGGGCCACAGATCGCCGTTGAATTCGCCCACCTGCACATCGCGAGAGTTGTCGGGGATCGCCAGATCCGGCGCCAGTTCCAGCGTCTGATCCGTCATCACTCCATCGACATTGAGAAACAGTACATTGGCTCTCGACCCGAAGGTGGTATAGGGCAGTTTCCGGACACAGATCAGATCGATATCGCCATCGAGATCAAAATCAGCAGTGGCGAAATCCTTCTCCTCGACATCGGCCTGGCCAAGGCTTGGATCGGCGAGGATGTTGGTGTCGCTGACTCGTTGCCACTCGAGCCAGATGGGGGTCTGTCCAGACAAGTGGCCATCCGGAGTCAGGATGACGACGATCCCCAGCAACACCCACAGCCCCTTGGCCATCATCGTCATTCTTGAAAAGACTCTCATCTGATTCCTACTTCCACATCTTCGCTGCCTCCCTGCAGAAGGCGCCACAGGATTCCTAGCCCTTCAGGATAAGTCTCCCCCGAGGGCTTGGCTAATCGAATTCCTGTCGATGAGAGTTCAACGTGACCGCAGAGATGCCGCCATCAATTGCTGATGATCGGCTCCGGTGGGAAGAAGCCGACTTTGCACCAGCTGAACCGTATCAAAGGTGAACTGTGGAACCTTGAGTGGTCGATCCCAGCCACCGATATCGCAAGGGGGCGTCAAACGCGCCAATGTCATGTGAGGAAGAAATGGCCGACACTTCTGGTGTCGAACCAGCCGCTGTGTGAGGCGCCGATGCAACTCCTCGAGAGCATTACTGGATGGTCCCTTGGCCGCCACGGTCCTCACCTGACCACGATCGGGCAGGGTGCCGATCCGATCCGGAGACCAGCAGATCGGCTCGACCGCTGCCGCGGCCCGCTCCACCGACTCCTTGATCTCCGCAACATCCGCCAGATCGACCTCTCCGATGAACACCATCGTCATATGAATCTGATGTTCCGGCGTGAGTCGGTGTGGCGGCAGATCTTCCGCCGCCCCCAGCGCTTCGAGCAATCCACCCGCACTCATCCGATCCGGATGAAGGGCGCAGAAGAGTCGCACTCGACGACTTCGCTGACGATGTTCTCGATCGACCGCACGGCGTTTCAATCCGAACTCCTCATCAAGGTGTGACCCGATTACGAACCTCATCGAGTTGCCGCTGGAGGCGCTCGACCACTGCAGGCTCCCCTGCGGCCCGATTCACCTGTTCAGAAGGATCTTCCCGCAGGTGGTACAACTGCCCGGACGGCTCCCCGGGCTCCGGTTTCAACTGCCTCGGCCGGGTGAACCCGCCACTTCCGAGCCCCTCGATCCATTTCCACGCTCCCGATCGAATCGCAAACATGCCGTGCAAGGAGTGATGGACGATGCTCTGCCGCTGGCCCGCATCGCCGTTCAGGATGGCATCCAGAAAACTGATCCCGTCCGGCGCCGCACCCACCGGAATCGAGGCACCGACCGCCTCGGCTATCGTCGGCATCAGATCGGTCAACCCCACCAGGCTTGGATCCAACTGACCGAGCCGCTGTCCATCGATGCGACGGGGCCAACGTACCAGCAGTGGGACCCGGTGCCCCCCCTCATGGATATCCGCCTTCTGTCCGCGCCACGCTCCATTGGCACGGTGCGGATACTTTTTCTCATCGTCGGGGGTCCAGTGGGCGCCGTTGTCGCTGGTAAAGAAGAGCAGGGTATCATCCGCCATCGATGTGCGATCGAGGGCATCGAGAATCTCTCCCACTACGGCATCGACATGAGCCACGAATGACCCGTAAACCCCGGCTCCCTCATTGCCCTGGAAATTACTGGCTGGTAGCCACGGCGTGTGAGGTGCAGAGAGAGCCACATAGAGAAAGAGCGGATCGGATGTGTCGAGCTGGTGATGGCGCTCGATCTCCGACACGGCTCGCGCTGCAGTATCGGGCAGTACCTGGTCGTGTCGAAAGCCCGGTGCAATTGCGCCTCCTCGCCAGAACCCTTTGCCGCCGTGACGAGCCTGACCACTCGCCGCGATCTTCTCGGTCGGCTGCGCCACAGCATGGTCATCTTCGAAGTAGAGGTAGGGAGCCATGTCGAGGCTGGCGGGGATTCCCCACCAGCGCTGAAATCCGGCGGTGGTCGGGCCGGGGACCAGCGGCTGGCTGTAGTCGGTCGACCCCTGCGCCTGTAGACCCAGATGCCACTTGCCCGCTCCCGAGGTGCGATATCCCGCCTCCTGCATCACCGATGGAAGGGTCACACGAGACGGCTCGATCAGAGCCGGGGAACGGCCCCCGAGTACCCCCTGCTTCATCGATGATCGCCAGGCGTACCTGCCGGTCAGCAGGCCATATCGAGTCGGCGTACACACCGCAGATGGAGAATGAGCGTCGGTAAACCGAACACCCTCGGCAGCGAGTCGAGCCAGCTGAGGCGTGGCGATCCGCGACTGCTCGGTGCTTCCGGCGAGGTCTCCCCAGCCCAGGTCATCGGCAAGAATCACCACGACATGTGGCCGCTCGGGGATTTTCTCTGGCGCACCGTCGTGGGTCGAGTGAGAGCCGGTCGTGGAGCACCCGACCAGCAACAGCCCACAGCAGAAGCGACCCATCGATTGGATGTTGAACGGCATCTGCACCCCCTCTGCCCTCCCAGGGATCGTATCCAAGTCGGTCGCCTACGAACACTGCTTCATTTTAATGCACTATTATCAGGCAACGCATGTGCTTCATTATGAAGCATCTGGTCCCCTCGGCTTCCTCTCAGCCTTCCGCTCGACACAAAAAAACCCCCGCACGCGTCAGCGTACGGGGGTAAGGATGGTTCAATTCAAGGGTTCAGGCGGCGGGCAACGCATCGACCGGGAATCCACTCTCGCGGGCGTAATCGAGCAATTCCGCACGTAAACGGCCTCTCGCCCTCGAAATACGCGAGCGGATCGTTCCCAGCGGTACCGACAGGATCTTGGCGATCTCCTGGTATCCGAGACCGTCGAGGTCGCACATCAACAGCGGCTCGCGGAAATCGTCGGGAAGGTTGTGAATCGCCTCCTTCACCGGATCTCCGACCAGGTCGAGACGGGGCTGATCGCCATTCTCGAGCCTTTCATGTTCCTTTTGCAGCTCCCAGGAACGGTCGTGAGAGACCGGCTGGGCCAGATCTACATCCTCGTGGGGCGGCTTGCGCAGACGGCTACGACAGTTGTCGTAGAAGCGATTCTTGCAGATCCTGAACAACCAGGAGCGACAATCGGTCCCCGGTGTGAACCTCTCAAAGGCCTTGAATGCTCTCATGAAGGTGTCCTGGACCAAGTCTTCAGCTGTCGAGAAATCTCCCGCAAGGGAGATCGCGAAGGCCCTCACCGAGGATTCATGGGGCAGAGCAACTGCCTCAAAGGAGTGGTTCTCGGCCGTCTGGGTCGTGGCAAAATCGAATCTGTTCATTATGAGTCCCTCTCTTCTTTGAACCAGTTTGCGAACATGAGAACCAATGCAGATTCCGTGCCAAACATGGACACCGCAGCCAAGGCTGACAGCATCCCACCACTCCGATAGACTCTGGACGACTCCGATGGCCATTCTCATCCAGAAGTGAGGAATCCTCTTGTCCCTGCAGAACCACTCCTCGTTCAAAGCTCTAACAGGTGCCCAACTGCTCGGCGCCTTCAACGACAATGTCTTTCGCCAGTTCATACTGCTGATTGCCGCCCGGGTCACCGTCGAGTGGCTGCCGATCGATCCTCAGGCCGCTGTGATGGCGATCTTCGCCCTCCCCTTCGTGCTCTTTGCGGTACTCGGGGGGTCGATCGCGGACCGCTTCCCCAAGCGTAAGGTCATCGTCATCGCCAAGGCGGTGGAGATCCTCGCCATGGCATTGGGGATGGCCGCCTTCGCCCTGCAAGGGATTCACCCCGACCTGTCGATCATCGCGATGCTGGCGGTACTCTTCTTGATGGGGACTCAGAGCGCCTTCTTCGGCCCGTCGAAGTACGGAATCCTGCCAGAGATGGTTTCGGAGAAGGATCTGACACGCGCCAACGGCATCATCAACATGACCACCAATGTCGCGACCGTCCTGGGGGTTGTGGTGGCCGGAACGATGTTCACCTACCTCCACCCCGATGACGATCTCAATAGTGGCCATCCCAACTGGTGGAGTGGTTTCTTCTTCATCTCCGTGGCGCTGATCGGCTGGCTCATCTCGAGAAAGATCGCCAGGGGCAAAAGTGCCGCAGATCCTCAACGCAACCTCAACTGGAATCCAGTCTCTGGCATCGCCGAGATCAAACACCTTTTCGGAGATCGACCACTGTTTGGCGCGGTGATCGCCACCAGCTGGTTCTTCCTGATCGGAGCCCTGGCGCTCTCGGTACTCAACGAATTCGGTCGGGAGGTCCTTCAACTTCCCGGGGATGGCTCAAGCCTGTTCTTCTTCGTCGCAGGTGGCATTGCCCTCGGAAGCTTGTTGGCGAGCCGACTCTCTGGAGATCACATCGAGATCGGCATCGTCCCCATCGGTGGAATCATGATGACGGTCGGCTTCGCGCTGGTCCCCTACGTCGACGAGACGCTGCTCCACGTCGGCGCCTCTCTGGCATTGGCGGGTATCGGTGGAGGCCTGTTCCTGGTACCTCTCGCCTCCTACGTGCAAGATCGAGCCCAGGGCAAGGAGAAGGGGCGGATTCAGGGCGCTCAGGAGTTGCTCACCTTCCTCTTCATCTTCTTCTCTGCTCTGGTCTTCGAGGCGATCCAGAACCCGGTGCTACTGGGACTTGACCCACAGGGAGCAATACTGGTGCTCGCCACCCTGTCCCTGATCGGAACCCTCGGAGTGTTCCTCGCCGTGCCACACATCTCGGTGCGATTCCCCGTCTGGCTGATCGTGCACCTGTTCTATCGCATCACGGTGATCGGCTCGAAGAACATTCCGCGACGTGGCGGGGCCTTGATCGTCGCCAATCACCTCTCCTATGCCGATCCATTCCTGGTCGGTTCTGCGGTGCCAAGGTTCATCCACTTCCTTGCTCATCGACAGTTCAGCGGCAAGTCGTTGATCGGATTTGCCACCGGATTGATGCGAGCGATCCCCGTCTCCAGTGAAGACGGACCCAGGTCGATCCTGCGCTCACTCGATGAAGCGGCCAGGCTCGCCAAGAAGGGCCACCTGGTGTGTATCTTTGCCGAGGGAGGAATTTCTCGGACCGGCAACTTATTGCCCTTCTCGAAGGGGTTGGAACGAATCGCCAGCAAGGGCGAGGTTCCGATCATTCCGATTTACCTCGACAGAGTCTGGGGCAGTATCTTTTCCTTCCGCGGCAAGAGGTTCTTCTTCAAAAGACCGTTGCGAATCCCCTACCCGATTACCGTCGCCATCGGCGAGCCACTGAAATCGACCGCGTCTGCAATGCAAGTACGTCAGGCGGTTCAAGAACTGAGTGCCATCGCACTCGACTCACGCAAGCAAGAGGGCCTGACACTGGCGACTCGCTTCCTCACCTCAGCCAGGAAAGCTCCTCGGAGGATTGCAGCCATCGAACTGGACAAGTCCGTCTCTTACAGGAAGTTCTTGATCCTGGTGTTGATCCTGCGGCGGAAGCTCAGGCCCAGGCTGGCCGATCAGACGCACATAGGCTTGCTGCTACCTGCGGGCATCGGAGGAGCCGCGAGTAACATCGCTGTTGCTGTGATGGGGAAGGTCGCCACCAACCTGAATTTCACTGCTGGAGCCGATGCTCTCGCCTCTGCCTGCCAGCAGACCGGGCTGAAAACGATCATCACAGCCGACATCTTTCTCAAGAAGATCGACCTGGACCTGTCGAAGATCGCACCGGATGTCGAAGTGGTCGACCTGCCCAGCTTGCTTGCGAGAGAAGTCACCAAGAAGGACAAGGTCGTTGCAATGCTCACCGCACTGCTCCCTTCTTTCTTCCTCAATCGGCTCGCCGGAGTTCCACATGACCCCGACGCGGACGCCTCGGTCATGTTTTCCAGCGGTTCAACCGGGACACCCAAGGGAGTCCGTCTCACTCATCACAACATCCTGTCCAATGTCCGAAGCGTCTCACAGATCGTCGATGTGGATAGCAGAGATCGAGTGGTCGGCTCGCTGCCATTCTTCCATGTCTTCGGATTCACCATGACTCTGTGGTTCCCGCTCGCCAATGCCATCGGGGCGATCTATCACCCCAACCCGATGGATACGGATGCTCTCGCCACGCTCATCCGGGAAAACAAGGGCACCATCTTCCTCTCTACTCCCACCTTCTACCGCACATACCTTCGTAAGTTTGATCCGAAAGACTTCGCCAGTGTTCGCCTCGCCGGAGCGGGTGCCGAGAAACTGAAGGCATCCCTTGCTGAAGCCTGGGAAGAACGCTTTGGTTGTGCCCTCCTGGAAGGGTACGGCTGCACGGAATTGAGCCCGGTGGTATCGTTCAACCTGCCCGACCTGACGGATTCGCCAATTCGACAGAAGACGCGTAAGTTCGGCTCCATCGGAATGCCCGTCCCAGGAGTGGTGACGAAGATCGTCGATCCTGACACTCTCGAGGAACGCCCGATCGGCGAGGCCGGCCTACTCCTGATCAAGGGCCCCAATGTCATGAAAGGCTATCTCGGAAGAGACGACCTCACCGAGGAAGCGTTCGATGGTGAGTGGTACAAGACTGGTGATATCGCAATGATGGACAGCGATGGCTTCCTCAGCATCACCGACCGGCTGTCGCGGTTTTCCAAACTCGGTGGCGAAATGGTGCCCCACATCCTGATCGAAGAACACCTCCAGGAGATTGTCGACAACTACTTCAAGGGAAACCCGGACACAG
>CAVOEM010000159.1:0-6907 GCA_963694575.1 Planctomycetes bacterium UBA1146 | reverse complement strand
TGGAGTCGCAAGCGTCAGGACACAGGATCGGAAGACCGTTGAACTGGTTCGCAAGCATTGTTGCGGAGTCAGCCAGGTCGACCTTGTCGTCACTGTTGCAATCACCACGCTGGAAGATCTCCTCGGGAACAACGTGCACCAGGGTGTCGTTGCGCTCGTAGAGCCGGAGCGATTCGAAGTCGATGACCACGTTGTTGTAGAGTGTCACGTCGCCATTACCGTTGATGTCATTGCACCACTCGATCAGCTGATCTTCGTTGCACTCGGCATCCATATCGACGGTGACGCGCATCTTGCCGATCAACAGACGTCCATCCGCTCCGTCGCCGGAGGTGGCCATCGTCTGTGGCAAGGTCTGGCCCTCGAAGGGCGGCAGAGCGTCGAGCAGGAGTGCCACGATCAACTCGCAGCCGTCTCCGTCGTCGGGATCGTCATCGACCTGAACAGCGGTGTACTCGACACCGACCTGATCGAGGATCGAACCGTTGAACTCCCAGGAATCCTCGTGAATCGTCAGGTTACAGTCGTAACAGACGGTGAAGGTGAAGCCCTGGATGTAATCGTCTTCGTCAGCGTAGAAGAAGCACAGATCACCGGTCTGGCCGTGGTACGCATAGTTCCCGGCACCTTCGTCGAAGGCAGTTTCCATCCAGAGGATGGTGTCTTCGGCGGGGATTCCAACGGGCTCACAGATGAAGTTTCCACTTTCCAGCAGAGGTGCGACCGACAGACCCGACACGACGATCACGTTGTCGAGACGAGGCTCTCCAAGGGTGTCGTTTGCAAGAGTCAGGGTGCTGGATTCGGGTGCGGGAGGAGTTCCTGGGTCTCCGAGCACATACACGTTGGCGTTGTTACAGGAGTAGGTGTAAGTCGCGATGTGTTGGCCATTGCCCATCGGAATGGTCTGCCCGTCGAAGGGTGCCGTAAAGTCGACCACGACTCCCATTGTTCCACCGTTGGGGAAAATGTTGGATAGCTGGAATTCTGCATTGGCAGCATCCGTAGCTTCACCGGTGGTAATACTTTCCAGAGTGAGGATCGCGGGATCATGAGTCACCGCAGTGACGAATCCTTGCACTCCGCCGAGGCTATTGTCGAGCAGAACCCGGGCATCGCCGGTGGTTCCAGTTCCGTCTGCCGGAGCCGATCCGCCCTCCATGATCATCGAAGCAGGGGGGGGCTCGAGCAGAGTCAAGGTACCGTTATTCAGCCCCAGACCTTCCGAGGCACCGATCGAGAGTCCACCTTGCACGATCAGATTGTCGAGCGGTGGAGAGTTCAGGGTGCCGTCGGTGAACGCGATCGATACCGGAGTATCCCCGGTCACGACCATTTTTGGGGTCAGTTGAAGGGTCGCGATCTCGGTGCCCGAACCTGCGGGGATCGTATCTCCGGTGAAGGGCGGTGAAGAGTCCATCACCACCCCGAGCGTGGCTCCTCCGGGAAGAATCTCCGGGACCATAAGGTCGGCAGAACCGGCCGTGCCAGAAGTGCTGATGTCGGTGGCGGTGACCATCGAGTCGTCATATCCGATGGCGAGCACGAAGCCCTGGACATCGGACGTGGCATCCATCGTGATGCTGAGACTCGTTGAACTCAGACCCAGAACACTGCCATCACTGATGGTCAAAGACTGTTGGGCAGAAACCATTGATCCGAGTGACAACACTAAGACTAATGTTGAGTACAAAACTGTAAGAGGACGCATAACACCATCCCTCCGAATTGGGAGTACAAACTCCGGGGCGTCCGGCTCAATTCAGAAAAACTCTGAGATTCGAGCCAAAGTGATTAACCGAATACATACGAGGCGCAAATAATTAGCGAGGGCCACTTTGGCCCCTGCCAGCTCAACGTCTTCACCCAACTTCATGAGCGAAACTCTTCCTGAATGTTAGCGTGGTATGTATTGCCGGGCAAGGAGATGTTATGTTGACTTTGCTGACTATGTAGGCCGGATTGTTAATAGTTATGTATTGGAAACTACGCCGCCGCCGCGGGGGTCTGCTACACCGACAAGGCCTCGGTGTGGGGTGCGGGCGATCAACTGGAAATCGCCGATGTTACTTCTACGAGCGCATTCGTGACCCAGAGCCTGCAGAGACTGTTCGGTGGAGGTCGGGACGGCGGCCTCGAGGAAGATGCGATCTGGCAGGCATTGATGGTGGATCTTGGGTGCGGTGATCGAATTCTCTGGAGAAAGTTCTAACCGGGTCAATCCGAGCAGAACCTGAAAGACATTGGTGATGATGGTGGGGCCGCCGGGCGTGCCGAGCACCGCATCCACATTTCCTTCTTCATCGAGCAAGACGGTCGGGCTCATCGACGAGAGTGGTCGTTTTCCCGGTGCGACTGCGTTGGCGGATCCCTGGATCAGGCCGAAAAGGTTTGGTTCGCCGGGGTGGGCGGTGAAATCGTCCATCTCGTTGTTGAGCAGGAACCCTGCCGTGGGAACCAGCACCTTGCTGCCAAAGGAGCCGTTGAGAGTGGTGGTCACAGCCACGCCATTGCCGTGGCAGTCGATGACGCTGTAGTGGGTGGTCTGCTCACTTTCCTTGACCGGTGGGGAGCCCTTGAGGAGTTCAGCAGAACCGGACGCAGAGGATCGATCGATGGTGGCAGCGAGCCGGTCCAGTCGCTTCTTGTCGAGCAACATCTCCAACGGGCAGGCCACGTGATCGGGATCGCCCAGGTATTGATTTCGATCGGCAAAAGAAAGTCTCATCACCTCGGCCAGGAGATGGTACAGCTGCGGCGATTCCGCATCGGTGCTGCCGATTTTGAAATGTTCGAGCATCCTCGACATCTGGGCGAGACAGATTCCACCGGATGAAGGGGGAGGCATCGACACCGCAGAACCGCTGGAACTGGGGAACCGGATCGGCTTCCGCTCCACCGGACGATAGTCGAGGAGGTCCTTGGCGGAGATCAGTCCTCCTCCCCGTTTCATCTCGATGACGATGTGGTCGGCGACTTCCCCATCATAAAAGCCTGCGATTCCTCGTTCGATGATGATCTCAAGAGTCCTTGCCAGATCCGGCTGGCGAAACAGCTTTCCCTCTCCGATCACTTCTCCACCGGGGAAAAAGGTATCTGCGGTCGCCTCGAAGCGGAGCATCGATTTCTTCGAAGCCACCAGCATCCGGTGAGTTCTGGCGGGCAACAGGAAGCCGTCTTGCGCCAGCAGCCTGGCCGGTTCGATCACCTGTCGACGGGTCAGGGTTCCCCATCGCTGGAGGGCGGTGAGCATGCCAGAGACCGATCCGGGTACTCCTGAGGCGAGGTGCCCCAGCAGTGAAGCGGAACGGTTCCCTGCTTCAGCGGCATGAGTGAACATGTCGGAGGTGGCGGCCCCGGGAGCGACTTCTCGGAAGTCGAGGGAGACTTCTGAGCGTTGCTCCTTCTCGCGCCCGATCGAGCCGACCAAGAATCCACCCCCCCCGAGGTTGCCGGCAGCAGGGTAGGTCACCGCCAGGGCGAATCCGATCGCAACCGCCGCATCTATCGCATTGCCCCCCTGTCGTAAGATATCGGTGCCCACTGCGGCGGCGAGGGGTTCTGCTGCGGCCACGATTCCACGGCCCTTTTTCACATCGACCATCGGTTAGCCTCTCCTCTTCTGTGGTTTCACTTCGATCACTTCCGTCTGGTTTCCGCGGGTGAGGGCATAGTGGAATTTGGAGCCGATGGCACCAGCACCCCAGGCGCCACTTTTCGAGAGTGCCACGAAAGCGGCCTGGACTGCCGGGTTCTGCCCTTTCCTCATGAGGATCCGGTCGAGTGCTTCCTCGATCGCTTCCTCTGGAGTGGCACCCTTTCGCATCCACTCGACCACCAGGAAGGAGCCGCATACCTTCGAGATCTCCTCACCCATTCCGGTGGCGACGCAACCTCCGACCGAGTCGTCGGCGTACAAGCCGTGTCCCACGATGGGGGAATCTCCCACCCTCCCGGGTAGTTTCCAGGCCATGCCACTGGTGGTGCACGCCGCAGCGATGGATCCCTCGGAACTGAGAGCGACCTGTCCGAGGGTGTCGTGTCCCTCGGGGTCGCCGAGACGGTCGGGGTGTTTTTTCAGCCACTTCTGATAGGCGGCTCGTGCTCCGTCGGAAAGGGTTTCCTCGCCGGAGAATCCCTGCTCTTCAGCGAAGGAGCGGGCGCCGTCTCCAACCAGGATCAGATGAGGAGAGTTTTCCATCACCTTTCGGGCGACTTGCACCGGGTGGCGGTACCCAGTCAGAGCACAAACCGCGCCTCCATCCAGTGTGCTTCCATCAAAGATTGCGGCATCCAGCTCGACGTCGCCGTCTCTGTTGGGGAATCCTCCGTATCCCACGGTGGAGATGGCAGGATTGGCCTCGGCGGTCATCACGCCGCGCTCCACCGCATCGAGAGCGGTGCCACCCGATTGCAAGATCTGCAGGGCTTCAAGATTCGCTGCCTTGCCAAAGGGCCAGGTCGAGATGATGACGGGCAATTCGGTGGCCGTCTTGCCCGACCCTTCCTGCCCTCGGACCCCGGTAGAAGCGAGGAAGCCGACCCCGGCTGCGGCTCCTCGGAGCAAGAAAGTTCGCCTCCTCATGCATTGCTCCTTTCGAGCCAGGTCAGCGCAAGCCAGTACAGATGAGAGTCTGGTGGATCACGTACTCTCCGGCAACCCTCGCACTGGCCAGTGCATGAGGCTAGGATCTCGACCCGGAAGGACACCGAACAGATGCGACTCGACCTCGATGTACTGAATCCCGAGCAACGAGAGGCGGTGGAGCACCCGGGGGGGCCGCTGCTGGTGCTGGCTGGAGCGGGCACCGGAAAAACCCGGGTCATCACCTACAGGATCGCTCACCTGATGGCGCATCAGGGTATCCAGGGAGATCGAATTCTCGGGATCACCTTCACCAACAAGGCCGCTCGCGAGATGCGACAACGCCTCCAGCGGATGTACCCAGACCTGGATCCGATGCCGGTCCTGTCCACTTTCCACGGCTTTGGATTGGCTCTGATTCGCCAGGAACACCAGTTATGCGGGCTCCGCTCCAGATTTCCGATCTACGACGATTCCGATGTACGGAGCGTGTTGACCGAAATTGTTCGCCATCTCGCAGGTATGTCCCAAGCAGAAGCGAGGGTCGATGACGTGAAGGGAGTGATTTCCCGCTGGAAGTCGGAGTTTCTTGCACCAGAAAGGGCGCTAGAAGCCTCCGCAGATTCCTTCGAGGAACTGTGTGCACGCGCTTTTCTTCGCTATCGCGATCGAATGAAAGGCCTCAATGCGGTCGATTTCGATGATCTGATCCAGTTGCCGGTGCTTCTGCTCGAGCAAGATGAAGCGGCCAGGAAACGGTGGAGTGGTCGATATGATCACCTGTTGATCGATGAGTACCAGGATACCAATTCCGCCCAGTTCCGACTGGCCCGAGCGCTGGTGGGTGAGCAGGAAAATCTCTGTGTGGTTGGCGATGATGACCAGTCGATCTATCGCTTTCGCGGAGCAGAGGTGGAAAAGATTCTTTCCTTCCGGAAGGACTTCCCCGCGGCTCATGTGGTCACACTCGAGCGGAATTATCGTTCGGTGGGGTCGATTCTTGAGGCTGCTCACGCGGTGATTTCTCGCAATCCCAATAGACATCCAAAGAAGTTGATTTCCCAGCGAGGACCGGGCTCTCCGGTTCCATTTCTCATCTGTGATGGAGAGATGGAAGAAGCATCCGAGGTGGTTCGATTGGTTCACGAGGCTCGAAGGAGTGGGCTTCCGCTGTCGAAGCAGGCCGTACTCCTCAGGTCTGCCATCCAGGCTCGACCGTTCGAGGAAAAACTGCGCTTTTACGAGATTCCCTACACCATCATCGGGGGTATGAGTTTCTTCGATCGAAGAGAGGTGCGAGATGTCGTCGCCTATCTCAGATGCGTGGTGTTCCCGACCGATGACATCGCCTTGTTACGGATTCTCAACACTCCGAGGAGAGGTTTTGGTGGAGTCGCTCGGGAACGGATCGACGAACAGGCTCGAAGCAGTGGTAGGGGTGTGCAGGAGGTGCTGAAGGACCCACAGGTGCTGGAGAAGATCTCTGCCCTCGCACGCAAGGGGGCAGGGCAACTGGTCGGGGCCCTCGACATTGCCAGGGGACAGTTGGCGACCGATGGTCGTAAGGCTCTGTGCCAGTTGCTGGAGGATGTCAAGTATGATGACCAGTTGAAGGAAATCGCCGGGACCGATCCGATGGAGCTGGAATCGAGAAGAAGCGTCATCGATGGATTGCTCGATTCGATCTCGCACTACGAGAGCAAGCACGGTCCGGGAAATCTCCAGGAATGGTTGCGCAATATCACGCTGGAGCCGAGGGACGATGGAGGCGAGGAGCAGGGCGAGGTGTTGACTCTGATGACCTTTCACGGAGCCAAGGGTCTCGAGTTTCCGCTGGTCCATCTGGTGGGAGTCGAGGAGGGCCTGATCCCTCACCGGAGAGCGCTGGCGGAAGACGGTGATGAGGGAGAGGAAGAGGAGCGTCGTTTGATGTACGTGGCGATGACCCGCGCGATGGATCACCTGATCATCTCGATGGCACGGCAGCGGCGACGATATGGCAAGGACATCGAGTGTCAGGAGAGTCGCTTCTTGCTCGATATTCCTCAGGAGCATCTGGTGCGGCGCGAGATTCAAGAGCAGGAGCGTCCGGTGCTGGAGGGAAGCAGTGCCAGGGATCGATTGCAGCAGATGCGAGCGCGGCTCGGTGAGGTCGACCCGCAGGAATCTTGACGGGGCGCAGGCCCGCACTGGGTTCGAACTTCTGAACTCGAACTTCTGAACTCGAACTTCTGAACTCGAACTTCTGAACTCGAACTTCTGAACTCGAACTTCTGAACTCGAACTTCTGAACTCGAACTTCTGAACTCGAACTTCTGAACT
>CAVOEM010000158.1:0-6942 GCA_963694575.1 Planctomycetes bacterium UBA1146 | reverse complement strand
TCTGAGCCAGTAGGCGAGCCTGCTTGCCGGTGAAATCACTGTTGAGCAGGGTCAGCGCCTGGGTGGGTTGAATGGTGTTGAACCTGACCGGGCAGGGTGAATCGGTATCTGCCATGTCAAAGGCCAGTAACAAGGGGTGCAGGAGTGATCGCTTCACATGGATGAAGAGACTCCTGCGAGCGGCATCTTCTGGACTCGATCGGCCCCACGCCTGGCCGGGGCGAGATGCGGTGGCGAGCACTTCGCTTGGCATCGGCGGGTAGACACCCGGTCCACCGAGGGAGCGATTGAGTGACCCGTTGACCGCCAACACCGAATCGCGAACCTCTTCGGCGGAGAGACGGCGGCTACGAAAACGCCACAGGTGGTTGTTCTCAGGATCCACCCGATTCGATTCCTCGTTGAACTGATTCGACATCCTGAACATCGATGATGAAACTAGCAGTCGGATGGCCGACTTCATGCTCCATTGTTGCGCTTCGATCTCCGTGGCGAACAGGTCGAGCAATTGCTGGTCATGGGGAAGAAGCCCCAGTTTGCCGAAGTCATTGGGAGACTCGACGATCGCTCTGCCGAAAACATGCTGCCAGATTCGATTGGCGATCACTCGTGAAGTTCTCGGGTTGTCAGGGGATGTGATCCAGCGGGCCAGCGCCAGTCGCCGTCCGGAGCTCTGACCATCCGAAGGGCGGACGATCGTGGCTTCCTGGCCGCCGAGGATCTGCGGAAATCCGGGAGTCACTGGTTCCCCCTTGACCGATGCCGTGCCGCGAACCCGGATATGTCCCGCAGCAGGGGTCGGCAACTCCTGAGCAGAGAGTATCTGTACTTCCTCTCGGCTGGGGGGAGAGAGCTGACCGAGCCTCGTGACTGCAGCGTTCAGGCGAAGCGCCTCTGCAGTTCCGAGGCGCTCCTCCACCAGTTGCTGGTGAGCGGGGAGGGCTCCTCCCTCGATGGCAAGATCGAGTACCTCACTGGCATCGAGAACTCGATCCCAGATGCGGATCTCGTCGAGCGATCCCTGAAGTGTTTGGTGGTCCGGGAACATCCTGCCGATGCTGAGTTGCTCGGGAGCGTCGAGTGCTTGTTTTCCGCCGGTGCCCGAACTGACTCGACTGCCGTCGACCCAGAGAACGATTTCTCCGCTCTTTCGGTGGCGGGTAAAGACCACGTGATGCCACTGTCCGTTGGCCATCCCCTGGGGCCCATGAATGAACACTTCAGGATTGCCGGTGCCGGCACAGACATGGTCTCCCACCAGTGAGACTCCGAAGTCGTTGACGACTCCACCGATTTCACCGTCGACCAGCCCCGTGCCGCGGAACCAGCGAAGATCAGTATTTCCTCCGGCGCCTGGATGATCGGTACGGAACCACAGGGAGATGGAGAAGTCGTCCTGAACGGGGCGATCGATGAGAAGTCGATCATTTTGGTCGAGCACCAATCCTTCGCCCTGACGTCCTGGTCCGCGGGAACTGTCACGATCTTCCTTCAACGCAGTTTCTTCACCGGAGAAGGGCAGGTGCAGCACCTGGTCTCGCCACAGTGAGGACCGTGCTTGCTGCAGAACATCTTCGCCCCAGCGTTCCTTCACCTCGGTCAACAGGTTGTGGACCTCTGACAGCCGCTCACTTCGCTCGGTCTTCCACTGTTGTACGGTGGCCTCGTAATTCGAGCGTCCCAGGTCGACGGGAAGGGTACGGACGAAGTTGTTGGTCGAAATTCCGTTGCCACCGCCAACCTTGTACGGCTTGAGTCCCTCGAAGAAATTTAACAGGCGGTAGTAATCGCGGGTCGGGATCGGGTCTCCCTTGTGATCGTGGCAGCGTGCGCAACCGATACTGATTCCGAGCATCGTTCGACAAGTGGTATCGAGCATTCCATCGAAATCGTCGTAAACCGCCTGCAGTGGATCTGCCGGTTCATCATCGCGGATCCCCAGGTGCAAGAAGCCGGTGGCGATGTGGTGGTCGATGGTTTCATCATCCAGTTCATCTCCGGCCAACTGCATGGTGACGAACTGGTCGTAGCCCATGTCCGCATTGAGGCTGTCGACGATCCAGTCGCGATATCTCCACGCGCCTGGTTTCAGACGATCACGCTCATAACTATCCGTTTCTGCCCAGCGGACCAGGTCCAGCCAGTGGCGCGCCCAGTGGACACCGAACTGTTCATCTTGCAGCAGGCGATCGACCAACCTCTGCCACCGATCGGGGGTGTCGTCGGTGAGATAGTCCTGGACCTGTTCGGGGGAAGGGGGCAGCCCGGTCAGGGTGTAATGGAGTCGTCGAATCAGGTCCACCTCGGAAGCGGGTGGAGCAGGCTCCAATCCCAGCGTCTGAAGCCGATGGAGCCAGATACGATCGAGATCGGTTCGCATCGATAGCGCGGTCGCTTGAACCTCTGGAATGGAAGGACGAACCAGGGGTAAGTCACACCAACGAGGTGTGGGAGCCGCTGCGGATTCGCCGGGTGTCGGATGCTCTTCTGCAGGGGCGGCGAGTGAGTCGACCCACGAGATCAAGACCAGCGAGATCAAGACCAGCGAGATCAAGACTAGCGGGATCAGTGAGCCAAATCGAACCATTTGCAGCCAGTCCTATCCAGCAGTGAAACACTGCCATCTATCGTTCACGCATTCTTACGGACAGGTGGAGTCCAGGAAAGAGACTGGAAGCCAATCAAGCGATCAGTTCGCCCTCATGGGGTCGAAGAGCATCGATGATGAATCGGATGTGGTCATCCAGATCCTCCTCGAGCAATTCAACGCCGATCCGCACCTCTTCACGGTCGACTCCTGCAGCGAAGTTCTTGTCCTTTAACTTCTTTTTCACCGATTTCGGGGTCAAATCCTGCAACTTGTTGGGACGAAGACGAGCGACAGCGATGATCAGCCCGGTCAGTTCATCCGAGGCGAGGAGTGCCTTGTCGAGCTTGTTCTCGCAGGTGTAGCCCCAACGGGTGTAGTGGCAATGGATCGCATGGGCCATCGTTTGCTCGCCTCGCTCTTCGAGGATGCCAGTGATGACCTGTGGATGCTGATCGGGATACTTCTCGTAATCAGCGTCATGGAGCAGGCCGGTGATGGCCCACTGATCCGGGTCCTCACCGAACTTTCCGGCGTAGGCTTCCATGACGATTTCGACCGATCTCACGTGGGCTCGTAGAGCGGGTGATTCCATCATCGAGTCGAGGATTTCCCTCGCTTCAGCTCGATTCAAGGCGATTCCTCCTTCTTCCGGATCAGACTTGATAATTCGCCATCGAGGATTCGATTTCATCGATGGTCTTGGGGATGTTGCCAGTCAGATTCACATGTCCATCTACGGTGACCAGGATGTCGTCCTCGATGCGAACGCCGAAGTTTTCATCGGGCAAGTAGATTCCCGGTTCGATGGTGATGACGGCACCTTCGGGAGCGAAGGGATCCGGTTGTACATCATGGACCTCGAGGCCGATCGGGTGACCGACTCCGTGGGGGTAATGGTCGCCGTATCCAGCATCCGTGATGACCTTTCTGGAGATCGCATCCAGTTCGGAGTACTTCACGCCTGCCTTGACTGCAGCGATGGTGGTCTCGAGGGAGTCGAGCACAATCTGGTAGATTTCCTTCTGCCGCTCGGTAAAGACTCCACTGGCTGGATAGGTGCGGGTGACATCGGAACCGTATCCACAGGGACCACCGCCGTAGCGGGCTCCGCTATCGATGACGACCAGATCGTTCTCGCCGATGATTTTGGAATTGGCGCGGTAGTGAAGGATGGTTCCGTTGAATCCCGCCCCGACGATGGTGCCGTAGAAGGGCCCCCTCGATCCATGGCTCCGATAACCATGCTCTGCGGCCTCCTGGACATCGAACTCGGAGACTCCCGGTTTGAGCATCGATAGGATGGAACTAAATCCCTCTTCTGTGATCTCTGCTGAGCGACGGATCATCGCCAACTCCGGGGCAGATTTCACCGCCCGCAGTCGTGGAACGATCAAACTACTGTCGTCGATCACCAGTCCCGGGATTCGCTGCTGCAACTTCTGAAACACTTCCAGATCCGGGCCGACGGGGCTGACATGATTGGAGAGGGGGTGGAGGCACGCCGCCTTCTTTGATCGCTTGCAAGATTGCAACAAGGCACCGGCGAAGTGGCTGGTACGCATGACCGTCTTGAAGCCGCACTTCTGTTTCAGGGCGGAGTCGATCGGGCCGCGCCAACCATCCCAGCGCTCCACTTCCGGCAGGTGAGGAGTGAGAAACAGAATCTGCTGGCGAGGGCTCTGCACTGCGCTGGGATCGAGCAGCAGGATGGCTCCCGGCTCGTCGATGATTCCAGTCAGGTACTGGAAGTTGAGATCGGGCCGAAAGTCTTCCTCCAGTCCACCGCCTGAACCGGCGAAGACCAGACCCGTAGCCCCGGCAAGATCGGTGAGGACGCTGGCTCTGCGTCGTGCATATTCGGCTTCCGGGATCTCGAGAGTGGTCATCGATGGGGCCTCCGTGTCCTGTTCGTTCGGCTCGATGTCGTTGAATTCATCACCTTTGATCCGGATTGTCCAGTATGTCGGGATCGAAGGGAAGAGACCGGTATTCACCTGCAATCCGAGCAGTTGACCCGGTCGTTGTGGGTGGGGATAATCGGATGATGATAGATCCGCTCCGATACTTCGAGTGGCGATGATCTTACCAGGCAGTGCGCTCGCCGATGAAATCAGGGTGGCATCGCTGAACCGGGAAGTGCAGGAATGATGAGAATCTCGCAGGCGCCTTCATTTGCCCCTTCATTTGCCCCTTCATTTGCCCCTTTATTTGCCTCTTCATTTGCCTCTTCACTGGCACTTCCACTGCTGCTGACTTTGGCGCTGTCCACTCCGGCAGAATCTCAGGTCGGGAACTTGATCGTCGAGCCGTACCTGCAGTCACCGACATCCTCCTCGATGGTGATCGGCTGGGAGACTGCGGTGAGTAGTCAGAGTTTGGTGGAGTATGGTCTCACCAGTGGCCTTGGCCAGCAGTCGACAGGTACCAGTATCGCCAGTGGTGGCGGAGCCTTTATTCACCATGTTGAACTGTTGGGTCTCACTCCCGATACTCGATATTTCTACCGGGTGATCAGTGGAAGCATCGTCAGTGCGACCCACTTCTTCAGCACTCCACCGCCACTCACAGATGAGAGCCCGTTTCGTTTCATCGCCTATTCTGATTGCCAGGTCGGAAGCAACGGCATCAAGCATCAAGAGGTGATCAATGAAGGGGTGATTTCCTTCTGCTCGCAGGAGTACGGATTGCCTCTCGATCGGAGTCTTTCCTTCTCACTGGTACCGGGAGATCTGGTCTCGACCGGATCCAATCATGCGCACTGGCAGGATCACTTCTTTGGCCAGGCGAAACTGCTCTATCGGCATGTGCCGCTGATCCCTGCGCTGGGAAATCATGAGGCGGATGCGCAGTATTACTTCGATTACCTGCAATTGCCGACCAACGGTACCGCTGGCTACGAGGAGCACTGGCATTACCTCGATCATCGCAATGTCAGGGTCATCACCCTCGATACCAATCCCGGCTATCGCATCCAGGAGCAACTGGATTGGCTCGCCCTGGTTCTGGAAGATGCAACCATCGATGACCGGATCGATTTCGTCTTTGCCCAGTTCCACCACCCCCACAAGTCGGAGATCTGGACCCCAGGAGAAACACTCTTCAGTACCCAGATGGTCAGCATGGTCGAGCAGTTCAGTACCTTGACCGGCAAGCCATCGATTCATTTCTTTGGCCATACCCATGGATACTCGCGGGGCCAGAGCCGCGACCATCAGCACACCATGGTCAATGTTGCCAGTGCCATGGGATCACTCGACTACTGGGGCCTCTATCCCAACGCCGATTACGAGGAGTTCGAGTTCAGTGTGCCGGAGTGGGGATTCGTGCTGATGGATGTGGAGGCTGGAGCCGACCCGAGCTTCCGATTGAGGAGGATCAGTCGCGGCAATGATTACATCTTCCGCGATAACGAGGTCATCGATGACATCACCGTGCGTCGCTACAACCTGATCCCTGAAACTCCCGTGGCACTCTTTCCCGGACCGACGTCAGGGACGATCCTGGGAGATGATGTGACCCTGACTGCCAGTACCTACCTCGACCCAGATGGCGATGCCCACATCGAGAGCCAGTGGCAGATGACGACGATCTCGGGAGATTACAGCGATCCGGTGGTGGACCAGTGGCGACGCTTTCAGAACTGGTACCGGACGCCGGCGGTCGATCCAGGCATCAGCATCGACACCGTGATCGACCCCGACATGACTCATGTTTGCCTGGAGACACCCCTTCCCGGTTGCGTCAGCGTCTACTGGCGAGTTCGTTACCGGGATCGCAGTCTCGGTTGGAGTGAATGGTCGCTGGAGGAGTCATTTCAGGTCGGCAACTCCAGTGCCGGATCCACCGCTCCGGTACCACCCGACGCTGCCACCCATGTCTCCTTTTCGCCGCTGTTGCAGTGGTTTCCCTGCGACCCGGGCGATTCCTACGATGTGTACCTGGGCACCACCGCAATCCTGGGTGCCGGCGACTTCCAGGGCAATCAACTGACGACCACTTTCGATCCCGGCCCCCTCGATGAGGTGACCAGCTACTTCTGGCGTATCGATTCTCACCTCGGCGCCCAGCTGACCGAGGGTCCGACGTGGAGTTTCACCACCGATCTGAGTTATCCGACCCAGTTCACCTCCGAGTGGAGATTCGATGATGCGTCTCCCGCCGATGAACTGGCGCTGGTTGCGCAACTGGGTTCATCGGTGCTGACTCCACGAGGAATGTTTCATGATGTGGAGTGGGGAACCGAGATCAGTGATGGCAGCGAGGTACCCCACATCGATCAACAACCTGTGGACTACCTCTGGCTCGACAATGTGTTCGGATCGGGACGAGGTCTCGAGACCTACTTCAACGCC
>CAVOEM010000157.1:0-6961 GCA_963694575.1 Planctomycetes bacterium UBA1146 | reverse complement strand
TTTTCAAGAAGACCGAGTCATCACTCGAATCGATGGTCAGCCGGCAGTGTTTGTCGAGGTGTTGAAGGAGGGAGATGCCAACATCATCTCCGTTTCGAAACGCGTTCGAGAACGAGTGTTCGGGACCGCCGAGGAGCAACAGCAACTTCAGCTATGGCAGGCGAAACGTGCCGGAGAAAATGTCGCCGAGCAGAGTCGAGGGGGATTCAGTTTCGGGCAACAGGGTGGTGGAGCCATTCGCCGGCCTGATCACGTCGCTTCATGGCTGCCGCCAGGAACAAATATCGATTTACTCTCCGATCAGGCCGATTTCATCGAGGGATCCATCGATGATCTACGGCAGACGGCGCTGGTGGGAGGACTGCTGGCGATGCTGGTCCTCTACCTGTTTCTCGGCAAACTTTCGACCACGCTGGTGGTGGCGATTGCGATCCCCTGCTCGATCGTGGTGACCTTTGTACCGCTCTACATCTCCGATACATCCCTCAACATCATGTCGTTGGGTGGATTGGCCCTGGGAATCGGCCTGTTGGTGGATTCCAGCATCGTCGTACTCGAATCGATCTTCCGCAAACAGAAGGAGACAGGAGACCCGATTCGAGGAGCGATAGAAGGGGCAGCCGAAGTGGCGGGTGCGGTGACTGCATCGACCCTGACCACGGTTGCGGTGTTCTTCCCCATCGTCTTTGTCGAAGGCCTCGCAGGTCAAGTCTTCGGCGACATGGCAGTCGCCGTGGTCGGATCATTGCTGGCGGCACTGGTGGTCTCACTGACCCTGGTTCCGATGCTCGCAGCACGGGCTCCAGCGATCAGGGAAGAGATGCTGATCGAGACGATCGAGAAACTTCCGCAGGTGGGAGAGAATCCCAAGAAGAAGATCAACTTCTTCTCTCTGATGGGACCGCTTCTGTGGCTTCATAATCGAGTTGAACTGCTGCTACTCGGGGTGGGATCCATCATGATCTCGGTGGCTCAGTTGATCCTACTGGTGGCGTTACGAATCTTCTTCTCGATTGCGAAACGATCCCGACATCTGGCGGGGGGCCCCTTGAGGGTGGCGAGTCGGATCATCCAGCACAGTGAGACGATTTACCTCAGGTGGATTCGGTCTGCACTCGATCACAGGGTGTTGATCCTGATGATGGCGTTAGTTGCAGTGGTGGCGGCGGGGCTGCTGATTCCCCAACTCGGATCGGAACTGATCCCCAGAGTGGCCCGGGGCGAGATCGAGGTACAGATTTCCTTACCGGTGGGAACTCCTCTCGATGTGACCGATGAACGGGTCAGGCAGCTCGAGAGCAGTATCGCCACCTTGCCAGGAGTGGACCGGGTGGTCGCAAGAATCGGTCGAGACAGTGATGATGTGGAAGCGTCTGCCGAAGGAGAACACACCGCACGGATCGAACTGGTGCTGGCCGTCGATGGAACCGATGTCGCAACTGCTGAAAAGCTACTGATCGACAGCATCGCGCCGCTGGCTGACGATCTTCCCGATGCCCTCATCCAGGTGCAGAGACCTCATCTCTTCTCGATGAGTGCTCCTCTGGAAGTCGAGGTACGGGGTCCAAATAGTGCTGAGTTGGAGCGGATCGAACGAGAAATTACCGAGCGGCTGATCGCCAGCCGACTGGTCTCCGAGGTTCAGCCGTCGACCGCTCCGGGGAGCCCGGAATACCATCTGCGACCCGACCGAGAGCGACTGGCTCGACTCGGCATCAGTACCCGCGAGATCGCGGATGCTTTGCAAAGCAAGAATGTTGGAACGGTAGCGACGCGGTTGCGCAGGCAAGAGCGTCAGGTCGATGTCAGGGTTCGGTTACGGAAAGAAGATCGTTCGAGTATCGGAGAAATCCTGGCGACCGGAGTAGCGGTGGGCCCGAGCGGACGCAGTATTCCCCTGGAGGAGTTACTGGAAAGCTGGACCATCGAGGAGGGGCCATCGGAGATCCTTCGAATCGGGCGACAGCGAGCGAAGGTGGTGTCGGCTCAGATGGCTGGATTTGACCTGGGTAGGGTCGCCGAGTTGATCGAAGCGGATCTCAATTCTGAATTGAATCTTCCTGAAGATGTAGTGGTCGAGGTGGTGGGGCAGAAGAAGGAGATGGAGAGGTCACTGGAGTCTCTCATTGCAGCCTTGGCACTGGCGGTGTTTCTCGTGTACGTCGTCATGGCCTCACAATTCGAATCGCTGCTACAACCACTGGTGATCTTGGTGTCGATCCCTCTCTCCGTGGTTGGTGTGGTGCCAATCCTCTGGCTCACCGGCACTCCTATCTCCGTGATGACATCGATCGGAATGATCGTTCTCGCAGGTATTGTCGTGAACAATGCCATCGTCCTGCTCGACCAGGTCAATCGACTTCGTTCCGATGGAATGACGATGAATGATGCTCTCATCGAAGGGGGGCGCAAGCGGCTGAGGCCGATCCTGATGACGACCCTGACCACCGTGTTGGCATTGATACCGGTCACCGGAGTGCTCTCTCGCTTGCCTGGCACGGAACATCTCACGATGATTTTCGGTAGCGGAGAAGGTTCCGAGATTCGTGCTCCCCTGGCTTTGACGGTGATCGGCGGCCTGATGGCGAGCACCCTTCTGACCCTGCTGGTGGTGCCGGTATTTGCATCACTGGTGGACATCGGTTCACGCTCTTCGGAGACGCAACAATGACAGCACCGATTCGGCGATCCCTACTCGATCGTCCGGTGATGGTGATGATGCTGTTATTGACAGTCATCGTGATCGGTGTGATTTCCCTCCTTTCCACCCCGCTTCAATTGTTTCCACCTGGATTCATCGATCGGACCATCACAGTTCAAATTGGTGTCAGGGAATCGACTCCTCTGGAGGTGGCCGAGACGATCGCCGAACCTGCGGAGGAACTGATACGTACGATTCCTGGTCTTTCGAAGATCCGTAGCTTTTCCACCAGTGAAGGTTGCAGCATCACCGTCACCATCTCTGGAAATGCACCGGTCAATGAAGTCTATGCAGATATCGTTGATCGGATGGAGAGGCTGAAACCAAGTCTTCCAGAAGGAAGTGATAAGTACCGGATCTTCAGATTCGATCTCGAGACCGATGTTCCCATCGTGTCGCTTGGAGTGACCAGTAGTTATGACGATGACATCGAACCACTACTGGAGAACATCGTACGGCCACGACTCGAATCGGTAGAAGGTGTGGCCAGGGTGGAAGTCCGTGGCCTGGTCGGGAAGGCGGTCAGTATCGAACTGGATCCAGATGCAGTCTGGGCCCACCGTATCGATCTGCGCAAACTCATCACCAGGCTCAGCGGAGAGAGCGTCGAGGGGTCCGCTGGAACCGTCGAGGAGTCGGGGCGCAGGTTCGTGATTCGGCTTGGATCTCGTTTCAATGATCTCGAATCCATTCGACAATTTCCGGTCACCGACTCCTTGAGGCTGGGCGATATCGCAGAAGTGAGCATCAAGTACGGGATGAAGGACTTCGTGGTCCGATTGAATGGACGGCTTTGCAACATCATCGATATCTCCAAGGAGTCCGATGCCAACACCGTCGAGATGTGCAGTGCCATCAGCGAGATTCTGGAAGGCCAGATCAGCGATGATTCACGACTGAAGGGGGTCGAGTTCTCGGAGTTCTTTAACCAGGGGGAGGTAATTTCCAGCTCCCTCACCAGCCTGCGAGACGCCTGCGCATGGGGAGGCTTGCTGGCAGTGCTGATCTTGTGGCTCTTCATGCGTGAAATCGCCAGCACCCTGATCGTTGCCGGTGCCATTCCACTGTCGCTGTTGATCGCGGTCGTGGTGATCTGGGCACAGGGCGGCACCTTCAATCTGCTCTCACTGACGGGACTCACCATCGGCATCGGAATGCTGATCGATAATGCCATCGTGGTTTCGGAGAGCATATTCAGATGTTCATCGCAGACCAGCGATCCCGGAGAGGCGGTGAGCAAGGGAGTGCGAGAGGTGGCGTTGGCGGTGACGCTCGCAACGCTGACCACCGTTGCCGTGTTCATCCCGCTGGTGTTTCTCTCTGGAGACTCCAATACCCGTTTGATGCTGGGTGAGTTTGGACTTCCGGTTTGCTATTCGATCATCGCCAGTTTGTTGGTGGCCTTGCTCTTCATCCCAGTGGGGCTGAGATTTACTTCTGCGGCGAGGCCTTCGACTCCGCGCCCGGAATGGGCCATCACTGAATGGTATTCGCGACTCCTGTCTCGGGTTCTCGACCAGCGTCTGGCTTGTTTCTGGTTTCTGCTGCTGGTTCTCGGAACCTCTTCGTTGCCGCTGAGGTGGTTGGCGGTGAGGTCTGCAGCTTCCGGACCGAGCCACCGTGTGGCGGTGACTGTTGATTTTCCTGACTCTCGCTCGCTGTACGACTCCGATCAGACGATGGAAAAGGTGAGGCAGTCATACCTCGAGATCGCCAAGCAGTGGGAAGTCGAAGACGTAGCGGCATGGTTTCGTCGCAGCGGTGGAACCCTGGCTTTCTTCTTTCCCCCGGGAGCTCAGGTAGACACGGTTGGATTCACCGCTGAGCTACGCCGTAACGATCCTGGATTACCGGGAGTTGACATCGAGTTCTCTGGTGGCCAGCAGATGAATCAAGATTCCGATCGCCTGAGAGTGGTGATCAAGGGAGCGGAAGCTAAGCGAGTGACCGAGATTTCCGATCAGTTGGAAGTTCTCCTCTCGGATGCGCCGGGAATCGCAGAGATCTCACGAGGAGGAGATGACACCCGAACAGCCGATCAGATTTCCGTCGAGGTGGATCGTGAACAGGCACAGAGATTTGGCATCTCTGGGACCAGCCTTTCCAGTATCGTTGGCTGGATGCTCCGTGGTGCTCCACTACCCGAGGCACAGATCGATGGTGAAGACTTGCCCGTCTGGATCTCTTACAGCGAAGACGAAACGCCAACCCTCGGCGAACTTCCGGGGATACCCATCTCGAATGGCAGTGGGGGTTCGCTTCCGCTGGGATCGGTCGCTTCACTCAAGATGTCGAGAACTCCACCGATGATCCGCAGGGAGGATCGTGAAGTCAGTCTGTCGCTGGCACTGGAACTTGAGGAGGGTTCAGATCTGAGAAAGATCGAGGGTCGAATTGCCCCCATCCTCGAAGATATGCGATTACCTGAAGGATATTCAGTGGCCATCGAGGGTGGACTCAACCAGTTCGAGGCAGACCTCTCCGACATGGCTCAGGCGGGAGCGCTGGCGATCGTGTTGATCTTTGCGTTGATGGGAGTGCTGTTCGAGTCACTGCTGCTCCCTCTTTCGATCCTCTGTAGTATTCCATTTCTGTTCAGCGGAGCTTACTGGACCCTGTGGCTCTCCGGAGAGTCGTTGTCGACCACAGCCATCGCCGGTTTCGTGATCTTGCTGGGTATCGTTGTCAACAATGCCATCGTTCTGGTCGACGCGATCAATCGACATCGGGATCAGGGTGCCACCAGAAGAGAGGCGCTGCTGCAGGCGGGGAGAATTCGACTTCGGCCGATCCTGATGACTGCTAGCACAACGATTTGCGGATTACTTCCACTGGTGCTACTGCCGGCAGAGGGAATGGGACCCAGTTATCGACCACTGGGGATCGTCATGCTCGGCGGATTGACTTCTTCAACCTTGTTCACCCTGATCGCCGTGCCACTCTTCTACACACTCTTCGATGATCTTGGCGTGCAGATGAAGAAGATGGTGGACAGTGCCAGGAGCCGCGCAGCCTCAAGCTAGCACAAGAGTAATGGGAGATGAGTGGTGCAATTGAGCTGAACTGGCGGACGGTCCCGGATCATCGATGGGTAAAGAGGGGTGATGGATCAGAGAGATCATCGGCAGGCGGTGGTGGCTTGAGGATCGAACGAGATTGCCGAGTCAGAACTTCTGCATCGGCTCCGATATGTAACACATCGATGGAATTTCGCAGCAATGCTCGTCCGATCAATCGGCTGCGATGGCATGTATCTGCGTCCAGTTCACCACACATCAGAGCCATCCGATGGCCGTCGAAGAAGCCTTTCTTGAGCCGCTCCAGACCCTCCTGGAACGGTCCGGTCAGTTCGATCAGGTCATAATCAGGATTCCCCTCGCCATCGAGGAGTCTTTCGACGCTGGTCCTTCCGCCCAGTTGATGACCTAGAAACAGATAGCCGAGTCCTTCTGCCATGAGGTGGGATTCGATGGCCTTCCGGCAAAATTCGATTCGCCTCGATCTGGGTTGGCTCCGGACATCGATGATCCATGAAATTTGATAGCGGCGTAGGATCTCGATCAATCCTTCGACGGATCGATGGCCATATCCAAGACTGAAGATCTGTCCCGATGAAGGATTCGCATCGGATGGCAACGAGTGCTGTGACTCCGGTGTGTCATCCATCATGGCCAGGTCTCCGGCTTCTTGTAGTCTGTAAAATTCCAGGCGAGAAGTGCGAACCACAATACGGTACAATCCGACCAGTAGGAGGAACAAGTGCGTCCGATAGAGAGAATCCGAGACGAAGATGGCATTCCGGTCAGTCCGGCGCGGGTACTTCGTGCCTACATGGAACGCTGTTTTCCGATGGCGGACCAGCGTGATGGAAAGATCTTCTGGGTTCGACCCTCCGAACGAGCACTGATCACCTGGGATACCTACCGGATTCCGCGTTCCTTACAGCGCGCCATCCGAAAGTCGAAGTTGCGGTTTTCCACGGATGTAGCCTTCGGTGCGGTGATTGAAGGATGTGCTGCGCGGCACGAGACCTGGATCTCCCACGACATCGAGTTGTTATTTCGCCAGTTGCACTCTCTGGGCTTTGCTCATTCCGTTGAAGCATGGGATGAGAGTGGTCGTCTGGTCGGCGGTATGTACGGGCTGGCGGTCGGGGGGATTTTCGCCGGGGAAAGCATGTTTCACCTCGAAACCGGAGCGGGAAAGATGTGCATCGTGGCTCTTATCGAGCACCTTCACACTCTCGGATTCAGCGCACTT
>CAVOEM010000156.1:0-6980 GCA_963694575.1 Planctomycetes bacterium UBA1146 | reverse complement strand
TCAATCGCATCTGATGCTCGACTCCAGTGTCGAGGTACAGGGATGGTCGATGGGGGTGTGTCACGACTCTGACAACCTCGAGTTGACCGCCGCTCAGGACGGTCCCACCACCGCCACCGTCAATGGTGGCGGCGCTCCAGACTTCAACGAGATGAATATCTATCCGGAAGGATTGACGATCGGAGTGGTGATCTCCTTCGTCGGCAGCGCCTCTCTCGACCCGGGAACGGGTTATGGACTGCTCGATATCGATTACCTGTTGACCGGAGTGGCCACTGCCGGGGGTTTGCCCATCGATGCAGAGGTCGCTTTCTGCGGCACCCTTGGATCTCCCCCAGTCGATGTGGTGATCGTATCGGGTGGGGCCAGCCTGACCCCGGATCAAACCAATGCCAATATCCAGATCCTTCCGCCACCTGACTTCTGTCTCGACCTGGTCTGTCAGGGTGGAGTCTCCGATTCGATCCTCAGCTGGAGCGAATGCACTCCTTTTGACTATGTACTGATCCATCGAGATGGCGACCTGATCGCCATGCTGGATCCGGGAGTGACCGAGTATGTCGATGTCGATCTGGCACCGGGGTCCTACACGTACTCCCTGCTGGGAGTGGTCTTTCCCGATCCTGTCAGTAACCCTGAAGTGGTCAGCGCCATCTGTAACACCTCGATCATCCCGGTCACCGCCGAGGGCGTCTCTCCGACGGTCGGGCACTACCTGGGTGGAATCGATGTACAGGTGACGGGATCAGGATTCCTCGCGGCGCCCGATACCGAGGTCACCATCGATGGCGTGGCTCTGATGGATCTGGTCGTGGTCGACGACAACACGGTGACGGGTCTATTACCGCCATCGATCAATGGCGTCGGGTTGGTCGATGTTCGTGTCTCCAATTCGCTGGGCGAAGCCATCTTACCGGGAGCCTTTACCTACGGATTCATACGTGGCGTGGTCAATGGCGATAGTCAACTCGACATCGGGGATGCGATGTATCTGGCCTATTACCTCTTTTCTGGCGGAGCCCCCCCGGCATGCCTGGAAGCGGGCGAGGTCAATGGTGATGGTCTGATCGACCTGGCCGATCCGATCTACATCGTCACGTATCTCTTCCGAAGTGGTCCGATGCCGCTGGCACCATTCCCGGAAGCGGGTCTCGACTCGGACCAGGCCAATGGCTTTGGCTGTAATCCCTGATCTCAAGACGCTCTTCTCGACCGGCTCTGCTCGACGATTGACGAGGTCCGGGGGACTGCGTGTGGGAGCGGTTTTCTCCGCCTCGCCATAGTTCACGGTCAGATTGACCCTTTCGTGACCACCCTGTATCCTTCCAGACCAGTCCGACATCGGCCGCCGAGGGCACCGATGTTGCGAGACGATTCGTGTTGAACAAATCGGGGTGTGGCTCAGTTTGGTAGAGCGCCACGTTCGGGACGTGGAGGCCGGAGGTTCAAATCCTCTCACCCCGACCAGAAATCTGCGGCCGTGCAGCCAACTGCTGCACGGCCGCTTCACATCCTGGTCCGTTGTCTTCTGGAGCCTCCCGCAGGGGGAGACCATCGGTTACCTTTTCTGAATCCTGAAAGCGGAGGTCTCCGAATGAACCATGAAGTGGCCCTGGAACGTTACGCCGAGTTGATCATCCGAAAAGGCTGCAACATCCAGCCGGGACAAACGCTCTACCTGGGTGCGGACGCGGAATCGAGAGATTTTGCCATCAAGGTGGTGGAGGCGGCTTACCAGGCGGGGGCACGATTTGTTCATGTCGACCTGGGAGACGATCGGATCCAACGCTCGCGCATCTTGCATTCGCAGCAGGAAGAATTCCTCGATCATATTCCCCGTAGTTTACCGGTCCGCTTTGATGAGGCGGTGGAAGAGCAGGGAGCGATGTTGCGCCTGGTCGGTACTGCCGATCCCGAAGCTCTTTCGGGTCTGGATGCGGATCGAACCAATCGCTGTCGTATCGCCGGGCACAAGGCCGCAACACGCTTTTTCGATGATGGAATTGGAAGATCTGCAGTGCAATGGTGTGTCGCCTCTGCGGCGACTATCGGCTGGGCGGAATCGATCTTCGATCATCTCGATGGAGTTGCCGCCAGGGACGAACTCTGGAAACAACTCCTGACCATCGTACGGGCCGATCGGGAAGACTGCCTTGGCGCGTGGGAAGAGCACAATCGACAGCTCAAGAGTCGTGGAAAAGCACTCAATGAACTGAATATTGAACGGTTGCGGTTCAACGGGCCGGGAACCGATCTGACCGTTGGGCTTTCGCACGCCGCTCGCTTCGAAGGCGGGGGTGCCATCAGTCAAAGGGGTCAGGAATTCATTCCCAATCTTCCCACTGAAGAAGTCTTCACCACTCCCGATTACCGCATGACCGAGGGCACGGCACAGGTGACGAGACCGTTCCTGGTCAACGGAACCCTGGTGGAGGAGCTCACCATCGAGTTCAAAGATGGAGTTCTGAGTGACTTCAGCGCAAAGAATGGGGGCGAGACCTTCCGTTCCTACATCGACAGCGATCCCGGGGCGAGGCGTCTGGGTGAGGTGGCTCTGGTGGGCATCGATTCACCGGTATTTCAGAGCGGCCATGTTTTCCGCGAAATCCTGCTCGATGAGAATGCTGCCTGTCATGTTGCGGTAGGTAATGCCTACAAGACCTGTCTCGAAGGAGGAGTAGAGATGACTCCCGAGCAGTTGGAGGCGATCGGTTGGAACTCTTCGACCGCTCATACCGACATGATGATCAGTAACGAAGAAGTGAATGTGACCGCTGTCACCACTTCCGGCGACGAGGTGCCATTGCTGGTGAACGGGGCCTGGGTATCGCAATGAACAGGCGCATCGTCAAGATCGAGGCTGCTCCCCTCGATCTTGAACTGAAGGAGCCATTCGCCATCGCTGGTGGCGAATCGAGTCGGGTCGATCTGACTCTGGTGCGAATGGAACTGTCGGATGGGACCGTGGGGCTCGGCGAGGCGGCGCCCTTCCCCGCCTACGATGGCCAGACCCGGACGGCAGCTCTGGAGGCACTGGCGAGAGCCGCACCGGCTCTGGTCGGACTGGACCCGCTCTTTTCTCATCGAATTCAGCAGAGCACCATCGAGGCGGCTCCAGGTTCCTCCAGCGCCCTTTGTGCCATCGAGATGGCGGCGCTAGATGGATTCACTCGTCAGCAGCAGTGTCCGATCCATCGCTTTGTTGGCTCGGCCAACGCTTCTCTCGTCACCGATCTGACCATCGTCGCTGGAGATCTCGACCACGCTTCTCGATCTGCCAGGGAAGCGAGTGCCGCTGGATTCAAGACACTCAAGATCAAGGTGGGGCGCGACGGTCTGGATCACGATCTGCAGCGGCTCGAGATGATTTCTGGCGCGGCACCCGACTGTGGACTGGTACTCGATGCCAATGGTGGCTACGAGGCGGCCGAGGCGCAGCAACTGATCGAGAAGGCTCTCGCCGATCGAATTCCGATCCTGATGCTGGAGCAGCCGGTGCCACAGGAGGACGAGGCGGGAATGGCTCGACTGACTGCCCTCGGTCAAGTGGCGATCTGCGCCGATGAATCATGCAAGAGCGCTGCCGATGCGATGCGAATCGTTCAGCAGCGGCTGGCCAATGTCATCAATATCAAGACCCAGAAGTGTGGCGTGCTGGAAGCGATTCGAATCCACCAGATCGCCACCGCCGCAGGGATCTCCCTGATGATTGGCGGGATGGTCGAGTCACTGCTCTCGATGTCCTTCTCAGCGCACCTGGCCCGGGGGCTCGGCGGGGTACGCTGGATCGATCTCGACACACCGCTGTTTATTCGGGAGCATCCTTTTGTCGGTGGGATCGAATTCGATGGAGGATCCGTTACCCTGGATGAACAGAGATCAGGTCACGGTGTCGATTTGTCACGTGACAGCGATGCGTTTGAGGCGCTGTCCTGGAAAACACTGGCCGAGGAGAATGGCACATGAAACTGTTCGCCCTTTCGCTACTGATGTCGATCTTGTCGCAGGATCCCGGGCCAACTGATCCCGTTCCTCAGGAATCGGTGAGCACCTCGTCTCGCCTCGAGGCGATGATCATCTTGCAGGAAATCTCCGGACGACCCGGTCGTCCCGACCAGGAAACCGAGATGCAGCAGATGGTGTTGGCTTCCGATCGTGTACTGCTGGAAGACCGGCAGCGTGGCCTGCTCAACATCTTGCGTCTCGATGGAGATCAGCCGCTGTTGAGAGAAATCTCCGCTGACCGTTCCGTCTATCGTGAAAGCTCGGATCTCGGGCGGATCCAGAAGGACCGATGGATCCAGGAGAAACAGCTGGAGCAGCGTAGTCGCGATCTTCCCACGGCAGAACGGGAGCAGCTATTGAAGGCGAGCCACCTGCGACTGTCGGAGAGTGGCGAGCTGATCCGGGAGATTCGCGTCGAGCAGTCTGATACCACCGAGCAGCGATTGGGCCTTCCGGTTCGGTCGGTTCGGATCTACGAAAATGATCGATTGATCACTGACTTGCTGGTCGCCGACCTCGAGATGCCCTTTCCGCTGGCCAAGTTTCATCGCGCCAGTGGTGCTTTCGGAGTCGAGGTCCAGCGTGCACTGGAGAAGATCGAGGGGCTACCGCTGGAGGGTGTCATTCATGTGGTGACTGCGACCTTGTCGCATCCCCTCACCTTCAAAGTCACCCAGTGGGATCGACGATCGGTGCCTGCTTCCTTGTTCGATGTTCCCGATGGATGTCAGAAACTGGAGGAGAGCGCTTTCGTCCATTGCCCGATCTGTGGTCAGCAAGTCGAACGTGAAGCATCCGCTGCCCGGGCGCGAACCCGGCAGGGGGATTGGCTCTTCTTCGATCAGCGGGAGTGCTTCCAGAAGTGGCGAGTGGCTCGAAAGCAAAAATCCTCGGGTCAACGCTGAACTGGAGCGGGGCCAGCGGTTCCTTGGGCAGTGGTCAGGATTCGAGTGCCTGGGTCAACTGGTCGAGATCGACCGGGTGTGACTCGAGCGCCTGGTGGACGATCGACCCGATTCGTTGCAGTGCTGCGTTGTCGACTCCTTCGACTCGCACCGTCAAGTTGGCCGTCGTATTGGAAGCACGGATCAACATCCACCCATCATCGAAGGAGAGACGGACTCCATCGAGATCGATCAGGGTACCGCCGCAAGAATCGTCCCGGAATTGCTGAACCAGCGCAGAGACCACCTGGAACTTGTGTGCTTCCGAGACCGGAATCTTGACCTCCGGGGTCGCATCCATCTCGGGGATGCCGTCGAACAGGTCGGAACAGTGGCCGCCCTGGGAAGCGATGATTTCGAGTGTCAGTAAAGCGGCAAAGAAGGCATCGTCGAAGCCATCTCCGCCATGTTTCACGCAGATGTGCCCCGACAGTTCGCCAGCGAGAATCGCTCCCGTCTCCTTCATCTTTTCCTTGATGATGGAGTGACCCGTCTTGCTGAGAATCGGTACTCCACCGGCTTTTTCGATCAAATCGGGCAAGTAGTCGGAGCATTTGACATCGTAGATGATCTTGCCACCGGGGACCTGATCGAGCAGGTGTCGGGCGAAGGCGACCAGCAGATGGTCGGCGGATCTTTTCCGGCCCTTTTCATCGATCACTCCGACTCGATCGGAGTCGCCATCGAAGCCGAATCCACACTGGTAATCACCGGCCGCAACCATGTCACAGAGAGCCTTCATGTAGCGCGGTACTTCAGGGTCGGGAAGGTGGTTGGGAAAGGTACCGTCCGGCTCGGGGTAGAGGGCATCCACCTCGATACCGAGCGCTTCAAAGAGTGGAATGGCGACCGGTCCTGCGGTGCCATTGCCACAATCGATGGCGACCTTGAATCCTGCTGGGAACTGGAAGCGCTGGGTTCGGTTGGCGATGTAGGGCTGGATCACCTCGGCGGAAGTCGCCTGGCCTGGAGTCTCGACCGCACGAGCACCGTTGGCGATGTTGCGAAGTGTCTGCAGTTCATCTCCCCAGATGGGCATCACACCGCGGGTGATCTTCAGTCCGTTGTACTCGACCGGATTGTGGCTGCCGGTGATCATCACTCCGCCATCTGCACCCAGGTGTTGGACCGCCCAGTAGAGCAAGGGAGTCGGAACCTCTCCCACCTCGATGACATCGAGCCCTGATTTCAGCAGGCCATCTCGGACTCGGGCGGCAAAGGGCGCACTGGAATCGCGGATATCGTGACCGACGGCGACAGAGCGGCTCCCCTCGGAGGAGAGTAACTGGCCCAGTCCGAGTCCGATCTGTTCGACAATCTCCTCGGTCAGGTCTTCTCCAACGATGCCGCGGATGTCGTAGGTTCTGAAGATACGCTCGGGAAGTTCCGCTGGATGCATGTTGACTCTCCTTTGCTCAGATCATGAAGGAAATGGGGGTGCGGTTGCAAGGGCTCCCGCTGTCCAGACGAGGATTGTTCCGCTATCCTCTCCAGCAATTCTCCAGGTGGAAATAGAGGTGGCATGATCTTGCGATCAATTCAAGGCTGGCTGGTGCTGATCAGTCTCTGGTGCGGGGTTTTCGTTCAGGCCGATGATCATCTTGTGGTACTGCACGTCAACGACATGCATGGACAATTGCTCCCTCGCAAGAGTGACGAGGGTTCCAGTGGTGGAATGGCAGGGCTGAGCCAACTGGTCTCGTCGGTACGCGATGAGGTGGGTCGCGAGAATGTACTGCTGCTCGATGCTGGCGACTGGTTCCAGGGAACTCCAGAAGGCGCCAGCGATGGAGGCCTTCAGGTGATCCGGGCGATGGAGTGTCTCCAGTTCGATGCGACCACTCTGGGCAATCACGATTTCGATTACGGCATCGAGAATCTCCTGCACTTGATCGAGGCCACCAGCATTCCGGTCATCGCATCGAATGTGACCGAGTCCTCGGGCCGCCTTCAGCAGGTGGTACTGCGCGACCATATCATCGAGCGCGGTGGCTTTCGGGTCGGGCTAATTGGAATCTTGACACCGGATGC
>CAVOEM010000155.1:0-6992 GCA_963694575.1 Planctomycetes bacterium UBA1146 | reverse complement strand
CACCCTCCAAGGATGGCGAGCCGCTGGAGGAGAAATCCTCCGAGAAGGGGGAAGCCCCCGCCGACAAGCCGGCGGATCCGCCCAAGCAATCGTCGGTTGCGGGAGGAGAATAGGATGCGCATTTCTCCGATCTGGCCGGGAATCCTCTGCCTGCTGATGTGGCTACCGGCGGTCTCACTCGAGGCGGCAGACGGCTTCATTTTGCGGGCGGCTGCGATACACACCGGGGTTCGGGTCATCGAAGATGGAGCCATCGTGGTGCGAGATGGAAAGGTGGTCGAGGCCGGTCGGTGGGAGGATCTGGCGCCGCAACTGGCGACCAGCGACTTGCCACTGATCCACTGGCCTGACGCCTACGTGACGCCGGGCTGGGTCGCGGCTTCGAGCAATCTCGTGGCCCCACACCCTTCGCCGAAATCGATTCATGCCGACTTCAGGGCGGCGGATGGGTACGACCGTTATGGCGACCATCGCCAGCTACTCGAGACCGGAGTGACCACCGCCCATCTGAGCCCAGGAGAGCATCGATTGCTCAGTGGGCAGGGTGCCGTGGTGAAACTGGTCGGCGCTGCGGATCAGCGAATCCTCCGGGTCAGTGCCGATCTCTCTCTCTCCTTGACCGATGCCGTCGATGGAGCGAGTCCCTTGCTCAAGATTCCCTTCCCTGCATCCAGCGATGTGGCCATCACCGCCCCGACTCCCCAGCGACCGAGGAGTCGCATCGGTCGACTTCTGGCGCTCAGTGAAGCATTGGAGAGGTCGAGCGAAGACCCTTCCATTCATGGAGGGTTAGGGGAAGCGTGGAGTTCTGGATTGCCGGTGCGGGTCGCCGCCAGCAAGGCATCCGAGATTCTCGCAGCGATCTCCTTCCTCCGTGGGAAAGATCGTGACGGATACATCGTAGGCGGTGCCGAGATCGGACAGGTAGCCGCGGCAGTAGCCGCCGCAGGGATTCCCCTGGTTCTGCGCATCCCACCGATCGGCGGGGATGTCGGGTTTACCGATCGTGAACCGGTGGAGGGATTGACCGACTGGCCACAGTTGGGCACCGATGCTCTGCTGGCACTGGCTCCTCCGAAGGGTGACCTGAGTCAGTTGCGCTGGGCGCTGGTGCAGGCAGCTCCTCACATGGAAAGACCCGATGATGCGATTGCGCTGGTCACTCATCATCCGGCTCGAATCCTCGGAGTCGAGGATCGGGTCGGGAGCCTCGAAGCGGGTGCGGATGCAGACCTGGTGATCTGGAACGAAGGGCCGTGGAAGGTCACGGCCCATCCTCTCGAGGTGATCGCCGACGGGGCGGTGGCCTGGCAACCGCAGACTGAACCGACCACGGTGATCCGCGCCGAGACGATCTGGCTCTCTCCGGAGGATCGTATCGACGGTGGTGAGGTTCTGATCGAGCAGGGCAAGATTGCCGCAGTGGGAAGAAGAGTTCCGCATCCACCTCATTCGAGAGTGATCGACGCGGGGTCGGGCAGTTTTCTCGTGCCCGGTTTCATCGATAGCTACGGACACCTCGGGTTACGAGGAGATACGGGCTCCTCCGGCACTGGAGATCGCCTCTACCGACTGATCGGCGCATCCGATGAGCCGGAACATCGTGTGGCGCGATCGGGTGTGACATCCCAGTTGCTGACCCCGATGAGATTGCAGCGCGGTGCCGCGACCGCGGTGGTGGTCAAGACTTCAGGTAGAACCCGATCGCAGCGAGTATCACAACCGGTCTCGGTACTGTTATTGGAGGCCAGTGGTCATCCCGATGACGCGCTCGGGGGCATCGTGAGACTGATGGACCAGGGCAAGAAATATCTCGAGTCGTGGAAGAAGTACGAGGAGAGTCTCGCCGAGTGGGAGAAGAAGAAAGCCGCCGGAGAAAAGATCGAACAGAAGGAAATCGATGAGGTCGAGGAGGAAGTGGTCGAGCAGCAGGGGCCTGATCCCCTGACCGGAATCTGGGAATTGACCATCTCTGGTGGACCGATCCCGGAACCAGAGACGGCCAAGATCTCGATCGAACTCGATGGTACGGAGTTCGAGGGCCGAGTCGTCGATCCGATCCCTCCGTTCCCGGTGAGAGTGGTCGGCACACTCGATGGAACCACCCTCGAGGCGACCATCGAGATCGAAGATGGCGTTCTACCTGGAGTGCCGAAAATCAAAGCCGAACTGGAAGGTGAAGATTCGTTGGTGGGAACCATCTCGCTGATGCAATTCAGCGTAGATGTGGTGGGTACTCGTTCCAGCAAGGAAGCGAAAGCGTTCAAGGTGGAACGGCGCAAGAAACGCGATGAAGATGGACGACCCAACGCTCCACGCATCAATCTTGCGCTGGAACCGGTTCGGAAGGTCCTCGAAGGACAGATTCCGGTGGTGGTGACTCCCAAGGGACTGGAAGTAGCCGCCAAGGTGATCGATTTCTTTTCCGAGAAGAAGATTCCATTAACCCTCCGGCTGGGTCAGGAGATGCGTTTATACCGTGACCTGCTGGCGGAGAAATCGGTATCGGTCATCTTGCCAGCAGAATCGAGTTTTACCATCCGGCGACAGTCCTTTGCCCCGGGCAATTTCCTGAGTCGCTCTGGCATCAACGTGGCGTTTCAGAGCCAAGCTTCGGATGGCGCTCGTTCCCTGCAACAGCAGGCGATGCAAGCGGTGGAGCGTGGCATGAGTGCCGATGCTGCATTGCATGCACTGACCGGCGGAGCAGCCCAGGCACTGGGGGCCGCCGATCGGGTGGGATCGATCGAGAGCGGTCTCGATGCAGACCTGTTGATCTGGAATGGACATCCACTGGAGGCGGGAAGTCGCCTCCAGAGGGTCTTCATCCATGGAGAGGAGGTCCCGAGATGAGGACCAGCACCTGGATTTTATTGGCAATATTCATCGTCACCTCAGCGAGCGATTCGCTCGTAGCGGCCGAGGTTCACGCTTTCCGCGTGGGCAAGATCGTCACCATGGATGGTGATGACCGGGTGATCAATAACGCGATTGTGATCGTCACCGATGGCAAGATCACTGCGGTGGGACGCTCCCGGGATGTTCAAATCCCGCCAGGGGCTACCGTCATCGAAAAACCCCAGTTGTGGCTGGTTCCGGGGATGGTCGAGTGTCATAACCACACCGGTGGTTCCGGTGCCGACCTCCATGATTACATCTACCTGACCAACCCAGGGCTTCGAACTCTCGAAGCGATCGTCCCCGATGGTGTGGAGATGGAACGAGCTCGTGCCGGTGGGGTGACCACGGTGCTGACGATTCCAGGCAGTGGAAACAATATGTCAGGATTCGGCACCATCCTCAAGACTGCCGGAACCGGCAGCGTCGAGGAGGCGGTATTGAAGGCCCCCGGTTCGTTGAAGATCGCACAGGCGGGAAATCCCGAGCGATACTTCTACGGAGTGGGACGATCCTTCATGAACTTCAATACGCGTCAGACCCTACGCAAGGCGATGGAATACCACAAGGCGAGAACCGCATGGGAGCAGGGCGAACTGGCGGATGAACCTCCCAAGGATCTCCATTGGGAAGAATTCAGGGCGCTATTTCGTCGTGAGACGGTGGCCTCGGTTCATACCCAGATCTATCAGGTTCTGATGACCACCGTCAAGATGGTCGCAGGAGAGTTCGGGATCCGTACGGTGCTCGACCACTCCACCTTTGATGCCTGGAAAGTGGCGCGCCTGGTCAATGAAGATCAGAGCATCTATACCATCAATGGGCCGCGGCAACTTCATTACGACCGGACCCAGCGCCGCATCATGGGCAATGCTGCGAGGTGGTGGCAGGGAGGCGTTCGCCAGCTCGGGATCAATACCGACTCTCCCGTGGTACCGCAGGAAGAGTTGTTCTATCAGGCGGCGATGGCTTGTTACTACGGCTGGACTCCCTACGAGGCGCTCAAGGGAGTCACTCGAATACCGGCAGAAGCTCTGATGATGGATCATCGCCTCGGCAGCATCACGGTGGGGCTCGATGCCGATTTCGGTCTCTGGACTGGAGACCCCATCGACCCGCGATCATCCTGTGAGATGACGGTCATCGATGGTCATGTCACCTACGATGCCAACGGGAAGAGGGTCTTCTGATGAAGCGCCGTTACTTTCGATCAGTGACTCGATTCTTGCTGCTGATGCTACTGGTGCAGCCACTCACACTGATCGGGGCTCCCGATGATTCTCAACGAGTCACGGTGATCCGTGCTGGAAGAGTGATCACTGGAACCGGCGAGGTGCTGGAGCCGGGTGAGGTGGTGATCGAGGAAGGCAAGATCACCCTGGTTGGAAACCAGCTGGAATATCCGAAGAATGCCCGACTGATCGAGGCTCCAGGTCAAACCTTGATGGCCGGGATGATCCTGGCGCGATCGAGTTATGGACTACAAAAGCTGTCGAGAAACGGGACCCACTGCAACGAGTCGCCGCTCAGGCAACTGGATGAAGAATTGATGCCATGGGAGGACTTTCTTGAGGCGGGCTTCGTTGCTGCTTCACTGGTTCCCGATGGATCGGGATTCCCGGGCCATGCGGTGGTGGTGAAGACCACACCTGAGAGTTCTGATCGAATCCTCAACGCGTCCGCCTATCTCCCCTTTAACGGGAGATCTCCGAACGGAATCTACTCTTCGATCGAGAAGGGTTTTGGGGCCGCTCGCGGCGAGATTGAAAAGGTCAAGAAAGCACGAGAGAAGTGGGACAAGGAGCAGGAAGAGGCCAAGAAGAAGGCAGAGGAAGAAGCCAAGAAGAAGACAGGAGATAGCGCGTCGGGTGAGGAAAAGGGCGGCAAGCCCGAGGATGGAAAACCCGATGACGAAAAGCCCAAGGAGTTCCAGCCACCGAAGATGAATCCTGCGGTCATCGAACTGGTCAAGATTCTCGAGGAAAAGGACGATGCTCTTCCGATTGTATTTTTCGCCCAGAATCCTGGTTTGATTCTCCATCTGGACTCGGCTATTTCGAGTGTCAAGGAACTGAAGGATCGTGACCCACTGTCGATCTTCATCCTGCCGGGGTCTCGCACTGGCGCATTCCACAAGGTTTCAAAACTCCTCACCGAGCGCAAGGCCACGGTACTGGTTCCCCCAGCACTCAGTGCGTTCCCCGACACATACATGAGAATCCACATTCCAGTGGCGCTGGCCAGGAGCGGTTGCACCGTGGTCACCTTGCCGGCAGCGGATAATCTCACGGGAATGAGAGGGGTGCCGGCGAAACTCGCTGAACTGGTTCGGTACGGGCTTTCGCGAGAAGATGCCCTTGCTTCGGTGACTCTGGAACCGGCGCGATTGCTGGGACTCGATGATCGGATGGGAACGGTAGAGCAGGGGAAAGAGCCTCACTTCGTTCTGTTCGACAGCGACCCCTTGGAGCCAGGTGCGCGGGTGATGAAGACCATCATCGCAGGTGAAGTGGTGTGGGATCGAGAGGATCGATGATGAACAGAGACTTCAAGTCTTCCCTGGTACTGCTGGCGGTCGTCCTGCTGGTGACCGACATCCCTTTCACCGGGGGAACAGCGGTACAAATCGCTGGCGTGGCCGAGGCCCAAGATCCTCCTCGGCGCCGTGGACGAGGTCGCCGACCGCAACCACCTCCACCCACTCCTGCACCTCAGGAGGAGGAGAAAGAACTTGAAGCGCCGGAGGGGGAGTACCTGGCGATCGAAGGAGCCACGATACACACCATCACCGGATCGGTGATTCGTGGCGGTACTGTACTGTCGAAAGATGGCAAGATCGTCTCGATCGGGGTCGATATCGCGGTCCCGGATGAAGCTGAAAAGATCGATGCCAGCGGTCATCATCTCTATCCCGGACTGGTGGCATTTCGTTCCAGTGGTCTGGTGGGATCGGGAGAGGCGGAGAAGTCGCAGGACCCTTTTGCACTGGGAACGGTGACGGGACTCGCTGCGGGTATCACTTCGACCTGGAATGGCAGCCGCGTCACCAAGTTGATTCGTGGACAGGTCACCGATCTGACCCTGCGACGCCAGTCCTTCATCTCCCTCAGTTACCGCAGCGGTAATCCGGGCAAGAAGAAAGAGTTGAGAGAAGCATTCGAGAAGGTCCAGGAGCATCTCCGAAAGCTGGAGCAACATGCCCTGGAGAAGCAGGATAATCCGGATGCGAAGGCTCCCGATGACAAGTGGATCCGCGGCACCTATGCCACTGCTCGTTCCCTCTTGCTGGGGGAAAAAGTTGCGATCTCCCGGGTGTCCACCATCTTCGATCTCCGCGAAATCTGTCAGTTGGCCCGCCGATTTGGTTTCAAGATGATCATCGAAGGTGCCGAGGAAGCATGGATCGAGCCGGGTCTACTGGCGCGCTGCGGTGCTTCCGTGGTTCTTACCCCTCGCTCCCGCAAAGATCGAGATGAAAGTCGAGGAGCCGCAGGAGGATCGAGCATCGAGAATGCAAAGATCCTTCACGAGAGTGGGGTTCCCTTTTCCATCATGCCAGCGAGCCAAGGGATCGCTCTGTGGGGACTCGCGGGACGAGACCTCTCGCACCTTCCCCTGGAAGCGGCCTTTGCGGTTCGAGGTGGGCTTCCCGAAGATGTCGCGGTGGAGTCGATCACCATCGAGCCCGCCAGGATGCTTGGCGTTGCCGATCGCATCGGATCGATCGAGGTGGGAAAAGATGCCGATTTCATCATCATGGATGGAGATCTACTGTCGTACATGTCGCATGTCCGCTGGGCCATCATCGATGGCAAGGTTCAGTACGACAAGATGGAAGAGGGCTTACTCGACCATATCCGACCGGCTGGAGAAGATGATCCACCAGCGCCAGAAGACCACTGGCCGCGGAGACTGGGGGATCCTCTCTAACGGATTCGGACCGAAGTGGACCACCTCCCAATCGTGACCCACAGGAACCGTTGAAGAAGGCACGGATTGACACAATTCGGCTAAACGGGACGATTAGAGTCAGTTCGGTCACCATCCCTCGAGGTGACGTCCATCTCATGTCCCGAAAGATCCACCGATGCCAG
>CAVOEM010000154.1:0-7016 GCA_963694575.1 Planctomycetes bacterium UBA1146 | reverse complement strand
GAAGAGTGCGTCCACCCCTGAGATCTGGTCGAGATACATGGAGTGAAGTCGCCAGGGCGGTGGCATCGACCTCGACCTGGACTGGATCCACCCCGCCTTCACGAAGCATTTCCAGATGAGCACCGACAATTTTCTTTTGCACAGCACTGATCAACAGCCGACTGGAATCTTTAGTTTCTGAACACTTGATGAACTCGATGATCAGATCGTCGATCGAGGCGGAAGGGAGATGCCCTTCGCTCTCATACCGAATCGTCTTGGCGATGACATCTTCATTTGTGAATGGAACCGAGATCTCTCTCAAGGTCGACATTCGAGTCGGAATGGAACTGACCACCTCGATGGTCTTGCTACTATGATTTTCCAATGCTCCATGAAGGACGGACTTCAGAGACGCGAGGCGCTCCTCACTACTTTCTCCGATAATCTTGTCCTCGATGTAGTCGATGATAACGGTCTGTTTCGCCGTGGAATCCACCACCGCGATCGACACGTCAGATCCATCGATTTCTATTCCTGCGTGCAGGGCCACGACAGGGCTCCTCTCAAATCATCCTCGGGATGGGAATCAGGTCTGATTTGGCTGGTTTTGTTGACGGGCTCGCTGAAGTTCTTGGAGACGACGAATCGCTTCCTGTGGGTTTGACTCGACATCCACCCCGAGTGTCCCTTCAAGGGTCGTCGGCTTCACTCTTGAAGTGGGGGTTTGGGTAGATGTTCCGCCACGAAGTTTCGGCTTGGCCTGATTCGGAGGAACTATTTTCCCCCTCCTTTCTGACCTGGGATCACCAAAACCTCGACTATTGGTTCTGGGATTGGCCGCAGCCTTGGTCGTGGGAGTCCTCGGCGAAGCACCTCGTGGTGGAACGACTCCGGTAGGACGGTTGGGAGATGACTTGGAAGCTTCGGTTCCGCGTATCGGCTTGCCATCATTGCCGCGAATCGAGCCCCTCACATCTTGAGGGATCGCGTTCAACCGACCTGCAGCACCGGCTCCCGCCTGGCCACCTGTGAGCAGTTCCAGTTCTTCCGGGCTGAATCCCCGGAGTACCAGGGTCTCGCCTTCCTCATGGATCACCGGGTCGATGATCGACTCCTGACGAAGGGTGTAACTGCGTCCGTTGTGCTCGTAGATCACCTGTTTGGGTTGGTCCTGGATCTCGACCACCATGTAACTGTTTTCATCGATCCGGAACTCTTTCCCCTGCTCCAGGTATCGAACCCGTTGGTTCGAGACCTGGGAACGGCTCGAGGTTCTGGAGGTCGCCCTATTGATAGGAGATGCTCCACCACCACTCCTGGGGTTTCTACCGCGAACACGGCTCGTGTTGACGGTACGTCCGCCACGACTCGACGATTTGAGGACGTTGGTCTGTCCCTTCTCCTGGATCGATGCGAATCGCTGTCCCAAAGGAGAGTAGATGACTCCAACAATTTCCCATTCTCCGATCGGACCTGAATCGAGCATCGGTAGCGTCGATTCGACAGGCTGGATCTGAGCTACAGGAGCCTTTGGCGGAGTGCGGTAAAGTTCTCCGATGATCTCCCGGTACTGGTTGGGAACCGGGCGAGCCGCCTGCTCCTTCAACTCGAAGTCCTGCGGATTGACCAGGCGAACCTGGACCTCCTGTGGAGATTCGAGCAGCAGGTCGTACATCACAAACCCGAGAAGGGTCAGCGCTGATATGTTGAAGAGCAGAATTCCGCTCCGTAGTAGTTGGATGCTCACTTTTGGCATCGATTAATCCTCCACGAAGCCTTCATCGGCGCACTTCCTTCCAGGAAATTACAACCACGTGCTGTCCTTTCCTGGCACAAACCATTCTACCCGAGAGAGAGCGCTCCTCGCTCGTTCCTTCAATGGTTGTGGTGAAAAAATTGCTAGAATAAACAACATGATCCTCGAGGTCCTCCTGCAGGAGTTCGAATACGGAGCCCTCCGAGCCGCTGGTGTCTTCCCAGGCCTCATCGACCTGCTTCAATTGCTCGAAACTGGTGAAATACTCGAATTGCTGGATTTCCTCCTCGTCGACACCAAATTCGCTGAGCAGATCGTCGATGATCTCCCCGGTCACCTCGTCGATCTCCTGCTGGTAACTATTGCAATGATCTCGAATCTGCCATGCGATCTCCTTCGCCTCATCGAAGTCCTCGAAGGATCGAAGCATGGCGACCAACACCTCGGGCCTTGCGGTATTGATGTTGATCTTGCCCGATGAGTTTGCGGTCATGACATGCCGAAGCCCGATGGGAGTCGGAATCTGATCCACTCCCCCATCGAGAAGTTCGAACCCGGATGCCTCCAGATCGTCGAAGGATCCGGGGGTCAGCGCCTGGAGGTCCTCCATCATTGAGCCGGAATCTTCCCGGTCGGACTCATCATCTTCTTCTTCCAGTGTTGCCGGGTCGATGGGTCCATAGAACAATTCCCAGGTGACTTCTTCCAGCTGACGGATCGTATCCAGGCTACGGATTCTTCGTAGATTTTCATCGAGGACCCGCTGGTGAACCAACGAAACGATCGCCTCTGCGGTATCTCGTGGATCTGGAGTTTCGATGTAATCGAAGCCATTTTCAGTGTTGAAATCGATGACGGCCTCGATCAACCGTTCAAGAATCACCTGGGCTTCTTCGACTTCTTCTTGCTCTGGAGGCACGAACTCTTCCAACAGCCCCGTTTCTTGCAGCAGCCCATCAATTGCCGCGTTTCCGGCAGCCGCATCTGCGAGAGCATCGATTTCACTATCCTCATCCTCGGGCAAGGCAGCGAGCGTGAAGATGTGATTGAGATCGATGCAGGATTCTCCATCGACCACCATTCCGACGACCTGGACACCGTTGATGGAATCCTGAATCGGGCGTGCCCACAGGTCGTGGTGGGTATCGACCGGATCGTCTTCCGATCGACCGGAGCCAGCACCCCCGCCTCCCCCTGATCCTGGAATTGTAAGACCCCCGGGAAGTTGGGTATCCACCCCTTCCCCTCCAGTGTCCATTCCGTTCAGATCTTCCTCCTCTGGTTCGTCCAGATAGCCGAGATCTTCCATCAGATCAGAGGAGAGATTCAGCAGCACCTGGCGTCCAGAGGCCTGCAAGGCGTAGGAGAGAGCGGTTCGACCCTGTCGATTGCGCGAGATTCGCTCCTCGATCTTGGTGACGAAGATCAACTGGGTGATGACGACGGTCAGGACCAGCACCAGGATCAACACGACAAACAGCGCAATCCCCCCCTCGGGGGATCGTGGCTCATTCTCGTGGGCTCGCGGTGACTGATTCATCGGATCTCCGGCTCATCTGGCGGATCGACTCGGCTCGACGAAGAGTTCCCTCATCGGTGAGGACTCACTGCCTATTGATCGGCAGAACTCATGCCATTCTAAAGGCTCTAGATGGTTCCACTCAGATCTACTTCGATCCCGTAAACCATTTTAAAACCATAGTTTATGACCATGCTCCGAAAATCATGAGGGGCGATTCCCCGCACCCTACCCGTTTCCGGGCAACGAGTGTCCGGAATCACTACACCGGAGCCTGTTCGGCACCCGCCTCTGGCGCCAGATCTGGCTTCTTCGCCTTCAGGATAAAGGAGAGCACCACCGGCAACACGACCAGGGTCAGCAGAGTCGAGGCGGACAGGCCGCCGACAATCGCCTTGCCCAGGGTATTGAACTGCGGGCCGGTCAACATCTGGGTGCCGTAGGCCATCGGAATCAATCCCAGTACCGTCGTCAGAGCCGTGATCAAAATCGGCCGTAGTCGGTCACTGGCTCCCTTGCGGATCGCGATGATGGGATCCAGGCCCTCTTCGAGCCTTCGACGCACCTGATCGATCAGCACGATGCCATTATTGACGACGATGCCACAGAGCAAGATCAAGCCGACCGCTGCGGGTGTATCGAGAGCATCTCCCTGGAGCCACAGGGTCCAGATCACTCCTGGAACCGCCAGCAACACGGTGACCATCAATACCAACGGGGTCCGCAGAGACTCGAACAGGCAGGCGAGAACCAGGTAGACCAGGAACACCGAAAGGTACAGGCCCTCTCCGAAGGAACTTCGATTCCTCCAGCGTCCCGACCAACCCTCTCCCAGATCCCAGCTATACCCGACTGGCCAGGGATATTTCTCAAGTGCCATCTCCAGCCGCTGCTGGATCTGGTCGGTGCTGCTCGGATCGTATTGCGCCGACACGGTCAAGTTGGCCAGTCGCTGATCACGGCGGCGTCGATTGGGAGCCTCGACCTGCTCCACCACTCCGATCTCCTCGATGGAAAGTTCCAGAGTATCGGTGAGAGGGAATCTCATGAAGTTCAACTCCTCGACGGTATCGGTCTCTTCCTCGTCGAGCCCGAGAGTGATGTCGAGGTCACCCGATTGGGTTCGTAGCTGGCTGAGGCGATTTCCAGAAAAAGCTGAACTGATGCTTCGAGCCACGGTATCTCCCGAAACCTGCAAGCGACCAAGGAGGTCTTCATCCGGTTCCAGTCGCAGTTCATCGACCTCTTCATCCCCAACAACTTCCGCTTCGGTGATCCCCTCGACCCCCATCAAGTAGGTCGCTACCTTGATTCCCAGTTCATCGAGAAAGGAGCTGGAGTCCCCAGCGAGACGAATTCGGAAGGATCCTGCGGAAGATCGCGAGCCGCCGCCGTGGCCACGACCACCCCAACCCCATCCTTCGTCGGTGCGAATCTTGAAGCCGGGCACTTTGGGAAGTACCTCATCGATCCGGCCTCTCAACTGCGCGATGTATTCCTCCGTCGCCAACTCTGGCGGTGGATAGATCCTCGTCAGGGCGTAGCCGTCCTTGTACCAGGAATAGATGTCACCTTCCCCGATGACTTCCCGATGACTGGCCAGGAAGTTCTCGATGTCAGTGACCGTCTTTTCCATCTCCCTGTAGTCGAGGCCCTCGACCGGTCGGTATGAGATGTTGGCATAATTGGATTTCCAGTCCGCATCGGACAAGTCCATCCTGAATCCGTTCTCGAATGGAATCACGACACTCAGGGTTGCAGCGACTGCGACGGTCAAGGTCACGGATCGATGGGTAATCGCCGACTTCAGTAGGCTCTCGTAGCCCTTCCTGAACTTCATGAACCAGGAGGAAAGCCCTGGATCACCGCCGCTATAGATTCTTGCGGCCACCATCGGCACGAGGGTCAAGGAAACGAACAAACTCGCCCCGATGGTCAGCGAGATCACCAGTCCGACGCTGGCCAGAGCATCGGAGAATCCGTTGCGCTCCGAGATGAAGACTGGCAAGAACACCACCATCGTCGTCAGAGTGGCTGCAAACACCGGAGTTGCGACTTCCAGCGTACCGGTGGTGGCTGCTGTCATCGGGTCATCACCGAGACCTGCACGTCGGACGATCGACTCCACCACCACGACTGCAGTATCGACCAGCATGCCGACACCGAGCATCAGAGCCATGATGGTGATGATGTTCAATTCCTGGTCAAGGAAGTGAAGTACCGACAGTGCCGCGAGCACCGAGATCGGAATCGCCATCCCCACCAGCAAGGTGGCCGAGAATCGACGCAAGAAGATCAGCAAGATCATCAAGGCCATGCCGCCGCCGATGAATCCAGCGTCTCGAAGACGCGCCAGCGAACTGACGATCATCTGGCCTTGATCCTGCCAGACCAGCAGGTTGATCCCGGCCAGTTGAGGATCCAGGGAGATCCTTGCCACCTCTTCCCTGACCTTCTTACAAACCTCTACAGTATTGGCGCCAGCCTCCTGGGAGATCTCGAGGGAGACCGCATAGGAGCCATTGAGATGACGCCCCCAGCGCAGTTCGCCCTCTTTTTTCTCGATGGTCGCCACCTGACCCAGACGCAACCCGTTGCGATTGATCGGCAACTGGTGCAGCGCTTCGACATCGGAAAGTGCATTGATCAGACGGAGCCGACGAGTCTTACCATCGCTCCAAACTTTTCCGATGGTCGCATCGACGTTGGAGTTTCGGATCTCCTGGGCGACTCGACCGAGGGTCAGGCCATGTCGTGCCAGCGCTCCCTTGGTGAAGGAGATTCGGATCTCCTTGGGAGTCACACCATCGAGCGCCACCTGCCCGACACCATCGAGTCGCTCGAGGGGCCGCTGAATCCGACTGACCAGTAGATCGTAATTTTCAGACAGGTTGATACCCACCGCACTGATGCGAGCCTCCATGATGGCATCCGCATCCGCACCCCAACCTCCGGTGCTCAAGCGGATCCGGTCCAGATCCTCCACCGGGAGCTGGTCCATCGCCCTTGCCAGTCGCTCTCGTATCTCGACCTTGACCTGATCGAGATCCTCTCCGTAATCAAAGCGAAGGGTCACCCGACCATTTCCCTCCCGCGATTCGCTATTGAATCCGCGCACTCTACGGAGGGTCGCCAGAGCTTCCTCAAGTGGTCTCACCACCTCGTTTTCGACCTGTATCGGAGACGCATTAGGATAGGGAATGTTGATATTGATGCTCGTCCTGCCGATGTCCTGTGTGGCGCTGAGCGGGATCCTGTCGATGGACAGGATCCCGCCTAGCACCAGCAGGATGTGCACGGTCAAGGTAGTGATGGGCCGATTGAGGCAGAAGCGTACAAATGGCTTCATGAAACATCTCCGGATCGGTTCGATCTCTGCAGTAATCGGTAGCCGGTTGGAATCACCGCCAGTGTCATGACAGTCGCCAAGGCCAGGCCCCAGACAACGGTAATGGCGAGCGGCTTACGGAGTTCCGCCCCCGGACCGAGACCCAGTGCCAAAGGCAGTAATCCGAGAATCGTGGTGGCACTGGTGATGAGGATCGGGCGTAACCGTTCGCTTCCTGCTGTCCTCGCTGCCATCGACGGATCGTGGCCCTGCTGACTCAACTGCTGGATCCGGGCGACGAAGATGATTCCGTTGTTGACCACGATCCCGCACAGCAAGATCACCCCGATCATCGAAAGAACTCCGAGAGGAATCCCGGTGAAGAACATCGCAATGATCGCTCCGCAGATTCCTAGAGGTACCGTGAGGAT
>CAVOEM010000153.1:0-7021 GCA_963694575.1 Planctomycetes bacterium UBA1146 | reverse complement strand
ACCAGCAAGATGACCGGTATCGCCTCGAGCAGTCGTCGCAGGGTAAATGAGAGCACTGAACCTCGTTACTGAGCACCGGGGTTGTTGAGTTCAACGAGGTGCCAGCGAACATGGTTGCCCTGGATGTCGTCGCACATCCCTGTGGGATTGAAGTTCTGCACATAGGGTTTTTTCAGGATGGTCTCTCGCCCGAACAACAGGAACAGCCACGGGCTATCCTTCAGGATCAAGCGTTCCGCTTGCTGCAGCAGATCAATCCGTTGTTCCATGTCCGTGATCAGGTAGGACCTGTCGATCAGAGCGTCGACCTGCGGATTGTCGTAAAAAGACACATTACCGTTGGGCCCCTTGTTCTTGGAATGGAAAAGGAATGCGAGAAAATTCTCCGGGTCCGGGTAATCCGCAACCCAACCGAGTCGAAAGAAGGGCGGCTCTCCTGCATCGGTGGCCTCGAGGAAGGCGCCCCAGTCGAGCATCCTCAATCCGATGGGGATCCCCGCCTGTTTCAGGTCTTCCTGCACGACCTGAGCGATCTTGGCATTGTCGCCCTGGGTATTGAACCAGAGATCCACCGAGGGCAGTCCTTCACCCTTCGGGTATCCCGCCTCAGCCAGCAACTCCTGAGCGCGCTCTCGATCGAGTTCAAAGGCGGGTCGCGATGAATCATGACCCAGAATGCCCGGGGGCAAGATGCCGTTGGCGGCGTAGAAGCGCCCTTCGAGCAGCACTTCACCGAGAAACTTGCGATCCACCGACAGGTTGACCGCCTCCCGCAACTTCCGCGCACTCTCGGAATTGCCGGCGTAAGGGGAGCCTTCCTTCTGGAGATTGAACCCGTAGTACTGCACCACCAGTGAAGGCCACGACATCACTTCATCGGCCCGATTGGAGTTCATCCAGCGCGGATAGACGCCCTGGGTCACATTCAGGACCTCGAAGTTCCCCGCCTTGTACTCCTCCAGTTGAGCCAGCGGTTCGGGGATGACTCGGTAGTGAATCCGTGAAATCTTTGGCGCGCCTTCGAAATAGTCCGGGTTTGCCTTCAGGTGCAGCGAGGTTCCTTCTTTCCACTGGTCGAGGATGAAGGCGCCGGTGCCGGTCGGAAGGCGAGAAAATGAGTGGCCATGCTCCTCTACCAGTTCGCGCGGAACCACGGCGGTATTGACCATCGCCAGGTGATAGATGAAGGGTGCATACGGCTTTTTCAGGGTGATCCGTAACTGCAGATCTCCCAGCACCTCGATGCCCTGGATCTCGGGGGCGTCTTCCGACTTTGATCGAGCCGCCTTGATCGCCTCAGCAGCACCGAGGATGGGCTCGATCAGATTGGACCTTTTCGAGCGAACCGAAGCCAATCTCTGCAAGCTGTACTTGAAGTCCGTTGCGGTGACCGTACGGCCATGACTGAATTTCACTCCCTCGCGGAGAGTGAAATTGTACTGGAGTCCGTCGTCAGAGATCACCGGCATCGCCGCAGCGAGGCAGGGTTCCAGATTCAGATCGGGATCGTAGTCGAGAAGCGTATTGAAGATCTTCGAGGCCACTCCGTCGGAAGTGGTGTCCGAGACGAGGATGGGATCGAGATCGGGAGGATTGGTCATCAACGGAATACGAAAGATGGCGTCGGGATGAGGGGCCGAAACGCTCTTGATCTGGTTTGGAGTCCCTTCTCCCGAACCAGGATTCGCCGTACAGCCACAGATCGAGATGACGAGTGCGACAGCACCTACAAGTGCCACCCGATCGATAATGGAATTCAACATCCGAAATGCTCCTCTGATCTGCTCGATACCAACACCTGGAGGCATCTAATCGCCAGCAGGAGTTGGCACAGTATCCGAATTGGCTCGCCAGTTCGAGTCCACCTGCCTGGCGATCGCTGTTACCCCCGTTCACGGGGCGCCACGACCTCTTCTGCTGTGAAACCATGCCACGGGAAGACGTTCTGTTTTAGAGCGGATTGCCGCATCTGCCAAGGCGATGTAACTTATCCTCTCCATTGACCTTGGAAAGCCCGCTGCGATCGACAATTGGATTGGACCCATCGATTGGATCCCATCAATTTGACCACAGCCCACGACCATGAAGAGGACCCCATGAGCCCGATTGCTTGCCACACCTCGAGGATGCTCCACTGGAATCGCCTGGCGACTTCCCTCTTGCGCCGCCGGACCTGCTTCAGCGGACTGCTGGGCTTCGGCTGGCTGGTGGGCTTCTGCGGATTGGCGTGTCTCTCTGCGAGCGGCGAGTTGAATGCCCAGCCAGAGGAGTCACTCCAGTCTGCCCACAGCATCGCCAGTATCGATTCGTCTTCCGACGACGATCCGCCAATACGGCGCACCCGCATCCGGCGCAACACCAAGTTGCCGGAGCCTACTCCGGATCCCTCGATCCCGATCGGCACCCCTTCCCCTGCTTTTCTCGGTGAAGCCCCCGATGATGCCATCGTCGTGAATCGTACCGGAACCTACGGCGGGCGTTTCGTCTACGCCATCCTCGGAGAGGTCGAGACTTTCAATCCGGTCGAACCGAAGGGTGCCACCGATCAGGAGATCCGTGCCCTGGTCTTCTCCAGTCTGGTCCAATACAACAATGGAGACTGGCATACTTCACCAGACCTGGCCAAATCGTGGGAGGTTTCCGAAGACCACCTCACCTGGACCTTTTTTCTGCGCGAAGGAATCCTCTGGAGTGATGGAACTCCACTGACGGTAGACGATGTAGAGTTTTCCTTTCACGCGGTGTTCCACGACCAGATCGCCACCAGTATCCGCGACGGTTTCAAACACGCGGAAACCGGGGATCTCCCCCAGGTCAGCGTCGACCACGATCGAAATGCGGTGATCTTCACCCTGTCACGGATCGATTCTCAATTCCTGACTCACCTCGGGGCCGTCAGCATCATCCCGAAACACCTGTGGAAAGACCATCTGCAGGAGCAAGACCCGACCATCCTGCAACAGATGACATCCAACTCGCCGCCAGAAATGCTGGTGGGGAGTGGTCCCTTTGTCCTGAAGGAATACATCCCCGCCGAGAAAATCGTTTACCAGCGCAATCCTCGCTACTGGAAGAAGGATAGTCGTGGTCAACGGCTGCCCTACATCGACGAGATCGTGATCTTGCTGGTCAAGGATCTCAACTTGCAGTGGCAGAAGTTCGAGGCGGGTGAACTCGACATCTTCATGGATCTCCCGGCAGACCATTTCCGTGAAGCGACGGCGATGGAAAAAGCGGGAACTGCGGATCTGGTTCGCCTCGGTGTCAGCCTCAACACCAATTGGGTCTGTTTCAACATGCATCCAGGAAAGAATCCTGAAACCGGTGAGCCCTTCGTCGATGAGGAAAAATCATACTGGTTCCATCAGTTGGATTTCCGCAAGGCGATCAATCACGCCATCGATCGCGATGGCATCAAGAGAACCGCTTTCCAGGGCAGAGCGACCGCCATCTGGTCCTCCGTCACTCCTGGAAATCGCTCCTGGTTCCATCGAGGGGTCACGACCTACCCCTATTCGGTGGAGACAGCACAGCGCTACCTCGATGAACTGGGCTGGAAAGACACCGACGGGGATGGTGTCCGCGAAGATGATCAGGGTCGCCCCATCCGCTTCACCCTCAACACCAATGTCGAGAACAATCTTCGTCAGCAGATCGGCAACATGATCTCCCAGGACCTCAAGAAGGTCGGGATCGATGTCAATTTCAAGCCGCAGATCTTCAATGACCTGGTCACCAGTCTGAGAGACAGCCACAAGTGGGACATGATTCTGCTGGGCTGGGGATCAGGCGTGCCGCCTGACCCTGCCAACGGCAAGAACATCACCCTGTCCAGCGGACGTCTTCATGCCTGGCATCCACAGCAGGCACAACCTGCGACAAAGTGGGAAGCTCGCATCGATCAGTTGATGGCGATGATGGATGAAGAACTCGATGACAGCGTCCGCAAGGGTTACTTCGATGAGGTCCAGGAATTGATGGGACAGAACATTCCCATGCTCTACCTGATCGCCGCCAACTCCTACTGCACGATCAAGAAGGACCGCCTGGGAAATCTCTGGCCGAGTCTGCTACGACCTCAGTTGACCTGGAATCTCGAAACCCTGTGGATCCGACAGTGACGAAGCCGGAGAGACACCCTTGCTGACCTTCACCATCCGCCGTTTACTTTCGATTCCACCACTGATACTGGTGGTCTCACTACTGACCTTCTTGCTGCTGAAAACAGCACCGGGTGATTTCTATAGCCAACAAGAAGCAGATCCTGCCCGGTCACTGACCGAGGTCCTTCGCCAGAAGGAATCTGCCGGATTACTCCACCGACTGAATCCGAGCCAACTGGAAGCTCTCGGAGAATTCAAAGATGAGGGAGCGACCTGGTCCTTTCGCGATGTTGGAGAAAAGATTCCCACCATCTTGCAAGATGGAATCATCGTCGAACATCGCCTGGCCAGCCGTAGTTTGCTCAACTTCCAGGTCGGATCGACCCGCTATCAATGCGACGACGAGGGCGTGGTGTATCGCAAAGTGGGTCCGATCGAGGGCTTCTTTTCCTGGTTCTTCAATGCGCTCTCGGGAGATTTCGGGCGATCTTACAAGTTCAATCGACCGGTCTTTGGCATCATCGCGGAACGATTGTGGAACACCTTGACCCTGTCGATTGCCGCTCTCGTTATCGCCTACGGACTGGGGATCCCGCTGGGAGTCTTTGCTGCAGTGAAACCCAATTCTCCGATCGATCACACCGCTGGAGTGATCGCTTTCGTCGGACTTTCTGTACCGACCGTCTTTTCTGCGCTACTTGCAGTTCTGTTTGCCACATACAGTGGACTTTTCCCCATCGGAGACATGAGGTCGCTCGATTACAACGAACTGGGAATCTGGGGAAAAATCACCGACCGAATTCACCATCTGGTGCTGCCCGCCCTCGTCCTGGGCACATCGGCGATGGCTGGTTACATGCGCCAGGCCCGCGGCAACATGATTGAAGCACTGGGCCAGGACTACGTCAGAACCGCTCGAGCCAAGGGAGTTCCCCACACGGGGGTACTGTTCAAGCACGCCTTCAGAAATGCGGTCAATCCGCTCATCACGATGTTTGGTTACTCGCTGGCCAGTCTCCTCAGCGGCAGCCTGTTGGTCGAGATCGTCATGAACTGGCCCGGCCTCGGGCGACTGGTATTCGAGGCGATCTCAGCCAAGGATGAACCACTGGTTCTGGCCAGCGTTCTGATCTCGACCCTGCTGCTGGTCTTTGGCAATCTGGTCGCGGATCTGCTGCTGGCACTGGTCGATCCGAGGGTGAGGCTTTCCTGATGAGCCGAGAAGAACAAGAAAACACTCTTCCTCCCCCACGAGGTCCCTGGGCGATGCTCTGGCACCGATTGCGCAAGAATCGCCTGGCGATGTGCGGTGCTGCGATCTTGGTGGTTCTCTACACCCTCAGTTGCTTCGGCGGCTTCATCGCACCCTACAGCAGCAATGAGACCAACAAGTACACCGTCAAATATGGTCCGATGCTGCTCGGCGGATATTCCATCAAAAAAATCGGCGAAGTGATCGATGAGGATGAAAACTACAACGAAATCATCCTTTCGACCTATGAACGCAACTGGAACTGGTTCGAAGGTGGGATTCACTTCCACAACAGCGCCAACGAGTTCACCTTCCGCCCCCATGTACACCCTCTCAGGGAATACCAATCGTGGGACGAGTACGGTGAGTCAGAATTCTTGATGGCAATGGACCGAACCATCTCGATTCCGATTCAGTTCTTCGTCGAGGGAAAAGAAGCTCACGAGATGTTCAGTCTGTGTGGATTTTTCCCCATCCAGGGCAAGACACATCTGATGGGATTGGACACAGAACAACTACCGAGTGATCGAGCGGATCTGCACGCAGGCCTCTTCTTGCTCGGGACCGATATCCTCGGGCGCGACCTCTGGACCAGGATCCTCTATGGCGGACAGGTTTCCCTGTCAGTCGGGTTGATCGGCATCTTGATCAGCATCAGCATCGGCCTCTTGATCGGTGGGATTGCCGGATACTTCGGCGGGCAGGTCGATTTCTGGTTGATGCGACTGGTCGAATTGCTGCTGGCAATCCCCGGGTTGTACCTGATCCTGACCCTGCGCTACGCCATCCCGGACAGATTGTCTCCACGTCAAACCTACATGATGATCGTCGCCATCCTTGCCATCGTTGGCTGGGCAAGCACCGGACGGATGATCCGAGGAATGGTCCTGAGTCTGCGAGAGAGTGAATACGCACTCGCAGCCAAGGCGCTGGGTGGATCACCCGCACGGGTCATCTTGCGCCATCTGTTACCCAACACCGCTTCCATCGTGATCGTCACGGCCACCCTCTACGTTCCCTATTACATCCTTGGAGAAGTGGCTCTCTCGTTCCTTGGATTCGGCATCACCGAACCCGATTCTTCCTGGGGATTGTTACTCAAGGATTGCAACGTCTCCGAGGTCTTGAAGTACAACCCATGGCTCATCACTCCAGGTTTCTTCATCTTCCTCGCGGTCCTCGCCTACAATTTCCTCGGTGATGGACTTCGAGATGCCGCCGACCCCAGGGCATACCTGGGGCTCTCGAAAAAGGCGGAGTCCTGATCTCTTGCTCATCCCTGCTGGTCCTGCTGGCACTCGCCGTCTCGTCAGATTCTCCGGCTGAGCCAGAAGATTCGGCGACCCCCTCGATCCTGGTGATCGTCGTCGATGATCTTGGATGGAAAGATCTCGGTGTCACCGGCAGTTCATTTTACGAGACACCTTCCATCGACCGATGGGCCGCCGACAGCGTTCGTTTCAGTCGTGCCTATGCCGCTTGTCCCGTTTGCAGTCCAACTCGGGTAAGTCTCCAGACCGGTGTTCATCCGGCACGGCTGGCGACCACCGACTACTTCGGCGCAGCAGGACCAGACCGTTGGAATCGCAACACCTCTCACCTGCCAGCACCCTACGAAGATCGCCTACCGCTCGACCAGTTGAGCCTTGCTGAATTGTTCTCGCCT
>CAVOEM010000152.1:0-7033 GCA_963694575.1 Planctomycetes bacterium UBA1146 | reverse complement strand
AGTCGGCATTTCTTCCATGAATTCTGGCAGATAGCACTAATGTTTTGAGGGAGTGTCCACTTTGGTATGAAGGATGCATGTTAACAAGTAGCGACAGGGAGATACAAGTTTCTCCATCGCTACTATTCAAACTCTTCCTCGCTGTTGGGAGTGTGACTGTCGGACCCCTTATACCGACAATCACCTCCCATTTTTAATTCCCCCCCCGGTCACCGACGAGATCCGCCAGCGCCTGGATCACCCTCGTGGGATCTCCCTCGAGCAGTCGATGGTGTACTGGAAGCGCCAGCACCCTGCGCGCAGCTCGTTGTGCAACCGGGAATAACTCGGCGAGATCATCGGAGGGATACCGATCGGTGGAAAGGCAACTTTGTTGGGGAAGAGTGGAGGGGTAGTAGATCCCCGAGTCGATTCCACGCTCGGCGAGTTGGTCGCGGACCTGGTCACGATCGTCGACTTGCACGATGAACTGGTGCCAGCAGTGATCTGATCCTGAGGTGCGACCGAGGGGGACGACCCTCGAGGTCAGGTGGTGCTCCCTCAATGCGTGAAGGTATTCCTTCGCATTGCGCTGGCGGATGGCTTGTCGCTCATCCAGTCGCTGTAATTGGAGAGACAGGATGGCGCCCTGGAACCCGTCCATTCGTGCATTCCAGCCCAGCATCTGATGATTGTAGCCACCCGCATCTCCGTGAACCCTCAACTGGCGCACCTTGTTGGCGATCTCGTCGTCCTGGCAAACGATCATTCCCGCATCCCCTGCTGCCGCAAGATTCTTGGTCGGATAGAAGGAGAATGCACCCACATCTCCGATGGCTCCTGCGGGGCGACCCCCCTGGAAGACACCGAACGCCTGGGCAGCATCCTCGACGATGGGAATCTGCTGTTTCTGCGAGATCTTCAACAGGGCATCCATGTCAGCGGTTTGACCGTAGAGATGGACAGGAAGGATGGCTCGAGTCCTGGATGAGATCAGCGTCTCTGCAGCCACGGGGTCGATGCAAAGAGTTTCGGGATCCAGATCACAGAAGATCGGCACGGCACCCAACTGGACAATCACCGATGCGGTGGAGAAGAAACTGTAGGCGGGAACGATCACCTCATCTCCTGAGGTGACTCCAACGGCGCTGAGCGCCACCTTCAGCCCATCGGTACCGCTCGAGACGCCAAAGGCGTGCGCCACGCCGAGCCGTTCCTTGCAGGCGGATTCAAACCGATCCACCTCTGCTCCGAGGCAGAAGGAATTGGAGTCGATGGCGTTGCCGAGTGCTTCAAGCCACTGGGCCTTCTCAGCAGTGTCATCCGGGCCGACGGCGACCATCCGGATTCTCTCGGTTGTGGACAAGGTAGCCTCCCTCGGTCAGCCGTTACTCTTCTGCTCCTGAGATGAAAACCAGTCATGAAATTGCTTCAGCCCCTGCTCGATCGAGACTGCCGGTTCGAAGCCAAGTTTCGCTCTGGACTTCTCGATGCAGGCGCAGGTTTTGGACACATCTCCCGACTGGAAGGGATGAGGTTCGATGGTGTAGGGCTGACCACAACAGGCCGCAATCGACTCGATCAGATGATCGAGTCGGATGCTGTCGTGATTGCCGAGGTTGAAAATTTCATAACCTTCGCAGCGATCGAGGGCCGCGAGAACCCCTGCAGTGATGTCATCGATGTAAGTGAAATCTCGTTCAGAGGAGCCATCCCCGTACATCGGGACCGGCAACCCCTGTTCGATCAACCGGGTGAACAGGTGGATCGCCATCTCGGGACGTTGCCTCGGGCCATAGACGGTGAAGAATCTCAGGCATGCGACGTTGAGTCCGTGCAGGTGATGGAAGGTGTGGCACAGTAGTTCCCCCGCCTTCTTGGTCGCCGCATAGGGGGACACTGGATGATCGACCGGATCACTCTCCTTGAAGGGTGTCTCGGTTCTTTCACCGTATACCGACGATGACGAGGCGAAGACGAAATGGTCGATGGAATGTTCCCTGGCCATCTCCAGCAAGTTCGCCGTGCCATTGAGATTGACGTCAACGTAGAGAGCGGGCTGGCGGATCGAAGGTCTGACCCCGGCCTTGGCTGCCAGATGGATCACTCCATCGATGCTGCGGGTCCTGGCGATTTGCTGGAGCAATTGTCGATCACGAATATCGCCCTTGATCAGCTCGAATCCGTTGCTGGACAGGCAGGGTTCGATGTTGGCGTGCTTGAGAGCCGGGTCGTAATCATCGGTGAAGGAGTCGAGGCAGAGCACCTCGTCACCACGTTCGAGTAATCGTTGGCATAGGTGACTTCCGATGAAGCCAGCACCGCCGGTCACGAGAATGTGGCTACCCACCGGGGCTCCCTTTCGATGTGGATTTCTTCAGTTCGGAACGATTCTAGGCGAGTATTGGAATCTCTGCCAATGGAGCCGAGGAATCGCCCCAATTAACCGTGATTCTGGTATCTGGTGGGGTCAGGAATCGCAGCCTCTTCGAACCCTCGTCTTCTGAGTCCACACGAATCGCAGCGCCCGCAAGCCTGGCCCTCGGCGTCGGGAGCGTAACAGGAGAGGGTGAGCGACAGATCCACACCTAACTCTGTCGCAGTGCGGATGATCTGGGCTTTGCTCATCTCCACCAGCGGCGACTGTAACCTCCACCATGGTTGATCCGATGGGTTCGACCCTTCCCGGGTCCCTCGGTGGGCTGCAAGCAGGAACGCTTCGAGAAATTCCGGGCGGCAATCGGGGTAGCCGCTGTAGTCGAGAGCATTGACCCCGATCCAGATGTCACGAACCGATCGTGCTTCTGCCGCGGCCACTGCCAGCGACAAGAAGACCAGGTTTCTTGCCGGTACGTAGGTCGCAGGAATCTCCTCGCGCTGGCTGGCACCCTGTTGTGGCTCATCGGGAATGGGCGATGAGCCGAGCAGGGCGGATCCACCGATGCGGTCGAAGGGTAAGTCGAGGATCAGCGGTGGCGGCAGGTCGAGGGAGTGGGCGATCAATCCGACCTGCTGCGTCTCGATCGAATGGTTCTGTCCATAACGAAAAGTCAGTGGGAGCGGGCGGAATCCCCGCGAGATGGCGATGGCCAGGACGGTGGTGGAATCGAGGCCACCACTGGCCAGGGCGATCGAATCGAAGGAATCATCCGGAGCGAAACCTGTCACCTCGGGTACCTCCTCATGGTCGGGGTCTTCCAGGTCGTATATCCTGAGGCATGTCTGTGGGCAAGGACAGGGATGTATACGGACTGGCAGAATGGGGGATCCTTGAAGATATTACTGGTAGGAGGGCGACTCGACTGGTCGGTGCCCACGACTCATGCACTGGGCCTTGCCGAAGGTTTGATCCAGCGTGGGCACGAGATCCAGATGGTGTGTCGTGGTGGGGTCTTCTTGCCGCGATTCCGCGAGATCGGTGCCGAGGTATTCCAATATCCCTCCTCTTGGCTGGCCCGTCGTCGCCTGATGATGTTCCTGCAAGACTTTGATCCGGCGGTGATTCATGCCACAGGCGGATTGGGAGCGCAAAAGATCGCATTGAGATTGTCCAAGATCCTCAGTCGTCCGATGGTCCATACCGTGCACTCCTGGTTGGGTCGCGAGCGGTCCGCCCGGGCGACGCGTCATGCCGCAGCGGTGATCGTCGTCAATCAGGATCTGCGGGAGCATCTGGTCGGAGAACTGGGTATCTCCAAGGATAAGATCCGCGTCATTCCTTACGGTATCGAGATCCCCGAGGTGGTTCGGGAAGCGTGGAGTCCCAAGGGGATCCCGGTGATCGGAACCGTTGGAAGGCTCGATAAAGGGAGACGGCTCGACGATTTTCTCAAGGCTGCGGTATTGCTGAGAAAGAAGATCGGAGATGTCGTCTTCACGGTGCTGGGAGAAGGTGAGGATGAACGTCGACTTCGGTCAGTCTGCAAGACGATGGATCTCGAGGGGCACCTGACCTTTGCCGCTCCGCCGGCAGATGTGGATGCGGTTTATCGAGCTTTTGATGTGTTGATGCTGGTCAGCGACTGGGGGGGAGCAGGTCTACACATGCTGGAGGGCCTTGCTCGGGGGATTCCTACCATCGCCACCGGCGGGGGAGAAATCCTCTCGCTGCTGGGGGAAAAGGGAATTTGCACCCTGGTTCGACCGGGGGATCCCGAGGCGCTGGCGCTGGAAGGGGAGCGATTGCTGGCGGATCCTCAGCGGGCGCGCGACCAGGTGGTGGTCGGAGTGGAGCATGTTCGTCGTCACTTCCCGATGCGAGCGATGCTCGAACGGGTCGAAGAACTTCACAAGAGCCTCACCCAGACCCCTGTCACCTGATCGTCCTGGTCGCTTGGGTGGGTCGCTTGGGTGGGTCGGTGTCGTTGGATGGCGCTGATCCATGGCTCGACTGGTGGACAGGGGCACCTACCAGGCTTATCCTCATGTCATGACGAAGATGATCGTCATCCCTGCGCGTCTGGCCTCGCAGAGACTTCCGCGAAAGTTGTTGCGAGACGAGACCGGCTGGCCCCTCATTCGCCACGTTTATGAACTCTGTCTTCAGGTTCCAGACGTGGATGGGGTCGTCGTCGCTACTGATGGAGAGGCTCTCGCCGAGGTCGTGGCAGGATTTGGCGGCCAGGCGGTGGTGACTCCTGCCGACCTTCCCACTGGAACCGATCGCGTGGCTCATGCGTGCCAGCAACTCGGTCTGACACACCAGGATCTGGTGATCAACGTGCAGGGGGATGAGCCGGAGATGGATCCGGGCCATGTGGAACGGTTGATCGAGTTGCTGGAGGAGCATTCCGGTTGCGGGGTGGCGACCCTGGCGATCCGCCGTTCGGGCCACTCCTCCGGGGAAGATTTTCACAATCCTAACCGGGTCAAGGTGCTCATCGACCCGGAGGGGCGGGCACTCACTTTTACCCGGAGAGCGGTACCCGAAACCGCTGAGGATGCGGTACCTGAGGGGGGTTGGCTCCAACATATGGGTATTTACGGCTTCCGCTGGGGAGTCCTGGGCCGCTTTCCCCAGCTCCCCAGGGGGATTTTGGAGCAGCAAGAGCGACTGGAACAGTTGCGCTTGCTCGAGTCAGGGTGTGAGATCAGAGTTGGAATCGTCGATCACGCCGAGGCGGGGATCGATACGGAGCAGGATTACAGGCGATTTGTGGAGAAGTTCCGTGCGGTGCGGAACGATCAGGGTGGCGAGGGAGAGAGCGGGTGCAGTCCTGCGGAAAACCCTGGCCGGGGGGAAACGGACGACAGTTCATGACACAGTACATTTTTGTGACCGGTGGAGTGGTTTCCAGTCTGGGCAAAGGACTTACGAGTGCAGCGATCGGCTCCCTCCTCGAGAGTCACGGCCTGAAGGTCGCCCTCCAGAAGTTCGACCCTTACATCAATATCGACCCGGGGACGATGAGTCCATTCCAGCATGGTGAAGTCTATGTCACGCCGGACGGGGCCGAGACTGATCTCGATCTGGGTCACTACGAGCGCTTCACTTCCTGCGAGATCAGTGCCAACTCCAATTACACGACGGGCAAGATCTATTCGACCGTGATTCAACGGGAGAGACGAGGTGATTACCTCGGCAAGACAGTCCAGGTCATTCCGCATATCACCGATGAGATCAAGGAGTGCATCGCCAAGGTAGGGTCCACCGATGTCGATGTGGTGATCACCGAAGTGGGTGGAACCGTGGGAGACATCGAGAGCCTTCCGTTCCTCGAAGCACTGCGGCAATTCGGCCACGAGCATGGTCGAGAGAATGTCCTGTTCATCCACCTGACACTTCTGCCCTATCTTCGAGCCAGTGGAGAGATCAAGACCAAGCCGACCCAGCATTCGGTGGGACGCCTGAGAGAAATCGGAATCCTTCCGGACATCCTTGTCTGTAGGACCGAAATCGATGTCGAACAGGAAGTGTGCGACAAGATTGCGCTCTTCTGCAACGTTCCCGTTGATTCCGTGTTCATCGAGAAGGATGTAGAGACTTCCATCTATGAACTACCACTGGTGCTCAGGCAGCAGCAGATGGATGGCAAGATCCTCGAGCATTTCGGTCGTCAGCCTGGATCTGGCAACATGGATCGCTGGATCGAGGTGGTCGAGTCGTTGCGCTCTCCCCAATCGGAGGTCGAGATCGCAGTGATCGGCAAATACATCGAGCTCACTGATTCCTACAAGTCGATCTACGAGTCGTTGACCCATGGTGGGATTCACCACCGAGCGCGCGTGAGATTCCGAAGAGTACAAGCGGAGGATCTGGCTGAAGGAGATTCTGCGGCAGTGCTTGGCGGCGTCGATGGCATCCTGGTTCCGGGTGGGTTCGGAGAGCGCGGGCTGGAAGGCAAGGTGAACGCGGTCCGTTACGCCAGGGAAAACAAGATCCCATTCCTGGGGATCTGTTATGGCATGCATGCGGCGGTGATTGAGTACTGCAGAAATGTCCTGGGAATCGAGGGAGCGTCCTCGACCGAGATCCACAAGGACACCAGCGAGCCAGTGATCACCTTGCTCGAGGAGCAGGAGAATGTTTCTGAAAAGGGTGGAACGATGCGACTGGGTTCATGGCCCTGTCGCTTCTCCAGTGATTCGATCTGCTTCAAGGAGTACGGGCATTCCGAGGTGGGCGAACGCCATCGACACAGGTACGAGTTCAATAACCTCTACCGTGACCGACTCGCCGAAGCGGGGATGAGGATCGCAGGATCCTCTCCCGATGGTGAGCTGGTGGAGGTGGTCGAGGTGGTAGATCATCCGTGGTTCGTCGCATGTCAGTACCACCCAGAGTTCCAGTCAAAGCCCTATGATGCTCATCCGTTATTCCGCGGATTGATCGGTGCTGCGATGGAGAGGAAGTCGATTCGTGACTGAACCTGACAAGCGAATCGATGACGACTGGAAGAAGCGTGCCCAGGATGAAAAGGCCAAGATTGCCAGGGAACTGGATGCCAGTGCTGATCCTGTCACCGAGGTAACCGATGCCCCTGCGGTCGAGGGAGACCCACTTTTCCCATCTCTGGTCCAGCAGATCGCATACCCGGCCTTGATGGCTCTGGGG
>CAVOEM010000151.1:0-7114 GCA_963694575.1 Planctomycetes bacterium UBA1146 | reverse complement strand
TGAATGAATCCACGGTGCAGGAAACCGTCAAGAAAGCGACCGTCACCGATGAGGACCGGAAGATTACCTTCAGCCGAGGCGGAGTGATCACGATTCCCGCCGTGGCCTGCAGCCATCCGACCAACAACACGGCAAAGATTGCATTCATGGAGAGTAATCTGGGCGGCAAGCAGTTGCACTATGGCCGGCTCAGAGGGGCCGAAGCGTTTGAGTACACATTCGATGTTCCGAAAGCCGGGAAATATGCGCTCAGCGCCAGAGTGGTGACGCCCAGCTGGAAGCAGCACCTGCTGGTGACTGCCAATGGTGCTGAGGAACCGATCGACATCGCATTGCCCTTCACCGTCGGCATGTGGGAAGAGACTGAACCGGTCGAGATCACGCTGGCCAAGGGGTTGAATATTTTAAGGTTCACACACGAAGGTGGAAAAGGAACGACCATCAAGGACTTCACGCTGAAGCGCAAATGAGTGCAGCCCTGCGTCGATTGGCGATGTCGGAACCGATCGACACGAACTGGGAATCTTTGTCATGATGAACGATTCCGGTGAGATCGTCATGCCGCTCACGGCGCGAATGTGACGCCGACCGGGTAGTGATCCGACCATTGTCCGACACTCGAATCGTCGGTGACGACGCGTGCGGATATCGCACGCTCGGCGGTCGAGGGATCGGCGAAGATGTAGTCGATCCGTCTGCGCGTCCGCTGGACATCCTCCATGTCCTTGCGCCAGCGCGGGATCAGCGCCGGAGAGCCAAAGGTGTATCTGGCGGTGGGCGCATGTGCATGAGTCAGATCGACAAAGCCGCTCTCGAGGAACGTGTCGGTGATGCGATAGTCGAAAGTGCGCACGCCATCGACCACTTCGCCGAGTTGGCCATGTTCGAGCAGATACTCGTGATCGTGGCGGATCTCACCGTTGTAGTCTCCGACGACAAGAACACGTTTCCCCTTCGACACCAGATCGAGAGCCAGTTTTGCGATGTGCTGTGGCTCGTGAATCTTTCCTGGCCAGAAGTGAACGACCAGCACATCGAAACCATGGGTACGGGCGTGCAGGTAGCCATGATGGAAACCGGCGACACGTCGTTCTACCACCTCGATCGGCGCACTGCTGGTGAGTGCCACCGGATAGCCACTCTCCTTGTGCATCACCGCGTAGGGGTGTCCCCATTTTTCTGCCAGCGACGACAATCCGGAGGAATCCACATGCAAGACCTCTTGAAGAGCGACCATCGCTGGCTGCTGCTGTGCGAGCCATGCGGTGGCAGACTCCTGATGGAGCTGGTGATCGAACAGGTGATAGGTGTTCCAGTTGATCAGTTCAAGAGTGGGCATCTGGACAGTAGGGGGGACGGCACGGCAAGCACCAAGGCACAGGATGAGCAATAGCGTTGCCACCCGGATCGACAGGTAGCGCCCCTCGATCAGCGATGGACACCAGCTCACCGACAGCGCTGCTGGCCAGTGAAGCCGCAGTTTCTGTAGGGCGATCTCGTGCTGCACAGGACTCTCTTTCGGGCCATCCTGTTCTCCTCCATCGTTACCGAATCGGGGTCTCGGCTCGACTTCTCGTTGGATGATCACGACCCCCTCCTGCTGGCAAGTGTCGGATGGTGATCTTGGCGAAGCAAGGAGTGTTGGACGGGGGGGGGTGAAATAGACCGCTTCAGGAGTCGACTAATCAGGGACAGGTGGCTGGATTGTCGCAACTGAGGGAGCCACCGGCGGTGCCATCGAGGCCGCAATCAGGGTAGGGCTGGGGTAATGAAACCCCGGAACCAAATAGGAAATTCAGCAGTGCGATGGCATCGCTGATGTCATTACTCTCATCATCGTTGGTGTCACAACTCTGTAAACATCCGATCGATTGCCCCTGGAAGAGATAACCGAGAATGGTCACCACATCGGCGACATTGATCGCCTGGTCGAGGTTGGCATCTCCACGGGTGAACTGGGGATCGCCGCTGCTGATACAGACGCCGAGATCCGGAGGAGCGGCAGGCGGACCATCCCAGACGCCAACGAAACTATCCCAGTCGGCGCAATCGACATCCCCATCGAGATCGAAATCGCCGAAAAACGCCATCGCGCTGTTGTAGATCGGATCCGAGCAAGGGTCGTTGGAGCAAGATCCGGTGAAAACGGTACTGAAGCAGTTGTAATCAAGAGTCGAGACGGTACCGCTGTTATCGAAATCACCGAGCATCGGGTAAAACTCGATGGGTGCGCCAGGAGTCAGGTCGAGACCGAGAAGTTGCGGTGAAGAACTGCCGTAATGCTGCGAGCGGAATACGGTATTGTCGGCAGAAACGGGATTGGATGGGACCGACTGCCCCTGGTTGTAGGGTCCACCCGGACCGACAGGATTGACATAGCGCCACACCTCGTCGCCAGCGTCGGTCACCTCGATGAGATTGCCGTGGGCGCCTTCGCAGAGGATGGTGTTGCCGTTGGGGAGTCGCTGAACTCCACCGAGAATCCGTCCGTACAGGTCGGTGGGGACCGGAGCCATGTAGGTCCATTCCAGCGCGGAAGGTCCAAATGCATTTCCTGGATTCAGCACATAATTACCAGCGGCATCGATGGGAGGAATGAACTCGTCGGCTGAAGATGCATTTCCTCCGGGACGATTGACTCCGTTGTTGAAGACGATGACATTTCCCGCTCCCGGTAGACCGGGGGCGATCCACTCGGCGCAGTGCTGGAAGTAGAAAACCTGGTCAGCGGAAGTTCCGGCCTGATAGGTGCGAGGATTTCCCCAGCGGTAGAGCAAGTCACCACCATGTCCTCGCAGGCCGCCACTGTCGCTGGCTGCTTCGGCGGTGGTGGTGCTGTGGTCGATGATCCACACCTCTGCAAAGGTCGGAACACTCAGCATGATCTGATCGAGTTCGGCGTTGTAATCGATGCTATTGACATGCATCCAGTCGGCCGCAGCAGTGGTTCCAAAGTAATTGATGTCAATCTTTTCGGGGTGATCAGCGACGACTCCGTAGTTTGCAAGTGCCGGGTCCATGTCTTGAATCAGGTGATCCCACGCATGCCATTGCCAGACGATGGTTCCACCGCTGTTGCCCGTAGGCTCGACCTCGATGATGTGATCGGGCCACAACTGGTTGTCGGGGAGCAGCCCAGGATCACGCCCCGCAGCCGTCGCTTCTGCGACACTTTTCAGTTCCCAGGCCACGAGCAACAGATTGCCGTTGGGAAGTGGCTCCACATCATGATGATGCTGAACCTGTGCACTGGAGTATTCGAAGTTCCACAACAGGGTTCCATCCCAGGCGATCCGCTCCACTCGACCACCGGTTCCACCCGCCGAGATCGGAGGATTACCCGGGATTCGAGCGGCTCGGAGGATGTCACCCCCCTCGAGCAGGTAGGCGGATTGACCGGGATTGTAATTGCTGGGCCAACTGTGAACGACGCGACCGACCCCATCGACGAGATATGTGGTGGAGTCACGGCTGGGAGCAAAGAAGCTGTAGCCGCCGTAGGTGGCAGGGGCACGATGAAGCCAACCGACCGTCTGGTTTCCCTCTTCAGCAGATAGGAGCAGTGGGAATCCCACCAACAGGATGGCGAGGAATCGTCTCTTGTGGATCATCACCACTCCTTTCATGCCAATCAGAAAGCCGATCTAACCATCGATTATACTGGGAGCGGCTGTTTATCCCACTGCAGATGATTCGATTGAGTAAAAACGCCCAAGTCTGCCTGATCTTGTAGATCAGCGGTGTCTGCGCCTCACAGTGAGGTTCTCCGGCCCCTGAACTCGGGTTGCAACACCCGGTCGAAGAACTCCCACTGGGTTGCACCGGCTCCGCGCCCGAGACCGTGACCGTTGTTGGGGAAGAAGCGACTCTCGTAAGGGGCTCCACCCTTGTCGAGAGCGTCGATCAACTGGAAGGCATTATTGGGGTGCACGTTGTCATCGACCATTCCATGCATGATCAACAGGTGCCCTCCCGCCTCCTTGAAGTTTTCGACGTAATCCTGGCGAGTGGCGCGCCCGATGTCGTAGCCATCCGGGTTGAGCTGGGGAGTGCTCATGTAGCGTTCGGTGTAGATGGTGTCGTAGTGGCGCCAGTCCGTGACTCCCGATCCGTTGACCGCTGCGGTGTAGACATCTGGATGTTTCAGAATTCCCATCGCCGACATGTATCCACCGTAGGAGAAGCCGACGATTCCAACGCGGGAGCCGTCAACATAGGATCGCTCGCGCAACATCCGGATCGCATCGGCATGATCCTGGATGTCGATGTCTCCCAGGCGTAGGTAGGCCGCACCGAGGAACGCCTTGCCCCGATTTCCAGTGCCACGATTATTGACCTTGACCACCAGGTAACCGCGATTGTTCTCTGAACGAGGATTGGAGACGTAGCGCGCCGAGATCTCATTGGAACCCGGTCCACCATAGAGGGAATTGATGATGGCGTACTGCTGGGTCGGATCGAAGTCCTTCGGTTTGTAAAGGACACCATAGATGTCATGTTGATCATCGCTGGAGCGAAAACTGAACATCTCTGCAATGTTGGCTGCTGCGGCTGGATCACCCTCGGCTAACTTGGCGACCAATTTCCCATCGGTGTTGTAGAGGGCCGTGGAAGGTGGAGTGTTGACCTCTTCGTACTGGGCGACCAGCCACTTCTTATCCGGAGACAATTGGAAACCGGAGTGATGGAAATCGAGAGTGGTGACCCGGCGGAGGTTCTTCCCATCGAGGTCGGCGAGGTGGTACTGCATGTAATACGGATTTATTGACGAGCTGTAGCCGCGAAAACCGATCTGTCCCTGCTCCTCGTCAACGAAGTCGATGCCTGCAGTCTGGAAATCTCCACTCGAGATGCTGTTGAGCAACTCGCCATCTAGATTACGTAGTTCGTAGTGGCTGAAGCCGCTGCGCTCGCTGGTCCAGATGAAGCGCAGGTTGTCGGCCAGGTATCTCATGCTGGGACTGTTGCTCTGCCAGGTCTCCTGTTGCTCTTCGACCACCAGACGGCAGTCTCCTGTTTCGAGATCGATCGCCATCACCTTGAGATGTTGCTGGAGGCGGTCGGTCCAGTTGACCAGCATCACGGCACCATCGGGTGAAGTACGGATGCCGTAGATGTATTCCTCGGAACCGCCGCCGACATCGATGGGTGTGATTTTCTGGGTTGCGAGGTCGTATACCATCAACTCTGCACCGGGGTTCTTGGCACCCGCCTTCGGGTAGTACTCCGGGTAGTGGATGGTATTGAACTTCGACCAACCCTTCACCAGATGAAAAGGTTGCACGCCTGTATCGTCAAACTTGTAAAAGAGCAATTTTTGGGAGTCAGGAGTCCACCACATCGCACGAGTTTGCCCCAACTCCTCGCCATAGACCCAACTGGCGGTTCCATAGTGAATATCTTCATTGCCAGTGATGGTGACGGCGATCTTCTCGCCGGTTTCCTTCTCCTTGAGGACCACATTCCAGTTCTCGTAAAGCGCTTCCCAGCGCCCATTGGGCGAATCCACCTGAGTGTACTGGCGCCCGCGTGTGGGCCTTCCGACATAGGTGCCGGTGAGACTTCCTCCTCCTCCACGAGACCTTCGAGTTCTTCTCGGTGTTTCGGCTGGAGTGTCTTTAGCGGATCCCAGTTCTTCACGCTCACCGCTGATCAGGTGGTATCGATAGCGGGTGTTCATGTTGGTGTAGGTCAGGAACTGACCATCTTCACTCCATTCGACAGCGCTGATAATTCCCGCGCGGGGATCCGCGGAAACCTCTCTTGCAGTGGCAAGATCGAGAGAGCAGATGGGTACCAGAATCGTCAAGATCGTTGTCAAGAAGAAGGGTAGGGATCGCATCATCGGCTCCTTTGGAATCGTGGGCGCAGGGTCATGTAGCATTCTTCATCGAGTAAAGATGGTCATACGGAATCGAGTCAGCGTCAAGTGCTGGCTCACGTGTGTGGCGTATCCAGATAGAGTCCCACATCCGAGTTTGCTGGGGAGTGGAAGATTGCTCATGCGGAGTTGGTGATCCCCTCGGACAAGATCAGCGGTCCAGTTTCCAGCGTCGGGTCCCTGATCCACGACCGATCAAGTGTTCTGCTTGAGGTCAAGGATTCTGACAGAAGGGACCGGTTAGCCGAAGAAGGCCATCAGGATCTTGTAGAAGATCATCGCGAATATGGCTCCCGCAGGCACCGTGATCACCCAGGAGACGGCGATGTCTCGGACCGTATTCAGGTTGAGTGCACCCATCCCTCGCGCAAGTCCGACTCCAACGACCGCTCCGACCAGCGTATGGGTGGTCGAGATCGGTAATCCGAGTTTGGTGGCCAGCACGATGGTGGTCGCTGCTGCGAATTCAGCCGTGAATCCTCGAGATGGTGTCAACTCGGTGATACGACGGCCGACCGTCTCCATCACTCGCCAGCCCCAGGTCGCCAGACCGATGATGATTCCCAATCCGCCCAGCGCCAGGACTTCGGGTGCCACCGTTGATTTGAGTGCTACTTTTCCATCCTCAATCGTTTGCAATACTGCGGAAAGGGGCCCGATGGCATTGGCAACATCATTGGATCCATGAGCGAAAGCGACGAAGCAGGCACTCAGGATCTGTAAGTAGATGAATATCTTTTCGACCTGGTTCAGTGCTGGATTGTCGGTTGGGCCACGTTCCTTTTCGAGGCGTGATCCAAGATCCTCGGCACCCTTGAGCAACGTTGCGATTTCTTCCTGGGTATCTGGGTCTGACACATCCTGAAGTCGCCTCAGGTGTTTCCTCGCCTTTTGCAACGATTGTTCTTGGTATTGAATTTTGTGGGTGCTTCTGCTTTCCACATGGTCCTTGAGTTTGATTCTTCGTACGAGAACTGCGGTGATGATGGCAGAGACAATCCCGACTGTCATGGCGATGAGCAACGCCGGACCCAGTTCGAGATCGAGGTCGATATTCTTGAGTCCCTTGAAGACCATCGTCAGCGTCAGGATCGTGAGCACGATGAAGACCAGCAGCGGGGCGAGTTTCTTCGTCGCCTCCAGAGGGTTCTTCTGATAGAAGATGTTCCTCAATAGCAATTTGAATGTCAGGTAACTGATCGTTGCACTGAGTAGGGGTGAGATCACCCAGCT
>CAVOEM010000150.1:0-7162 GCA_963694575.1 Planctomycetes bacterium UBA1146 | reverse complement strand
CACTGGCTTGAAAAGGAGTCGACGATGCATCGGCACTTCCGTTCCCGGTCGGGGGTGAGTTCCCTGTCGAGTTTCCCGTCGAGTTCCCTGCGCTGGCGGCTGCCGCGTAGCTTCCCGAGTGAACTCCACCACACCTACAAGATATCGGGACCGCCATCCCGATGATAGATCGGCGATCCCACTTGGGCGACGGCGCTCTCGGTTTCCTACGCCGCCTTCTTGCCGGCGCCGGCGCTGCCGGAGACTCCGAGCAGGAACAGACCCTTGCCCGCCATGTAGAGGCCGAGCGCATTGCTGAGCGCCTGGTCCTTGTTGTTGAAATCGGCGTTCCAGTACAGCAGTACCAGTCCGCCGACCAGACACACGACAGCCCCTGCTTGTTGCAGGCGTTCCCTCATCCCATCGGTCATCTCGGGCCACCCTTCTCGTGGTTGCGATTGCTTCGCTCGCTCGATTGCTTCGATTCCGTCGATTCCTACGATTTCCTAGGATGAAAAAAGGCCGTGCCACACCCCTCATCGAGGGCAGTGGCACGGCCTGCAAACGGGTCTGTATCGTAACTCAGCAACGCGTAACTCAGCGACGCGGCTGGATTCCCAGTCCACGCAACTTGGTCAGTAACTCCTTGCGGTGCTTGCTCGCCTCTTTGCTGAGGTCCTCCAGTTTTGCGAACTCCTTCTCGATCTCCTGGTAGAGACGATAGGAATCGAGCAAGCGACGATCCTGATGGAGGGCGGCGGCCTCGACCAGCAGGGTGGAGGCTTTCTGCTCGATCTCCCTCATATCCTGCGCGACCAGTCCCACGATGTAGCCGCTCATCACCTTCTTGTTCTTGACCATCGAATCGAGCACCCGGATAGCACGGCCATAGCGACCCGCATCGATGTGTCCGCGTGCGCTTTTGCGCTGCGCCAGGTGCGAATCGCGCAATCGTAGGCGCAAGTCACTCAACTTCTTGCTGCTCTTGAGCACCTTGACAAACTTGGGCGGATCCACGCACAGCTGCTGCTTGTGCAGCAGGCCTCCCTCGCTATCGAAGAAGAGCAGCGCCGGCTTGTCGTCGCGCAGGTCATAGCCGTGGACCAGTGCCTTCTCCTCCTCGTTGAGGGTTTCGATCTGCTGGCGATAGCAGGACCACAACTTGAACTGCTCGGAAGCGTACTTGTCACGAAACAAGGCACGCTCGAAGTTGGCACAGCAGCAATCCTTGGCCATCTTGGATGAGTAGAGGAACATCACGATCGGTTGCATCGATCCGCGCTCCCGATGCAAGGCATCGTAGAGACCCTGGTCCTTGCGCCATTTCATCCACTTGAGGGCAGCACTCTCGCCGGGTGCATAGGGAGCCGCTCCTGCGTGTCCACTGCCGCCACCACCGCTGCTCGAACCACTACCACTCCCGGGAACCCCGGGAATCGTTGGACCGACACCTCAGCACTGGGCGTAAAGAGACGAACTGGAGAGCTGGAACATCACCACGAGCAGGGCCAATAGGCCGAGTCTTCGCAGTCGATTCGATTTGGCTGAAAGCATCGAGCAAAACCTCATATTCCACTATCCTCCCCTGAGCGACGTCCATGATACTCTGATCCTGGCAACGATTCCAACCCTTGAACTTGGAGGCAGGATCGATTCTGTTCCTCTCCGACCCTCCACTGGCCAGGTTTATCCACAATTTCGGCCCTGGTGCCTCGCAGCGCTAGTGCCTCGCAGCGCTAGTGCCTCGCAGCGCTAGTGCCTGGGGCAGATCTGCGACTCTCCTCCTATTCACAAGGGTAGCCGCCCCAGGATCTCATCCTTGGGACGGCTACCCCTGCTGATCAAACGGTCTACCCCGGGATCTCGACCCTAGGGGCAGCCCTGCTCAAGAGAACAATCGAGGGCATCCGCAGTGGGATCACTGGCACAGAATCCATGAGGTGCAGGAAGTGGTCCGCTACCACCAAACAGGTGGAGCAACAATCTCACTGCATCGGACACGTCGACGCCGCCATCATCGTTGGCATCGGAAGCGTCCTGACAGTTCACCGGCGCATTGCTGAAGATGTACCCCAGAACTCCGAGTGGATCGGAGATATCGAGGGCTCCATCGCCATTGTGATCGCCTCTCCTGAATCGCGGAGCACATGTGGCTTCCGTCTGAGATCCACTGAGGGACAGCCCACAGGCACTGGTGGCATTTACCTGAATCGTGAAACTACCCGATCCGGGCATCGGCACCACGATGGTGGAATCCTGCGGAGTGGCGGTGGCCACCTGGACACCATCGACGAGGAGCTGTACCTCGGAGTAGTTACCATTGCTGACCCAGGAGACACTCGCCTCGCAGTTATCCGGATTGACCGAAGCGGTCACATCCGACGGGGCCAAAGCATCGTCGGCTGGAATCTCTGCGGTCACCAGGACCGGAGAACTTTCCATGTCATCGGTGATCGAAATCACCGCGATGGAATGGATCGTTCCAACCGCGAGAGTCAGATTGAGATTGTTCATGATTCCAGGCAAGGTCATCGCGGGTACACCATTGAGTTCAACGCGAATCCAATCGTAGAGACTGGTGTTCAGCCACGAGATGTTGGACGCACCGGTACAGGGGTCGTTGACCTGTACCTGAAGACCGATCACCGGATTAGGCTGGTAGTAGCCGAGGCAAATCTCCGATTCAGGTCCATCGACACTTTCAAATCGTGGTGTGACCGTGTATTGAGATGCTCCACCCAGAGCAGCGGTGTCGATGAAACTGGTCAAGGTTCCTGGCACTGTCGACATCAGCACTCCGCCACGACGGACATCGAGTTCGTCATAGAACTCTCCATTGGTCCAGTCGATGCTGACTCCCGAAGCCACCGTGCTGCAGGTCAGTCCGAGCACGCCAGCGGGGGCCATCTCCAGAGTACAGGTGTCCGCTCCAGACTCAGTACCCGCAACTGTCGCCACGATGCTGTAGGCAACTTGACCACTAGGGGCCGTAAGATCCATGTAAGACATCGTCTGTCCTGGCAGGGTGACCAGCGGTATTCCCTCACGAGTGATGGCGAGAGTGTCGTAGCTGCTCATGTTGGTCCAGGTCAACAGCACTCCCTGACCGGTGTCACTGCAATTGAACAGCACCACCTGACTGGGCGCGACGACGAGGCTGCACGATGCGAGCTCACCATTGATCCCCTGGACAAAGGTCCGAAGTGAATAACTGTGGATTCCGGCACCGGCGCTGGGCAACAAGAAATCGGTGTATTCGGTCTCGTTGGAACTCAACACGGCGATGATGGAACCATCCAGTAGCAGGTGGGCTTCATCCCATGGCTCAGGATTGGTCCAGTTGAGCACGCCATTGCCACCAGAGTTGTCACACACTAAGTTCGTGACCGCTAACGGAGCGCGTTGCAAGGAGCAATCGACCCCACTGGATGGTAATCCACCAGCCAGCGCGCGAACCGAGTAGGTGGTGATTCCCGCCGGAGAAGTCAGATCACTGTAGGAGGTGCTATCTCCGGTCACGGTTGCGATGTCCAGGCCATTCCTGGCGATCACCACATCGGAGTACACTTCAGAATTGGTCCAGTCGATTTGCGCTACGGTTCCACCTGGACTACTACATCCGAGCAGTTCAGGAGCCAGTGGCGAGCGTTCTGCCACCAGTGTTGTCATCTCGCTCTCGATGAAGAAACCCGGTGTGCTGGTGACGAGCTTGCCCACCAGCTGATAGGTGTGAGTCCCTGCGCTGACATTGGTATCCAGGTACAGGGTGGAAGGACCGGCAAGGTTTTCTGCCAGAAGTACTCCGTCACGGTACAGATCGATGGAATCGTAAAGCCAGCCGTTGGCCCAGAAGAGGGTCAGTACTGGACCGTTCGCAAGGGACTCCATGCTGGTCGGAGCAGGCGGAACGATGTATGCGGTACAGGAAGCCCCGAGGCCGAGGTGCGCATCCTGTCCGAACACCTCATAGAGACGTTCACCAGGAATCACCCCCACATCGGTGTATGCGGTCTGTAACCCGGAGGTGGTAGCGATCTCCACTCCATCCTTGAAGATCCGAATGGAAGAGAGCGCGGTGATCGTATCCGGAGTGGACCAGGTCAGATCAGTAGTAGTGGCCACCGAACTGCATTGCAGATCGTTGACTGCGGTAGGCATCAGGAAGGCCGTCAACGCTTCCAGTGGACGACCCGCTGCATCGGTCTCGACCATACGGCCTTCAGCACCGACCGCCGGGATCACTTTGAATTTATCGATCGCATTGCCATTGGCATCGAGGATCAGATCACCATTGGCATCGGCCTCGGCTCCGATGGGAATCAGCAGTTCCGGATGATCGAAGGGAGCTTTCTCCCAACGAACTCTCTCATCGGTGAGCGATTCGAGGAACGCCACCATCTGATTCTTGCGGTCGATATTACCGATGAAGAGCGGCATCGGGAACATCTCCGGAGCGACCGTCGTGAGATTCTCCGCGGTGAAGTTTCCTCCTCTGGCGTAAAAGTCGACGACTTGATCCAGAGTCGAGTAACTTCCGTTATGGAAATACGGCCCCGTCAACTCGGTGTTCCTGAGTGTAGGAGTCTTGAAAGTACCTGCGGTTGCGATGTCTTCCCAACCCTGTGGAGAAGGTTCCAAGACGATCGTCCCGGCGGGGAAGGGCAGGAAGTTGTTGTAGTTCGGATCGATGGGATTGGTCGCATGGATCTCCTGGAATCCAGCAGCCATCGACAGTCCGTGCCCGAAGGGATCCGTTCCCCCTCGACCGATGTCATCCTGGGTCAAGGTGACCCCCAGGTTGTAGAATCCTCCATCGTAGATGGAGAGCTGGAAGTCCTGCATCGGCATTCTTTCGAGGAGCCCCTCGACGGCAGAAAACTCCTGTTCCAGTACGGTGGAGATCTTCGAGCTGGTGGCACTGGAAAAGAGCGATGTGGTGTGACAGAACATGCAGTTGGCCTGGGTCAGGACCGCCATTCCTTGCATCTGTTCTGGAGTCATGGCGTTGATGTCCCCGGTCGGATCGGTGGCATCCAGTTCTGCCCTTCTGAATTGATCAAAGGGCGAATCGTCCGATCTGAGAGTCGACTCGTACAGCATGATCGCCAGTCCCCAGAAGAGCGAGAAGTTGGCTTCCTTCATCGTGTACTCGTCGATGTTTGCCGGAATCCCGGTACGGGGCAGTCCAGTCGTCGCATCGATCAGCGCGGCACCGGTGCTGTCGAACAATTGGTCACTGTTGAACCAATCATTTACAAAAGCCGCCGAGATCATGTCAGAATAGGTCGTCGTAAGTCCTCGCCCATCGACATTGTCACGGTAAGGACCGAGCACGCTGTCACTGGCGTGAACCTGCTGACCGCCCAGTGGCTCGAGCGCAAGAAGCTTCTTGCCGACCTGGAACAGATCACGCCCATGAGCACTCATCTCACCAGTACTCACGATCGGTCCGACCGCCTGTGAAGCGAGTGCCGCGTAATCGATGAGGACCGAGGTCTCTGCGACGGATCCATCGGGTTGAACCTTCAGTACGGTGGCATCTTGGTTTCTGGCACCCCAGTTATCTCTTCCGTTGAACCAGAAGGATGCTCTTCCATCCCAGAACGCCTCGACGAAGTGGATCGCATTGATCACGGTAGGAGCGTTTCGTGGGGTGGTGCTTCGGATTTGCGCAGACGAACCATCGGAGTTGGTCACCGTGAAATCGGCGAGCAGATGAGGAGAAGTATTCTCCTGATCACTACCTTCGATGATCGAGATGAAATCTGTTGCGAGGATACCTTCCGATCCGAACACGTCATTGGAACTGCTGATCACTCCAGAATTGGCATTATCTGGATTGGACAGATTGTGGAACGGGAAGTCCTGAGCGCTGATCATCGAGTTGAGGGAAGCGATTTCGAGAATCCCATCGGGACCCGCATTGAGTTGTTGGGTTTTGCGATGATCTGCACCGGCATGGTAGTGACAGGTGGCGCAGGATTGAACTCCATCGGTTCCCGCCTGCATGTCCCAGAAGAGTGCCTTTCCCAGGAGGATCGCAGCATCGAGATCCGCCACGAAATCAAAGAGGTTTCCAGGAAGGATCACCGGCATCTGATTCAGCGGCCCTGGCGGCTGCAGGTCCGGCTCGAGGGGCGGTGGGAACAACGTGATGGTACAGGAGGCTCCACCACCTTCCACCGATCCAGCGGCGCCGGTTCTCATTCCATGCACCGAATAGACGTGGAATGAAGCAGGAGAGTCGACATCCAGAAAGGAGGTCGCTGTCCCGGAGATGATGGTCAAGAGGATGGCATCTCGACGGACCGTGATCTGATCGTAGACCTCGGTATTGGTCCAACTCATTGCCACATCCGCCACCAGCGGACCGGAACCTTCACAGGTCAGACCGACGGGAGCCGTCGGGGGCGGCACAGGCGGTCCCTGGGCTGTCAGTACCGCAGGAACGGCGAGAAACATGAACATGACCAACAAGGTCAAGACGGACTGTACATCCGCAGCAGACAGTTTGGCTACACCTGAATCGTGACCAGGTTTCGTCTGGGGTTGACGTGAAAACACGGGACACCTCCTCCCACCCGTCCTCTCGGATCGGGCAATCTGGAAGGCGAGAATTTTGGCTCGCCTTCGTGCGATTGAACTCATCAGTTGCCGTGATGGCCCCTTCCTGATGAGCAATACTCTTCCAGTAAATCGATTGACACAGAAGTCCGTTCGGGCATACAAATAACGAATGTCTAGGTCGTTTGTATTGAGCACTCCCGGACTTACGAACTAGACTTCGATCCTACAAGATATCGCCAAAGACACAAACTGTCTTTCATCCGGCAACTATTACCGAAGAAATCCACAAACAACTTCCTGGCAATGACTTATGACACATTTTCCGCTCTGGCCAGAAGAAAGACAGGTCGGCATTTTTACCTGATCGAGGAAGATCTAAGGGACTGAAATGTCATTACTACCCTGTATACTGGGGGATCTAAGTTAGTTCCCCCCGGCCTCTCCCCCCGAAAGGCGATTGGTTTTGATGAGGAATCTCGTCCACACCATTTTGATCCTGCTGCTCGGGTTCGCCGGAGGGCGATGGAGTCCGTGCCAGGCGCAGGATCTGAGTGGATTCATCCGCGGAGATGTCAATGGAGACCTCTCCGTCGATCTGAGCGATCCAGTGCTGTTG
>CAVOEM010000149.1:0-7179 GCA_963694575.1 Planctomycetes bacterium UBA1146 | reverse complement strand
CTTGGCGCCTTGGTGGCCTCAGGCCAGATTTAGCCAGGCCCCCCACATCCCATAATGTACCTTATCGGACCCAAGCATCGACCGGGACCCTTTGCCCCGCCGCCTTCCACTGTCGCTTCACAGCGGGTCTGGTCTACCAGTCGTCGCTCGCCGCGACCGATTTCACTGCAGTTCTGCGAGCGCCTCTCGAGCGATCCGTACCGTTTCCACGGGAGAGACTTCCCCTCGATGAAACCAGCGACACTGCAGACGCATCTGTTCGCTGAAGAAGTGCAACCGATCGACGACCGTCACCGCGGGGCGATCCAGCGACTCCCAGCGCGGGTGACTCTGGAGCGGATGGCCCATATCGATCACCAGTTCGCCGTGAAATCGAGTCTGAACCCAGGGCAATTCCTGCCTCATTGTTCCTCTCGAACCTGTCCTGTAGGAGCGATCGCAATCAATCAGCGCCGCAGCCTGTTCGATCGCCTCGCCATCTTGACGAAGTTCACTGCTTGCAGGCCCATGTTCGTGACTGGTAGAGATTCGGCTGACCGGATAACCCAGCCGGGTCAGTTCCTCGGCCAGCATCTGCGAATCTTCTTCTTTTCCGACGATCACCAGCGCTCCGTGCCCTGAAAGGTGTTGTTGCAGCAGCTTTCGTACGGCAATGGTTTCGCTACTGGTACCGACCCAGGACCGATCTGGTTGGCGAATCAAGGTGTCCCAGCGGTTCCAGCGGGAGGCATCTTCATCGAGGGGTCGGGCGACCTGACGAGCCCATTCCTGGTAGGGATCGCACACCGAAAGAGCATCCAGTTGCAGTTTATCGGACTCTTCGAGGAACGGATCTGGCTGATCGGTGGAGAACTGGATCATCCGGGTTGGCGAGCCGCTTCCTTCCAGCCAACGATTGTGCCATCCGGGAGCCAGATGATTCTCGACATCGTCTCCGATGACCGCCAACAGTGCTCTTTGCGATTCGCAGCTGTGGAATCGATAGCGGTCGACGATGGCACCAATCGATGGCAGTCCAGGAATCCCTGGATCGTCGGTTGGAACCCGCGCATATCCCCACGATTGCGGACGGTCCAGCGCTACCAGCCGATCGATCGGCGAGTTTTCTCCAGCATTGAAACAGACCACCGGGAAGCTTTCATCCGATGGCACTTGAGCGAGAGCCAGGCGACGTGCCGCCAGGTCCCCCTCCGGCATGACGATCTTGGCGGCCACCGCTCCTGATCGTCGCGCCTCCTCGATTTGCGACTGGACGGTGACCGGGGTGTCTGGAGTTCGATGACAACTATAGATCCACGGCAGATCGGTCGGCGCCGCGGCATCGGTCTGTGGATCGACATCGAGGGTGCCGCGCCAATCACGACAGACCTGGTTTCTGCGAGCGGTTCTGGCGCGATCTGTACGTCCCCCACGATCGGTCACGATGACCGATAAATTGGCAGGTGGAGGAGGAAGTGGAGTCTCCTTCTCGGTCAGATCGAGCCTCAATTCGAGGCCTGCGATCAGACCAGGATGGGCTGTGAACCATGCCTGGGCGGCCTCCTGCGTCTTGTCATCATGAATCACGATGTACCAGCCACGAGCGATCGACATCGAACTCCTCAAAAGCTGTGAGACAAGCACTGGAACCGATGAACTGGGAGGGTATCATCGAAATCGTTCGGAGGGCAGAAGGCCTCTTCGTGGCAAAGTCATTCCCTTCTTCTCAGGATCATCCGCAGTATCGGTATCCCCTTTTACGGATCTGCATCCAGGGCCACAGGGATTTTCGCACCATGTTGACCAACTGCTTTCGAGGGATCGGGTCTGACATCTTTGGATCGGGCGCTCGGTTTTTCGAACTCAATCTCTCAGTTCAATTGGGATCTGTTCATGATCATCCCACTGAAATAGTATTGAACTGATAGACTCCAGAGAGCCCAGTAATGGATCGGTCGAGATGCGGCCCAGAGGGCCTTCTCACACATAAGTTTCGATCCATTTCGATCTCAACCCATAAGAAACTGCTGAAGATCAGCAACTCAATCGACACCAAGTTGAGGGATTCCCACAGCGGGCCGAACTCAACAGTTTCACCTCAAGGAGAAGCATTGAACCAGGACAATTCGTCCTCGAATTCGGGTGGATCCAGTCGCCGTCGCAGGAGTAGTCGCGGCGGTCGTACTCGTACAGGGTCAACCCAGGGTAATTCCGGAGGGGGCTCCGGACGTGGAGGCGGTCGCCGCTCTGGCGGCCAGCAACGCGATCGTCGCCAAGACTCGCGAAGTCAGGATCCCTACGCACGCAGAAGTGGACCGGTCAGCGATGCTCCCCCAGTGCCGGAGGGTACCGTGGTGCGCGGCATCTTGGAGGTCGGAAACCAGGGATTCGGTTTCCTGCGATCGACCGAGAAGTCCTTTCGGATTCAGCAGGATGACATCCATGTCGGAAACAATCTGGTACAGAAGTACAGTCTCCACACCGGTCACTACATCGTCGGAACTGTCGGCGGCCGCTCACCCCGGGGTCGTGGACCCAGCCTCGCGCGCATCGAATCGGTCGACGGAGATGAACCTGAAGAAGTCAAGAATCGAACCTTCTTCAAGGAGATGACCAGCATCGATCCGACCGAACGATTCCTGCTCGGCAATAACGGTAACATCTCGATGCGTCTGGTCGACCTGATCGCTCCCATCGGAAAGGGACAGAGAGCCCTGATCGTGGCTCCTCCTCGAACCGGAAAAACGGTACTGCTGCAACAGATGGCCAAATCGATCACCGAAGTTCACCCCGATTCGATGGTTTTGGCGCTACTGGTCGATGAACGACCGGAAGAGGTCACCGACTGGAAACGAACGGTCAAGGCAGAGGTCTACGCCTCTTCCAGTGATGAATCATCCAAGACGCATGTCCGCGTGTCGGAGATGGCGCTGCAACGCTGCCATCGGTTACTGGAGGCGAAATGCGATGTGGTCCTGTTGCTCGATTCACTGACTCGCCTGGGACGGGCTTATAACCTGGAGACGGCACACAGCGGCCGTACGCTCTCAGGAGGAGTCGATGCGAAGACGCTGGAGAAGCCCAAGGCGATCTTCGGTGCCGCCCGAAATGTCGAAGAGGGTGGAAGCTTGACGATCATCGCTACTGCATTGATCGAGACGGGCAGTCGCATGGACGAGGTGATCTTCGAGGAGTTCAAGGGAACCGGAAACATGGAATTGGTTCTGTCTCGCAAACTGGCCGACCAACGGGTATTCCCCTCCATCGACGTCACACTTTCTGGGACCCGCAAGGAAGAGAAACTCTACAGTCCCGAAGAGATCGAACAGATCTGGAAGTTGAGAAGAGTCCTGACCAGCGTCAATCCCATCGAGGGAATGGAATTGCTCAGTCAGAGAGTCGGATCCTTCGGAGACAACGCCGAGTTCCTGACCTCACTGGGAAGTTGACCCGGTAGAGCAGCCGATCAATCGATCATCGATCAACGACTCCTCGACTCCGTAACTCCCGACCCGGGCGCGAACCGTCTCGAAGTGCAGATCCGAGCCTCCACAAGCTCCCAGTTGATGCTGCTCCTTGAACAGACGTGCGGCTGCTCGACCTTTGGGCCCGAGGTTTCGAGAAAGACACTCGACCCCATCGAGTCCTGCTTCGACCAACGACCTGCCCACCTGTTTCAGATGAACTGCGGCTGGGTGGGCCCAGAAGACCAGTCCCGAGAATCGATGGACCTGCTCGATGGCATCGGATCCAGCCAGAGCAGGACGGGCAAATCGATCTCCCCCGAGCCAGCGCTTGTAAAGAGGCCTGGTGGTCGCTGCGAGTCCCCCACGCACCAACGCTCTCGCCACGTGAGAGCGACAAGGTACACCTCCTTGCAACTCTTCCTCGAGATCCGCCATTCGCAAGGGAACGCCGGAGTCGCGAAGCTTCATCACGCCTGCCATCACCCGCTGGCGTCGATCATCTTCGAGTTGCTGAACCCAGTCGAGGAGAGGTGTGGTCAAGCCATCGGGGAAGTAGGCCAGAAGGTGTAAGTCGTGAGGGCCGGCTCGGCAGGTCATCTCGAGTCCGGGTAGGATTCGCAACGATTGAGGAACGTCGAGCTGGTGATAAGCGGACAGGGTGTCGTGATCGCAGATGGAGATGCACGAGAGGATTCCGGTGGCCCTGTCGACTACTTCGGCAGGGGTCAATCCCCCATCGCTACAGCGGGTGTGGAGATGAAGGTCGACTCGATGGGGTTGGTTCAAGGAGCGGTCTCCAGAATTTCCAGAGCACGCTGGATCCTCTCGATCGATCGATCTTTGCCGAGCACAGCGATCACCTCGATGAGATCGGGTGAATCCTGCCGAGAGGTCAAAGCCCAGCGTAGGGGCATGAACAACTGCGGTTTCTTCAAGGAGTGCTGATCGAGGAGTTGAACCAGAGCCGCATCGATGGCGGCGGGTTCGAATGGAGAAATCCCTGCAAACGACTCGCGTGCGCCTTCGAGGGCGCAGAGAGAAGTCTCCCGGGTGCCCTTCTTGGGGATCAGTTGTGCGGAACTCGGGGTTTTTGGGTCGCCGAAGTACCAGTCGGTTCGATCACTGAATTCAGCCAGTCGCACCATTCTTTCGGTGACCAGCGGCAAGATCGTTGCCGCATCTTCTAGCGAAACGGATGGAGGGAGGAAGCCTTCATCTGCGAGGCGTTGCAACAATGCCCCCGGCTCCATCCTGCGGATGTGCATTCCGTTGATCCAGTCCAGTTTCACCAGGTCGAAGACCGGGGCACCGGTAGAGATCTTCTCGATGTTGAATTCTCGCTGGAATCGATCGAGGTCAAAGACTTCCTCTTCATCGGGGGGTGACCACCCCATCAATGCGAGGAAATTGAGAATCGCCTCCTTCAGGTAACCTTGCTCGCGAAACCAGTCGAGACTGACCGGATTTTTGCGCTTGGAGATTTTCGAATGATCCGCATTTCTCAGCAGTGGTACGTGAAAAAACCTCGGTAAGGGGTGATCGAGAGCCTGGTAGATCAACACGTGCTTGGGAGTTGAAATCAACCACTCCTCCGCTCGCACCACGTGAGTGATCCCGAACTCGATATCGTCGACCACATTGGCCAGGTGGTAGGTGGGGAATCCATCGGTCTTGATCAGTACCTGATCATCGATCTCGCTGTTGGCGACTCGAATCTCTCCCCGAATCTGATCGACGAAGGAGGTCTCCCCCGCCGCTGGGACTCGCAAGCGGATGACATGGGGCTGCTCTTGGGCAGCTCTCTGGTTCGACTCCACCCGATCGAGATCACGACAAGTTCCCGGATAGCCCAGTCTCATCTTGTCTTGCTTCTGCTTTTCCCTCGCCTTGGCCAGAGTTTCTGCGCTGCAAAAGCAACGGTAGGCACTGCCACTCTCCAGCAGGTGGTCGACCTTTTGCTGGTAGATGGCGTTGCGCTCACTCTGGCGATAGGGAGCACAGGGGCCACCCATGTCCGGTCCTTCATCCCAGTCGAGACCGAGCCAGCGCAAGGCATCGAAGATCTTCTGCTCGCTACTGGCCTGATAGCGGGTGCGATCGGTGTCATCGATGCGGAGCAGGAACTGGCCTCCGGTCTGACGTGCCAGAGTGCGATTGAAGAGTGCCACGTAAGCGGTTCCCACATGGGGATCTCCGGTGGGGCTAGGAGCTATGCGTGCTCTGACGGAACCATCGGTCATCAGGAGTCCCCCTGTCGATCACGGTGCAATTCATCGACCCAGCGGCCGAAATGGTCCATCTCGAGGTTGAGTCGATCCCCCACGACACGTTGGCCGAGGGAGGTGACCGCGAGAGTATGAGGTATCAAGGCCACGGAGAAGGAGTCGTCGCTGCAACTGGCGACGGTCAGACTGACCCCATCGACTGTTACGGAACCCTTCTCGACGGTACGAAAGCGCGAAGATCGATCGTGTTCGATGACCCAGCAGATCTCCCCATCCGTTTGGATGGAGCGGATGGTACCCAGGGTGTCGATGTGGCCGGTGACATAATGACCTCCCAGACGGTCCCCCACCTTCAAGGCTCGCTCCAGATTGACGACGGAATCGACCCTTCTGTTGCCGAGAACGGTGCGCCGCAGCGTCTCCTCCACCACGTCGAACTGGAGTTCTTTGGCATCGGGTAACAGGGTCAGGCAGGCCCCGTCGACACTGATACTCTCCCCAGCGACCAGGTCTCCCCACGGTGTCAGGTCCCCACTGGTGGAGGTTTCTGGGCGAGAACTGACCGTCAACCGCCGTCCCTGAGGGGTGGTGGTCAAATTGAGAATTCTGGAGCTGCGCTCGACGATTCCAGTGAACACGAAGTCCCCCTGCCTCGCGGGAATGCTACGGGAGAGGGCCGCGGTTCGCCACCAATCCGGAGCACCCGAGGGGCCCAGGAAAGCCCGGTGGGGTCGACTCAATTCTGCTCGGAAGCTGTCTCAGGGGAACTTGACCCCCCGGATAGGGACAGATATCATGCGCTACTTGGAATCCAATCGATCGCTCACTTGCGATGGAACTGATGCCAGCGGCAGGTTCTGTGGATCGCTTCCTCTCTCCCGGAGGAGGTTCAAGTGGAGAACGGTGGGATGTCGGGAGTCAGAACTGAAAGCAGATCTGGCTGCAGTGGAAGAGTCTTGGTGATGCATACCGGGGCTGTTCGTCAATTTAATGGAATACTCAAATCGATCGTCGAGCGGTGATCTTGAAATCATCGTAAGCCTCGGGGAGACGGGCTAGCGATCGAGGAGATGTGTTATGGGAGGCGGTATCCCCGCCGATCCAGCGGTGATTTCGGAACAGTTCCGGAACTCCAAGGATCATCCCGAACGGAAGGAACTGGAGATGAGTGGGCTCGCCAAGTTTTTCGTGGTGATCAATCTCGTCCTTGCGCTCTTTTTCCTCGGTGTCAGTGCAACCTTGTTCCAGTCCCAGAAGGACTGGAAAGGTGCTGCCGAGAATGCCCAACAGGCACATGAAGAGACTCTCAGCAAGGCCAAGACGATGAAGAGTGCGCTGCAGGGGCAACTCGAAAGTAAGAGTCGCGACAACGTGTCGCTGAAGAGTGAAGCCGAGCAACTCGGTACCCAGGTCACTACCCTTCAGAACGACAATGGTGATCTTCGCAAGGATACTGCGAGGCTCGAGACCAAAATTGACGATCTGGATTCTCGGATCGCACAGAAAGA
>CAVOEM010000148.1:0-7237 GCA_963694575.1 Planctomycetes bacterium UBA1146 | reverse complement strand
ATGAGCAAGACCATCGATGGCCTCACGGATGAGGCATGGCAGGTCTTGCATGATCACGACTGGCCCGGCAATGTCCGAGAATTGGAAAATGTGATCCAGCGGCAGGTGGCTCTTGCCCGTGGACGTCTGATCGAGGCGTTTGATCTGGCGACTGTCGGTTCTTCGACTCGCCTGCCGGAGAGTTCGGAGTTGAGCTCGAAACCAGTGACGGAGGTCGTGACAGCCTCCAACGGTACTGGCACGATCGCACTGGCCGAGGAGGGCTGCCAGCTGGAACAATACCTGGAAGAGGCGGAGCGCTCGCTGATTCTTCAGGCACTGGAGCGCACCGGGGGGAATCAGACCCGTGCAGCCCGATTACTCGGGGTCTCCTACCGACAACTTCGTTACCGCTCGAAAAAATTAGGGATTCGCTCCCGCATCGTATCTGATGCTCCGTGAATATGCAGTGGAGTCCGACATCGAGGAGGCCGACTCCAAGGATGCCGATGGCTGGACTGGCCTTGGCGCTTGTCATCTGTATGGCCATTCTTCTCAGTGGCAAGTCTACCGGTGACCCTGATCTGCCGACGGGTGTCGCTTCGGTGTATCCGGAAACGGGTACCTGGCCCTTCGCTCATGCACGTGCTGAATTCTACGGCCTCGATGCGGGAGTTCCGGCCAGCGTAGATGCACCCATCTTGACCTCGATGGTCGGCTGGTCGATGGATTTCTTCGGCGATGGCTTCGACTCCCTCAAGGTCTTCTCGGTGATCCCATTGATCGGCTGTTTGTTACTGGTCGCCTTTGCGCTGGTTCGGCGGAGAGGTGAGGCGGTAGGAATCCTGGCGGCACTGGTGGTGGCACTGCAGCCGACACTCTTGCCCTGGGCCAGCGTTCCCAACACGGTTCCACTGGCGGCTCTCTCGGTGCTGGCACTGGCATTGTTTGCCGGCGCTCGCTGGAAGCCTGCTCCATGGGTGGCCTTATTCCTCTGTGCATTGCTGCAATGGGGTATCAGCCCGCTGATCATGGTGGTGGCACCCGCCTGCTGGATCGAAGGAGTGCGCCGTTCGATTCCTCGTCACCTACGCCCGGAGGGGTGGGTGTTGACTCTGCTGGCTGCAGCCATCTTGTTGTCGTTGCGTCAGATGGGTGCGGATCCGATCAGTTTGGCCACTGGAATGACTGGCTGTACCGACCTCTATCGAAGCGGTGCGGTGCCGTCGATCTTCGGATCCGATCCGGGCTGGCTGTTGACTGTCCTCGCCGTGTTGATCGCCGGCCCTCGTGGTCGAGATTCGCAGTTCCGTCCGATGCGAATGACTCTGGTGGCTGGTTTGTTACCGTGGCTGCTGTCGGGCACCCTGCCGGTGTTCCCGTTGGTCGTACTGATTCCGATCGGAATCCTCCTCACCATCGACCTGCTCGCTTCGCGCGGGCGTACGGTGATCGCCACTGCGACTCTGGCGGGAACTGGACCTCGTCTGGCGTTGACCCTGTTCGTGGTCACCAGTTTGTTGGTGGCTTCCCTCGCTTCATCGGGGAGTGCCGACTCCCAGGTCCGTGTCGCCATGTCGATGGGATTGTCGGTGGTGGGACTGGCCATCGTCCTGGCGATTCGCTCTGGAATGAAACGGTCGCAGGGGGTGTGGCTTGCGGTGGCGGCGACGGTGGCGTTCTGTCTGCCCCTCAACCTGCACCGCATCTCCCACGAAGATGAGCACTGGCAGAGGTCGAGAGAAGGGCTGGAACGGCTACTCCCACCCGGCGCAGCGGTCGGTGGTCGCTGGGCTCACGGTCTGGTCGGTGGCACTCATCGAAGAGCCACCATCGATGCGGATGTTGATCATGTTCTGGTTCCCTTTGCGGAAAATATCGACGGCCTGATCCTGGAGCATTATTCCCTGTTCGGGGATCATCAGGTGCTGGTGCGACAGTCAGGGATTCCCAGTGGCACCTTTGAGGTCGCCTGTGCTCTTCAGGAATCGGGGATGCTGGCGGAAGCCCGATCTGACCTGGCCTTACTACTGAGAGCGGATCCTGCCTGCTCTGCGGCCTGGGAGCGCTTCGCACTGTTGTTACTGGAAGATGGTATCGAGGATCTGGCGGCGGAGTGCCTCTTCTTCTCCCTGCAGGGCGATCCGGGCCGCACATCCTGCCACCGTCTGCTGGCGCAGCTCTACATCAAGCAAGGCAAGGAGCGCGAAGCCTTGCATCACATGTTCATGTCTTCGGGTCACGCTCCGAGGTTGCGGATTCTCTCGCAAGGAGGAGCGCTTTCACCCGAAGGTCGCCGGTAAATCCACCCAGACGGCCCCCCGCCTGGACCACTCGATGGCAGGGAACCCTCAAGGGCAGCGGATTTTTTCCGCAGGCGCTGCCGACTGCCCGGGCGGCACCCGGTCGCTGTATTCGGCGGGCCAACTGTCCATATTCGAGTGTCGAGCCCACCACGATCTGTTCCATCTGCTGCCACACCTGACGCTCGAAAGGAGTACCGATCCGTGGGCTGGCCGGGTAGTGCCAGACCACCGGCTGTCCCGCCATGGCCGCACGGATGTCCTGCTCCAGCGGCTGCGGAAAGGGAGCCCGCTTCAATCGGGGAGAACCGGCCTGTAACTGACACTGTTGGCGGGCTCGATCTTCATCGGGGCTGAGAGATGTGGCCAGCAACTGGTCATCGTGCCAGATCGCAGCGAACCCCAGTTCGATCCCGTCGAGACAGAGATGCTGGTGGTGAAAATAGTGGCTGCCGCTCACGTAACTCCTTTGCCCTGAGGATAACCGCCGTCCCATCTTGCTGAAGAGGTTTCCTCACCTCATGCTGAGGTGTGAGAGGGGGGGTCGTTTTGATCCTGTCGGAAGCGATTCGAGATCCGGTTCACGGCCTGATTCGTCTGGAACGGGAAGACCTCCCGCTGCTCGATGGTGCACCGGTCCAGCGCTTGCGATCGATCTCGCAACTGGGGCTCACCGATCGGGTGTACCCCGGTGCTCGCCACAGCCGCTTCGAACATGCCCTCGGTACCCTCGAGGTGGCCACCCGGCTGCTGGAGGAGATGCGAGGTCGTCTCGGTCTCGATCGTCTGCTCGCTCCGCTGGGTCTTGTCGCCGATGAGAGGCAGTGGGTACGCCTGCTGCGAATCGCTCGACACGTGGCGCTGTTGCACGATCTGGGCCACGCTCCATTTTCTCACGTCACCGAGCAGTTACTGCCGCGAGGAGGGCACGAGGAGATGACCTGTGCCTTGCTGGAAGATCCACAGGTGGCGCAACCGATGGCGATTCGCGGAGACGACCTTTACCCGTCAGTGGTGCGTGTACTCGATCCTGCGGATCGTCGACTCCCTGCGGATCTTCGCTTCATTCGCTCACTGGTGTGTGGTCGTTTTGGAGCGGATCGAATGGATTACTTGCTGCGTGATTCACAAGGCCTTGGCGTTCAGTACGGTCAGTTTGATCTGCCGCGAATCCTCCACACGCTGCAACCGATCGAGACTGCGGATGGAGTGCGGCTCGGAATCGAGCGAGGGGGTGTCCTCGCAGCAGAGGGAATGCAGTGGGCACGCTTCTCGATGTTCACCCAGGTTTACTTTCATCACACCCGCCGGATCCTCGATCGCCATCTGCTCGATTTTCTGCGGGCGGTGATCCCTCTCGGACGATATCCCGATTCGCCGGAGGAGTACCAGCGCTGGGATGATCCGCGCATCCACGGCTTGCTCCAGCAAGCGGTTCGAGATCGAGGCGCTCCCGGCCATCTGGATGCGTGTCGAATCCTTCATCGAAAGCATCATCGTGCCACCGATGAAATCGTCGAGGGAGAGAGTGTTGAGGAGGTGGTACGGTGGCTCGATGAGCGGGTGGCACAACTACGCGACTCGGATCCGAGCCTCGATCCGATGGCCGACGTGGTGGCTCCTCCACCGGATCTCGCAGCTTCCGCCGAACTTCCGGTCGATGATGGGGATCGGGGCATCCGGCCCCTCGGAGAAATCAGCGCTCTGGTGGGGCGCCTTCGGGTCAAGCCCCACGGGCGCATCTACTGCGCCAGATCCCACTCCGAGAAGTAGGACTGGATCCCAGTGCAACCGTCGGGAGGATCGACCCACTGGCCCTCTCCTCAATCGATCAACTCTTGCCTCCAGTAGGCGTCACTGATGAACTTCTCCCACGATGACCAGATCGGCCGGGGGGGGATCCGCCGGATCATTCGCCAGTCCGGCTGGCTCGGTTCAGACAGCAGATCCATCTGTGCTTCCTCCGGGGTTCGATTGGCCTTGCGCTTGTTGCAACTGACACACGCGAGAACACAATTTTCCCAGCTCAACTTGCCTCCACGACTGCGTGGCAAGATGTGATCGATGGTCAATTCTCGAGTACCCGGGCGATCGCCACAGTACTGGCAAGTATTTCGATCGCGGCGGTACAGGTTGAGTCGAGAGAAGGTGACGGTTTGATCACCGACCCCGGAATAGCAGGTGAGAACGATCACCTCGAGAGGAGCCAGGGAAAGAGTTTCGGAGCGGATGGAGAGTCCCTCGACCAACTTCTTGCCTTGCGAAATCGTATGCCACGATTGGAGATCATGAACCGAATAGGTCTCGGGATCGATGATTCGTGCCGCATTCCGCGCGACCATGCCGATGGCGAGCCTTGCCGGTAGGGTGTGGATCGGCATCCACGCTCGATTGAGAACCAAAGTGGGTAGTTCGAGAAGAGCAGTCAATCCATTCCCTCCCAGGGTATTGAGCCCGTTGCATCAAGGGTACAGATGCCAACGGTGATGATCTAGCGAGGAAGGGGGCAGTCGGAGAGGGGCAAAGGGGGGGCGCAATAAAGGAAGATAAAATAATAGCCCCTGGTCGCCGAAGTCGAAGAGGGCCATCCCTGTCCCTCCTCAAACCCCTGCCGGTGACCAGAGGCAATCGCACTGACATAAACGCACAGTGCGGATTGAATAAACGAGTTTTGCATAACAAGGCGAAACTGCCAGACCTGCACTGCAGGTAATCCTGAGCCGATTCGATCTGTACGAATTCAATATCTGCATCAGTTTGTATGCAAGGTGTATGCCAATCGAGAAACAGCGCTTAACAGGCGATTTCACGGAATTCGATCGATTTAACTGGCCGCATCTGGCCAGGTCGGCCTTTGGGCGGCTAAGGGGAGCCACCGGTTTTGGCTTAAGTCCTTACTATCGGTGATATTATGACTATACTGACTGACCTGTCAGGGTGCTGATCTAGCACTCGTGGATCGCCCAAGGATCGCCCAAGGATTGCCCAAGGATCGCCCCCAAGATCCAGTTTCAGGAGACTGCCATGAATCTCGGCCAACCCGCTGACGAGACTTCTCCCGAGGAGCCTGCTCCCGCCGTCGATCGGCAGACAAAGGTCTCATCGGAGCAGATCGACAACTGGCTGGAGAGTCGTCCCGACTGGCGAGTCGAGGAGGGGCATCACCTGGTTCGTAGTTATCGCTTTGCCGATTTCGTCTCGGCTCTCGAGCGGATCCACAGGATCGGTGCGGTGGCGGAGGCTCTCGGCCATCATCCGGACCTGGAACTGAGTTGGGGCCGGGTAGGAGTGAAGATCTATACCCATTCGGTCGATGGTTTGACCGCCGTTGATTTCCAGCTGGCGACTCGCATCGATGGGTTGGAACAGGCCGAGTGAACTCATGAATTCGCTCTGTACCCTCCGCTGCCTCTGCTTTTGTACTCTCCTCTGGCCAGGTGGATTCACCGTCCTTTCCGCCTTCGCTGCCGACCCCGGGCCCGCCGCCGAGGAACTCGCCAGCCGTCGTTCCCTGGTCGCCAGTGCCTTGCAGGGTGCAGTGCTGGTGGTCGAAGCGGGGGGATCGAAGTCAGCCGTGATTCGCAGTATCTGATCGGCCTGCGCTGCGAAGGTGCGATCCTCGCCATCGATTCCGATCAGGATCCTCCTCGAAGCATCCTGTTCTTGCCTGCCAGTGATCCTTCCTGGGAACAGTGGCACGGTCCTCGAGCCAGTCCTGGGGATGTGGCCAGGAAGTCCACCGGAGTCGAGGAGACCCGTCCGCTAGCGGACTTCCAGTCATGGATCACCCAACGGTGGCTCGCCGAAGGGAAGTGGTCACGATTCTCGCCGCCGCGTTAGTTCGAACCTGAATGGTTGGAGTCGGTGCGCCGCTCTGGCTGGAAGGGGTCACTCCTCGATGCCAGCGAGGTGGTCCATCCGCTGCGACAGATCAAGAGCGACTGGGAAGTGCAACAACTCGAGACTGCCATCGAGCGCACCGAGGTGGGGCTGCGCGCCGGTGCGGCAGCGGCCATCGCCGGTGGCAACGAGTGTCAAGTCGAGGCCGCTATCGAGGCGCAGTTCCGCCGACTGGGATCTCCGGCACCCGGGTTTCCTTCCATCGTCGGTAGTGGCAAGAATAATTGTTGCCTGCACTGGATGAAAAATGATGGGCCGGTCCAATCGGGAGATCTGTTGCGGATGGATGTCGGAACTCGTTGTGGTCCGTACACCGCCGACATCACGAGAACGGTTCCGGTCGACGGAAAATGGACCGATCGACAGCGAGAGATCTATCAGGTGGTCTGGCGCGCACAGCAAGCAGGCATCGCTGCGGTTCGTGTCGGGGCGACCACTCGCGATGTGGACGCCGCCGCTCGAGCGGTGATTCGAGAGGCGGGTTATTCCGCTTATTTTCCTCACGGTACCAGTCATCACGTGGGGATGGATATGCACGATGTCGGACCCTTCCGCAAGTTTCAGAAGGGGATGGTGGTGACCGTCGAACCCGGGATCTATATCTCAGAAGAGGGTTTCGGGATTCGCATCGAGGATATGGTGGTGGTGACTGCGGAGGGGTGCCGTGTGTTGTCTGCGGCGATTTCCAAGGAGCTCGAGAGTTTGGCGAGTGGGTGTCAGAAGGAGCCGCTCGATGGCTCCGTCACACCTGAGACCTCACCGGGTCAGTGGAGTGAATGACTCTGTTCCGGCGATGAAAAAAGCCGGGAGAGGGGTTCACTCTCCCGGCGCATCAGGATCGAGGGGGCCGATGCCCCTCCGGAGTACAAACTTTGCGAGATCTGAAACTCGTACGAATCCGATCCCAGTATCACCTTTGGCAACATCACCGTTGGCAACGGCACCCGCAGTAACACCGTGACGGCGCAACGCCATCGACACACCATCGACACACCATCGACATACCATCGACATACCATCGACACAGCATTCGATGCTTCAGCAGCCGATCATGG
>CAVOEM010000147.1:0-7250 GCA_963694575.1 Planctomycetes bacterium UBA1146 | reverse complement strand
TGGAGTGGTTACTTGGAGGCATCAAACCAGTCCTTGCCGCTACTGATCTGGACTTCGAGTGGAACCGAGATCTCCATCACTCCCTCCATGCTGGATTTCAGCCAATCACGACAATCATCCGCCAGTGCTTCGGGAACCTCGAGTAACAATTCGTCGTGGATCTGGAGCAAGATTCTTGCCTCGTGTCCTCTCGCTAGCGCCTGCTTGTGTACCTCGATCATCGCCAACTTGATCAGGTCTGCGGCCGAACCCTGCACCACGCTGTTGATGGCGTTGCGTTCTCCCTGCGCTTTTTCGCGAGCGAGGCGGGAACGGATCTCCGGTATCGGGCGCCGGCGCCCGGTGACGGTGCGGACCTCTCCGTGTTCGTAGGCATGGCGCTTGGTGGCATCCATCCAGTCTCGGACGGCAGGAAACTGACTGAAGTAGTTCTCGATGAATTCCTTGGCTTCCGCCACCGACCCACCGATATCTCGAGCGAGTCCAAAGGCTCCCATGCCGTACATCAGGCCAAAGTTGACTGCCTTCGCTGCCGCACGCTCGTCGCGATCGACCTCTTCGATGCTCTTGCCGTGGATTCGCGCTGCGACCGAGGCGTGAATATCGACTCCCGAGTGAATCGCATGGAGTAGCCCTTCGTCGGCGGTGAGGTGGGCAAGGAGGCGAAGTTCGACCTGTGAGTAGTCTGCCGAGACGAAGATGCAGCCGGGGCGGTTGGGGATGAACGCGCGGCGAATTTGCCGCCCTTGCTCGCTGCGGATCGGGATGTTCTGCAGATTGGGGCGGTTCGAGGAGAGCCTGCCGGTGGCGGTCACCGTCTGCCGAAATTCGGTGTGGATCCTGCCCGTCTCTGGATGCAGGTGCTGGGGCAAGGCGAGTACATAGGTCGATAGCAATTTCGCCAGGCTACGATGGCGCAAGATCGCCGCAGGTAGAGTGTGTTCGGGGTGTCGAATCGTCAGTTCTTCGAGGGTCTCCGCCTTGACGCTGATACCCGTCTTGGTCTTGGGGAGACCCTTGGTGGGGAGCCCGAGGTCCTCGAACAGGACCTTTTGTAACTGTTTGGGGCTGGCGATGTTGAACGGCTCTCCTGCACCTTCGTGGATCTGTTGTTCGATCTGCTCCATCTCGCTGGAGAGATTCAGTTCTTGTTTCTTCAACTGATCCAGATCGAGTGAGATCCCCTCACGCTCCATCGAGACCAGTACCTCGACCAGTGGTAGTTCTACCTCCTCGAGTACCTGACGAAGTTGCAACTCGGTGATCTCTTGGTCCAGATCCTGGTGCAGGCGGAGGGTCCAATCCGCATCTTCTGCAGCATAGTCAGAGATCTTTTCCGGCTCGATCTGGTCCATCGATGTCTCGGATCCACCTTCTCCGATGAGCTCCTTGATGGGAATCATGGTGTGACCGAGGCGTTCTCCGACCAGGCCATCGAGACCGTAGCGTCCTCGAAGAGGATTGATCAGGTAGGCGGAGATCATCGGATCGCCGCAGATTCCAGCGAGACGAACGCCCAGATTTCTCATCACCTGAGCATCGAATTTGATGTTCTGACCGATTTTTCCGACGTCCTCATCTTCGAGCAGCGGAGAGAGATGCTCGAGCAACTGTGCGATGGGAATGGGACCGTCACCGGCTGGAGAGGAGAAGGGAATGTACCACGCCTCCTTCGCTTCGACGGCAATGCTGCAGCCGACCACCTTGCAGCGAATCGTGTCGAGCGAACTGGTCTCCGTGTCGAAGGCAAAGCGACCCGCATCTCGACAACGTTTCACCACCTGCTGCAACTGATCGAGGGTCGTCACCAGTTGGTAATCGACCGGCTCTTCCGGGGTCTTGACAAGAGTGGGGGGCAGCTTGGTGGTAGTCGAGGGAGAGGACGCTGCGGCAGAAGATGGATCTTCAAATCCGCTGAACAGGCTCGCCTGCTTCTCCACGGGTTGATCGATCATCTTGAGGAAACGACTGAAGTTCAGTTCCCTGAACAACTCCGCCAGCCGATCACGATCGGGAGAGATCCGTTGCAGTTCGGTCGGCGCCGTGTCGATGGGGGCATCGATGGATAGCGTCACCAGTTCTTTCGAGAGTTTCATCTGATCGGGGCAAGCTCGAATCTTCTTCAACGCCGCAGCAGGGATCCCCTCGGGGACCGGATCTTCGAGCAATGATTCCGGGTCATCGGTCACCGCCAGCACCTTGATCGCAGTCTTGGGACCGATGCCAGTCACTCCTGGAATGTTGTCGGATGAGTCGCCGATCAACGACTGATATGCGATCACCTGATCGGGTCGAATGCCCTTCTTTTCGAATAACTCCTCGGGACCGTACAGATCACCGCTTCGCTCGTCGAGAAATTTGACCCGCTCAGAAATCACCTGTTCCAGATCCTTGTCTCGCGTCAGAAGCCTGACCTCGATCTGTTCCATTGCCGCGCGGGTGGCCATCGTGGCGATGCAATCATCGGCCTCGTGATCATCGACTTGCAGGATGGGAACTCGAAAGGCCTCGAGCATGCGGTCGATCCAGGGCAACTGGAGTCTCAACTCCTCCGGCATCGCATCCCGATTCGCCTTGTACTGGGGGTACATATTGTGGCGAAACGTCGGGCCATCGCATTCCATCGCCACCGCCCACAGTTCGACCTGCTGGTCGCGGCACAATCTCAGCAGCAGGTCTGCCATCGAATAGATCGCCTGAACCTGCATACCACGGCTATCAGTCAGGGGTCTCATGCCATAGTGGCCACGGTAGATCTGGTAGCGTCCATCGATCAGGAACAGGTTCTGGGACAAGACTTCGCTTTCCGGTGGCCAAGGGGCCTCAGGGCCCACCGCACACCTGTGATTTGGAACATCCGTGGCGACAGGTCATTTGGGGGAGTGTACGGTCCGAAACGCTCCAGGCCCGCCAAAAAACCGATCTCAGGTGCCCCCGGATGGTCATCCGCCTGTTTCTGGGCTGCTTGACGGGCTGGCACCCCCGTCGTAGGATCATCGCTTCCGGTCCCGGGGACGGATCGGTTACGCGGTGGTGTCCGGCGCAGTCGGTATCCCTCTTCGTGGCTTGGTTCTTCTGCACCTCTGATATTGGCCTTGTGGGCCGCATCCGTGGTGTAGACAGGGACCCGGAAGGAAATGAACCTTAACCGAGTCGTTGCCGGACCCTGGCATTTCATGTTCAGGTCTGGATCGACGATAGTGGCCAGGTTTCGCATTTACTGTGAAACCTGCAGGGAGGAACCCGATGGCCCGGAACCAGGGGGGAGCTCAGCTCTCTTTTCTCATCGTCTCACTGGTCTTCATACTTGTGCTGCTTTTCGTAGTGTTCCAAACGATGAGCGATCACGAGAACACCAGAGTCGCACTCAGCACCCAGAAAAATGAGGTGGATAGCAAGAAGAATAAGATCTCGGAACTGACCACCAAGATCAATCAACTGCGCATTTTGATCCACGGCTCCGACGAGGATGCGGTGCCGGTCTCGGAGTTCGAGACGATGATCGAAAAGGCCGGTAGCGATATCGCCACCGCGCGGGGGACCAGTAGCGCCAGAGAATACGGATCGATGGCTGACATCTATTCCGATTCGATCGATACGATCCGCTTCCTCCATAACGAGTTGCAGAGCCAGCGTTCTGCAGCAGAAGCCAAGGATAACGAGTACCAGGAAGTGGTGAGTTCCAAGAGTAATCTCGGATCCCAGTTGAATGAGGAGATCGACACACTTCGCTCTTCCTCTAACGATCTACAGGTTCAGTTGGAACAGAGTCGGACCCGCTCTCGCGAGGATAACAACAACCTTCGTGAAGAGGTGGAGCGTCTTGAACAGGATCACAGTGCGGTGGTTTACAAGTTGCAGCGGGATCTGAGTATCTCCCAGAACCTGCTCCAGCGTTCCAATGACCGCATCGAAGAACTCAAGCGTGAAATCGTGCGAGAGCAGACTTTTGCGATGGTCGAGGCTGATGGCGAAGTACTTCGTGTTTCAGAAGAACTGGGCAAGGCATGGATCAGTTCAGGGACCACAGATCGGATGCGACGTGGTCTGGTCTTCGATGTGTTCACCTACCAGAAGGGTGGAAAACGCATTAGCAAGGGCAAGGTCGAGGTCTTGAGTGTCGAGGAGAACTTCTCCGAGGTCGCCATCGTCGAGAATCTTGATCGATTCAATCCCATCTCCGCCGGTGATCTGATCACGAGTCCTTTCTACGACAGCAAGAACATCCCCTCCTTTGTCTTCGCAGGATCGAGTGCGACCAATGGTCGCTATTCGATGGAGGACATGACTCGTAAGATCCAGTTGTTCGGAGGCACCATCTCCGACACGGTCGCACTCGATACTGATTTCGTGGTGGCTGTGAAGGGATACGAGGATACCCCAGAATACAATCTCGCTCGGGACCTCGGTGTGACCATTCTGAGAGAGAAAGAGTTGCTGGAATTCATCGATTTCTAGTGACGAGCCGGCAAGAGCAGAAGGACGGCGGCGTGGGCATCCTCGCCGCCGTTTTTCCATCCCGGGCGTTTTGTGGCCAGGAGCCCACGGGATCTCTGGCACAGATCGTGCAGATCCTTACTCTTGTTTGCTGCGGGTCTGCCCGCATGGCATCCTGATCTCTACGGGGATCCACCTTCAGGCGATGGATCCGAGCAGTGTTGGACCCGAGCGGCGTTGGACCGATGCATGTGGGTCCCAGGTCATGCAGGTCGCGCAGGTCACGAGGCAGCGACTGAAACCGAGAGCCTGAAGTCCTTGTGATTCCTGCAGGAGGAGCAATCGATGGTCGAGCACAGCGAAGCGGATCCCGATGGTCAACTGAAGACGATGTCCTTCGGGGATCATCTCGAGGAACTGCGTTCGAGGGTGATCCGATCGCTGATGGTGATCCTGATCTTCGGGGTGTCCGCTTTCTTCTTCCAGGACACCCTGATGGAATTGATCACCGGCCCACACCGGGTCGCCATGTCGCAAATCACCGCCCGGCAGGAGATCCAGAAACTGCAGGAGAAGATCTCCCAGGCGACGGAAGAGTTATCAGGAGTCGTAGAAACCGAAGCGGCTCTGATCTTGAAGATCTCCCGAGAAGATGAGGACTGGTGGGTGAGGTGGGATCAATTCCGCAGTTCTCAAGATGCCTCCCCGGTGGTCGGCAGGATGGCCCGATTGATCGAGGAGCGATTGATCGCGCTGGATCCGGCACGCTCCTCGATGCGTGTTCTGGGCGCAACCCCCGAGAGATTCCAGCAAGCTGCGGATCAACTGCAACTGAGTCTTGGTGACTTGCCCTGGGGAGGGGAAGTCACGGTGCAAGCCTGCATCGACCAGTTGAAGAAGAATACACTTCTCTGGATCCATTGGAGTCAACTGTCTGCGAAAGCTGCAGAGGGACCGGTGCCGGATCCTCCACCCGCAGTTCCACAGCAGGGTGTCGTTAAACCTGTGGTGAGAGTTCCCGATCCACAGACGACCACAACTTTGGAGCAGGTGGCGCGGCTTTCCATCGCCATCGAGAAAGACTCCGCCCAGTTGAGTGGTTGGCGTCAGCGAGCCAAGCCGTTGGCTCTCCTCTCCTATTCCGAGGCGTTCTTCTCCTATGTCAAGTTGAGCCTGATGCTGGGCATGGTTGCGGCCTTACCCTGGATCACCTACGAGATGTGGAAATTCATCGCTGCAGGGCTCTTTGATCGAGAACGAAAAGCTGTTCGACCCTTCTTGCCGGTGGCATTCCTGTTGTTGGCCTCGGGTGTGTCCTTTGCTTACCTCGTACTGATTCCAATCGGACTTTCCTTTTTGGGTGGGTATGGAGATCCTGAGTTGCTTCAGGCAACCTTCACCTTGAAGGAGTATCTGAGTCTGGTCTTCACGCTGATTCTTGGCATGGGAATCATATTCCAGTTGCCGCTGGCGATGATCTTTCTCAACAGGAGCGGGATTCTCGAGGTGGAATCGTTCCGCAAGTATCGAAAGTACGCAATTCTAGGAGCGGTTCTGACCGGAGCGATGTTGACCCCTCCGGATGTGGTCACTCAACTGCTGATGGCGGGACCACTGACCCTTCTGTACGAGCTCGGGATCATCGCTTGTACGATGATCGGGAAGAAGAAATCAGTGACCGATTGATGGGGTCGCGGATGAACGGGATGGAGTGGCTGCGATGATGGATGCGGATGCGAATGAGAATGAGATCTCGCAAGCAGGCCAGATTCGTGTCGGAGTCATTGCGGTAGGAGATGAAATCCTCGAGGGCAGGATCCAGGAGTGTCACGGTCGTACCATCTCGAACCTGCTCACCCCCTTGGGATTCGAGGTGGCATGGCATCTCTCCGTTGGAGACACTCCAGGAGCGCTGGCAAGCGCCTTGAAATCTCCCCCCACTGCTACTGAGGTGGTCATCATCAGCGGAGGCCTCGGTCCGACCGCAGATGATCGTACGCGTCAAGAGATCGCCGATGCCGTCGGAGTTCCGCTCGAGCAAGACCCCGATTGCTGGCAGCGGATTCGCACCTACCTCGAAGACCGAGGTGTCTCGCCATCGAGCAACAATCGAAACCAGGCATTTCGTCCGAAGGGTAGCGATTGGCTCGAAAATGATCAGGGCTCGGCACCGGGATTGAAGACAGTACTTCCAGGGGGGGCGATTTCCTTTGCCCTGCCCGGGGTTCCGGTCGAGTTCAATGCGATGGTGCAGCGTCACCTGCTTCCCTGGGCGAGAGCGAGAGCCGTCGATGACGCCGAGGGAGAGATCCTCGAGTTCATCGCTGTGCCCGAATCGAAACTGGATGAATGGATCGTGGAGCAGCTGGGTCGTGCAGATCTACATCACATCTGCGTCAAAGGAACGACACAGATCGAAGTGAGATTGCCGGCGGGTGTGTCGCTCCAGGAGGCGGCTTCCAAGCGGTATCAATCACGCTTTTCGGGATGCGGCGGGATCGGAACCGAGGGGCATCTGGTCGAGGCCGCTCGTTCTTCCGGGCAAACAGTAGCGCTGGCCGAATCCTGTACCGGCGGAATGATTTCGACGAAGATCACCGATGTATCGGGATCCAGTGAGATTTTCCTCGGAGGATGGAACTGCTATTCGAATTCGATGAAGGTGAGCGAACTCTCGGTGGATCCATCGGGGATCGATGACTTCGGAGCGGTCAGTGGCGAGGTGGTGGAAGCGATGGCGGCGGCGGCGCGCGATCGAAGCGGTGCCGATGTGGCGCTGTCGGTGAGCGGTGTGGCCGGCCCTACCGGTGGCA
>CAVOEM010000146.1:0-7262 GCA_963694575.1 Planctomycetes bacterium UBA1146 | reverse complement strand
AACTACCCCTGGACCTTTACCGTGGCCGACAAGACCTTTGCCGTGGCATTGCGCAAGATTCGCCACTCGATGCCCTTCTCGATCCGCCTCGACAATTTCGAAAAGGTCGACCATCCGGGTATCTCGATGGCCAAGGAATATCGAAGCGACGTGACCCAGACAGCAGCAGCGAGCCAACGAAAAATCCGGATCGAGATGAACGATCCTCTGCGCGATCAGGGGCTGATCCTCTTTCAATCGAGTTGGGGGCCCTCCAACGCAGCGCCGGATGCTGAACTGTACAGCGTCTTCACCGTGGTACGAAATCCATCCGATCAATGGCCTCTCTACTCATGTATTGTGATCGGCATCGGAATGGCAATCACCTTCATCCAAAAGTTTCTTGCCTACAGCAAGAAACAGGCGAAACGGCACAAGGAGATCTCATGATGACTCCAAGATGGCTTCCCTTGCTGTTGCTACTGAGTTGTGGAGTCTCCGCACAAACGGACACCACCGAACCGATGGTAGCGACTCCAAGCCTCTCACAAGATGCCACGGATGCGGATCCCGCTGCCAGGGCCCCTTGGTCCTCCAGGACGCTCGATGCGGTTCAGCACTGGCCCCTTCAACATGGTGGCCGGGTCAAACCCTTCGACACCTTCGCAGGTTTCATCATGTTAAAGGTCAATGGCAAACGATCCTTGACCGTCAACCAGGAAAAACTCGGACCCGTAGCCTGGGCTCTCGACTGCATGCTCTATCCAGAGCTTGCGCGAAGCTACGAATGCATCCGGGTGACCAACTCGGAAGTCCTGACCAATGCAGGGATCGATGTCTCCCAGAGGAAACGAAGCGCGCGCTGGAGTTTTGACGATCTCTTACCCGCTTTCGATCAGATCTTCGAGACCGCAGGCCAGATCAGCGAGACCAAGGAATCTTCCCACTGGACTCTGATCGAAAGACAGACGATTCAACTGGCCCAGAACATCCGAGCGATGGAAGAATTATTCCACGCTTTCGATGCGGCTCGTTGGACTTTTCCCCTGACCACGATTCCCGAGTTGCAAGCCATCTATGGAACCACACCGGCCGCTGGATTCTGGCCGCTGATCCCCGGTGTCACCCAGTTGGAAGCCCTGGCCAACACCAACGCTTTGCTCAACCTGCCAGAAGATCGCAGGACCGAGGTGGTCAACGCCCTGCAAGATCTCAGGGAGCAACTTGTTCAACAGATGGAGATCGCCCGGCAAGGGATCGCATGGTTCGCGCCGGAGCAGGCTTCTTCGCCAGAGGACTCTTCCCCTGCGGTCTGGGTTCGAACCGATGTGATTCTTCAGAATGCCCTGGTCGGTTCTCCAGTCACTCTCCAAGCCGAGGCGTTGAAACAGATGGAAGCGATGGTGGCAGCCAGAGACGACCGGCCACTTCTCCAGCAGCAAGCCGTGCTGGTTCAGGAAAAACTGTCTGATCTCGCAGATCTCCACGGCCAGAATAATCGAGCGTCATTGGAAGTGTTCTTTTACCGCATCGATTTCTTCTATCGTGCGCTGATCTGTTTCATCCTGGCCTTCATCATCGCCTGCCTCAGCTGGCTCAAACCGGAGTCCATCCTTCCCTCGCGGGGAACCTGGGTGATGTGCCTGCTCGGACTGATTCTGCTCGCCACCGGAGTCACGATCCGGTGCGTCATCCAGGGGCGTCCTCCAGTCACCACTCTGTACGAGACGATTCTGTTCATCACAGCCTGTAGTGTCGGTACTGCGCTGGTCATCGAAACCCTGGATCGACGCAAGATTGCTCTCACCATGGCCACATTTCTTGGATCGATCGGTTGCTTCCTCTCGATGAAGTACGAGTTGAAGGAAGCGATCAGTGCCGGTGATACGATGCCCAGCCTGGTTGCCGTACTCGACACCAATTTCTGGCTCTCGACCCATGTCACATCCGTCACCCTCGGGTATTCAGCGGGATTGCTCGCCGCTGCCATCGCCCATGTATGGGTGATCGGCAAGATCTTAGGTCTACGCAAGAACGATAAGGACTTTTACAAGAGCATCACCAGGATGGTATACGGGACCATCTGCTTTGGCCTCTTCTTCAGCGTCGTCGGGACGATTCTCGGTGGAATCTGGGCCAATTACTCCTGGGGTCGTTTCTGGGGCTGGGATCCGAAGGAGAACGGTGCGCTGATGATCTGCCTGGCAGAGTTAATCATCCTTCATGCACGGATGTCTGGTCTGGTGCGCGAACGTGGTTTCCACCTGCTGGTACTGGTCAATGGCATCATCGTGGCCTTCTCCTGGTGGGGAGTGAATCTACTGAATGTCGGACTTCACTCCTACGGATTCACCGACGGAATCCAGAAGCTGTTGAACTGGTTCTATGGAGTGGAAGGGGCATTGATCGCACTCTGCCTGCTGACGGGGTGGCTCCATTCCAGAACGGTTTCCAGTTCCTCTGGAAAAACACCCCCAGAGAAATGATGGACCTGCTGTCCGTTCCCCCACGCTGCGTGGTCTTCGATCTGGACGGAACTCTGATCAATTCCATCGATGACATCGCAGATTCGGTCAATTCCATTCGCACCGAGCGAGGAGCGGAACCCTGTTCCAGAGAGCATGTCCGTTCGGCGGTCGGACATGGTGCACGAGTCCTCTGTGACAAGATCCTGCCCGACATCCTCCAACCCGATGAACCGATGGAACAATTGTTCCACCAGTTTCGAGCAAACTACTGCCGGATCGCCAGCGATCACTCCCGCGACATCGGTTGGCTACCGGGAACCATCGAGTTTCTCGACCACCTGCGTGCTACCGATGTTCCGATGGCGATCCTGACCAACAAACCGCGCAGCGTCACTGACCAGTTGCTGCCTCGCCTCGACCTGCAAGGTCCCTGGCAAGCAGTGATCTGCCCCGAAGATGCGGGGATCCCGAAACCCGATCCTGCGGGGCTTCTATCGATTCTTCACTCCCTCGATTGCTCAGTTGAAGATGCGATCATGGTCGGAGATTCTGCAGTCGATTTTGCCACTGGCATCGCGGCCGGGGTTCGAACCGTCGGCCGAAGAGGTGGATATGGTATCGCTTCTCCACCGGAACCCGATGTGTGGGTCGATCAATTGGTCGAGTTGATCGAACAGTGAACTGAAAAGAGGATCACCTTGAGTACCGTCACCACAGGAAAACGAAAACTGAAGAAGACCTTCCAGGATGGACAGGAACGACTGTGTCTCGGCAGTCATCTGTCCGTTTCCGGTGGCAGCTGGAAGGCGGTAGAAGAAGCGAAAAAACTGAATTTACGATCGCTGCAGATCTTCACCAAGAACGCCAGTCGCTGGGTGCAGCGGCCGATCGAAGAAAAAGATGCTCGGCGATTTCGTGAAGCGGTAGTGGAGTGGGGCTCTCACCCGATCAGCAGCCATGATTCCTACCTGATCAACCTCGCATCCCCCAAGGAGGAACTGTTCCAGAAATCGATCGATGCCTTCTCCGATGAAATCGAACGAGCCCAGATGCTGGACCTCGATTTCCTGGTGATGCATCCCGGTGCACATGTCGGTAGTGGTGTCGAGGCCGCCATCGAACGCATCGCCGCTGGCATGCTCGAATGCTTCCAAAGGGTGCCCCAACAAAAGACCCGGATCCTGCTAGAGAACACCGCAGGTGGCGGGACCACCATGGGGCGCTCCTTCGATGAATTGAGTGACCTGTTGGCGGCGATCGACACCCCCGAACGAACCGGCACCTGTATCGACACCTGCCACATGTTTGCTGCAGGTTACGAACTGCGTACCGCTGAGGGGTATCAAGAAACGATGAAGCAGTTGGACCGCACCATCGGCTCCCGACGAGTCTTCGCCCTGCACCTCAACGACAGCAAAGGAGACCTCGGCAGCCATCTCGATCGTCACATGCACATCGGCGAGGGACTGATTGGAAAAAAGGGTTTCGAGCAAGTGATGGAAGATTCGCGGTTCGATGGAGTGCCCAAAATTCTCGAAACGCCCAAGGAGGACGACATGGATCGCAAGAACCTGGCACTGCTGAAGCGCCTCGGCAAGAAGAGCCCGTCAGCATGAATGAAGCCTCAGACGCTGCCGAAATCGAGTGGGTGCAACTTCTCCAGGGTGGAACGGACGGCATCCGCGACGCTGTGCAACTGCTGGAATCCGCCGGAATCACGCCCAGCATCTCAGCGGTTCCCGGTGGCTGAGGAACCAAACTGATCCTCGCGGTCGCGAAGGAAGATGCACCGGAAGCAGCCGCTATCTTGCAAAAGAAGGCGGCACAGGAGTGGGAATCGACGACAGACGCAGCGGAGGGCGAAGCCGCCGAAGATGCCTGCCCCGCCTGCGGAACCGCCGCAGGTGATTCGGAGACCTGCCCCGACTGCGGACTTCGACTGAAGTGACCCCTCCGTGGAATGGAAACCGATGAACTCAATCCTACTTGCGCTGACGTTGCTTTGTACGAATCCAGGGCTGGCAGTCGCTACCATCCCTGCCTCGGAAGCGATGTCCGGGATCCAGGATCCGGAGTCGGACTCACAACTGCGCAAACGACAGTTGCGTGGCGAGTACGGACGCTATCGCGCCAACAATGATCTCACCTATTACCACCTCGACATCCGCGTGTCGCCCGAGACCAAGACGATTGGTGGCAAGGTGACCATTGGTTTTCTAATGTTGTCAGACGACAACCGTATCCAGCTCGATCTGAACAGCGACCTCTCGGTCGACAAGATCGTGCTCGATTCCGAGGAGCTTCCCTTCGAGCGCGAGTTCAACGCGGTATTCGTCGACCACCCCGACGGATTCAAAGCCGGAGAAAAATACAGCCTCGACTTCCACTACTCGGGTGCTCCGAAGAGCGATGGTCGTTTTGGCGGCATCAGTTTCGATGAGGATCCGGCCGGTCGACCGTGGATATACACGGCGTGCGAAGGGCCTGGATCGAGTTACTGGTGGCCCTGTAAGGACCAGTGGCGTGACGAGGTCGAGAGTATGGACATCAGTGTGGCGGTCCCCAACGGGTTGACCGATGTATCCAATGGCCGGTACATGGGCAAGGAAGATCTGGGGGACGGGTTCACGCGCTGGAAGTGGCGTGTCCATTATCCGATCAACTCCTACAACGTTTCGATCAACGTTGCGGCCTATGAACACTTTTCTGATCAGCTCGGTGAACTGACCCTCGACTACTACGCCTTGCCGGAGGACCTCAAGAAAGCCAAGAAACAATTCGCCCAGGCAAAGCCGATGTTGGAGGCGTTTCTGCACTACTTCGGCGAGTACCCCTTCGTCAAGGATGGCTACAAACTGGTGCAGGTGCCGTATTCGGGCATGGAGCACCAATCAGCCGTGACCTACGGCAACCGATTCACCAATGGTTACCTCGGTAAGGACTGGACCGGCGTCGGCGTGAGCATGAAGTTCGACTTCATCATCATTCACGAAAGTGGTCACGAGTGGTTCGGCAACGCCATCACGGCAGCCGATGTGTGCGATATGTGGATTCACGAGGGGTGGACCACGTACCTCGAGTGTATGTACGTCGAGAAGCTGTTCGGCTACGCAGACGCTTTGAAGTACATCAACGGTTATCGGGGAAAGGTTGCCAATCAGCGACCGATCATCACCCAGAAGGGCACGCATCGAGAACCTCCGGGCGACCAGTACTTCAAGGGGGCGTTGTTTCTCCACACTCTGCGCAACGTGCTCGCAGACGATGACAAGTGGTGGGCGCTGGTGCGCGAGGTCTACGATACGTTCAAGTACCAGAGCATCGAGACCGATGACATCCTGAAACTCTTCAACAAACGCTTCGGCAGGAACCTCCAGCCGGTGTTCGATCAGTATTTGCGCCACGCGCAACTACCGCTTCTCGAACTGATCTTCGATGACGCCAAACACAGCGTGTCCTACCGCTGGAAAACGGACGTACCCGGCTTCGCCATGCCGATCCGGGTCGGAGAAAGAACAGCCTGGCAGCAGATCTCACCGACCACCCAATGGCAGACCCTGTCGACCGAGCTGGGCCAGCAGCGCTTCGAAGTGGCGACCGACCTCTACTACGTCAAGGTGACACAGCAGCCTCGTGAGAGCGATTGAGGACTGACCGGCATCTCCGACGACATATCTCCAACGGCATTTCACCGCCGGAGATGCCTGCCTGACTGCGAACATCGACTCAGCTGATCCCTCCAATGAGGAGCATTCTCCACCGAGAGCCTCGCGAGCTTCGATCGTGGTGCTCTCAATCACCTGAACTCCAGCGAGCCACCCCCCGGGCGTTCAGTAATGAAGCTGCGATTTCTGCGGTGCGCTGATCGACATCGCTGGTCTCGATCAATCTCTGAAAGCCAGCCGCATCGCCAATCGGCCAGCTCATGGCACAGATGCGTAAGGCAGTACCTCGGACAGACCTGGAGGGGTCAGTCTGTGCCACCCTCTTCAAAGACCGTGCCCATCCTGGCGAAATACTTCCTCCCCTACCGATGCCGCCCTGGCTGCCGTACAGCACCAGATTCCGGTACCCCTCCGAGTCGATGGAATCTCCACGCTGATAGATCATCTGCTGTAGATCGAGGTCGGTGGCGCGCGAAAATCCAGACATCAAAGCCGAACCGTGATACTCCTGCTGCACCATCAGATCTGCGGCATGTTCCAGAAAGTCGGGTAAATGCTCCCCGGAGATGCGATGGAGCACCGCCTCGAGCAACGGCACTTGTAATGACTCCTCCGCCTGACCAATCCAATTGGCAGCCCCGGCTGGATCATCCACGAGTGCCGAAACGACACTTTTCTGGGCCACTCGACGCAGTTCTGGGATCGGTGACTGGAGCCATTCACCCGCAACTGCCACCGCTTCATCGTCCGCTGTGGCCAGACTCATCTCGATCATCTTCAGCAGCCGAGTTCGTGATTCTTCGGCGAGGGGAAGTGGCCCTTCGGTCGATTCCATCATCGAGGCCAGTTCGATGGCGTGCCACGGTTGCATCACTCCTTCTACCTGCAAGAAGCGTGGGAAGTACCGGGCCCGCTGCTCGCCAGAGATCCACAGATCGGCCATCGCCAGGATGGTCCCGCCGCGGTCGAACCACAACGAAGCCCAATCCCCCCCCGCTGCTCCTTCCTGCTGTAGATGGTCCGCCTCTCCATCGCCGATTTTTTTGCCGATAGAGAGGGCCGTTGCGAGCGCCACCATCAACGCATCCTGCTCGTCTTGCCCCCCTTCCGTCTCCAGTAACAAGGTCAACAGCTGATCTCCCATCCCCGG
>CAVOEM010000145.1:0-7297 GCA_963694575.1 Planctomycetes bacterium UBA1146 | reverse complement strand
TTCGATCGAAAACTCCTGGACCATCTCCGACATCATCGAAGACCCCTCTCAAACTCAACCCCATGCTTCTCTCGAGAAGAAGATCCAGGTCGAGATGATTCACAACCTGCTCGGACACCTCGACGATCGCGAAACCAAAATCCTTCGGATGCGTTACGGCCTCGATAATGGAGAGCCGATGACCCTGAAGGAAATCGGTCAGCGAGTGAACCTGTCTCGTGAGCGGGTCCGCCAGATCGAGAACGATGCCCTCGGCAAGTTGCAGGAGTTGGTCGCAGAAGGGCAGATCGAGCAACCGGAGATCTATGACGAGCAATACGAGGAGATGACTGGCTAAAGCTCGAGGCTCCGCCTCTCTTTCACCCCATCCAGCCTTCGGATAACATTCCCCCTTCAGCAGCGGCGGTCCCTCGACCGTCTCCACTGAAGGGGGATTTTCATGAATGAATCTACAGATACCCGCATCGATCTCCTCAGGAGCAAGATCGCCACCGTTGCGGACTTCCCGGCTCCTGGGATCCAGTTCAAGGACATCACTCCGCTCCTTGCATGCCCCAAAGCCTTCCCCACTTCGATCGAACTGCTCGAGGAACGGGTTGCCCATCTTGGTGTCGAGATCATCGCAGCCCCCGAGTCGAGGGGGTTCCTCTTCGGAGTGCCACTGGCGATGCGAATGAATGTCGGCTTCGTGCCGATTCGAAAGCCTGGAAAACTACCCAGAGAAATACACTCGGTCGAATATTCACTCGAATACGGCACTGACACCGTCGAGATGCACGCCGATTCGATCCAGCCAGGTCAAAAGGTCTTGATGGTCGACGATGTACTGGCCACTGGTGGCACGATGGCTGCCTGCTGCGAACTGGTAGAGAAGATGGGTGGGGTCGTCATCGGGTGTGTCTTCCTGATGGAACTCACCTTTCTCGGAGGACGGGCCAAGCTGCCGGATGCTCAGGTGTTTCACCTGCTGGAGGAAAACGATTGAACAGGAGAAGCGCATTGAAACTGGCTCGGCTCGCAACAGGCGAGGCCAAGCGAGCCACCAGAGGTCTGAGAAAACCCGGATTCCCGAAGTTATTCTACCTCTCATACATGATACGAGACCTCGATCTATTCGAAGTAGAAGCACGGTACGGCGCTCTCTACCGCGATGAACAGTACCAGCGAAGAAACTGTCTCGCCGATGCTCGGGTGGGTAGTTTCCGCAGAGACCAGGTCACCGATGGTGGTCTGTTCGACAACTCCAAGGATGATGAATCGCATAGTTATGTCGAACTACCCATCTCCGATCGCTCCGATCCGATGCGAATCGGGCTGTGGCGTCTGACCGATGCAAAGTACCGGGAAGCGGAGGAAGCATTCCTCAGAAAACGTGCTCACGAGTTGACCTACCTCGATACCAATGAACACCTCGGAGCCTGGCAGAAATGTTCTGCACATCAGGCCCGGAGTCCGAACCAGCTCCCCCCCATCGATCGAGAGTACTGGTCGAACTTTGTCGAGAAAGCCAGCGCCACCATGCTCGCCTTCCCGAGGATTCGAAACAGCCACGTGGAGCTCAAGGTTCGCCATCAGACCAACATTTTCGTCAACTCCGACGAATCCCTCTCCATCGAGAGCCTCGCTTACTGGCAGCTGGAGGCGCATCTCTGGTTTCTGAGTAAAAACGGAGATGGAATCCCCTGGACCGTCAGTCACTTCACTCCGCATCCGGATCAGTTACCGGACCTGAACAGTTTTCGCCGAGAAATTCGATCTGCGGCAAGGCTACTGGAGAAGATTTCGGCCGCGCCAAAGATCCACTCCTACTCGGGACCGGTATTGCTGGAGCCGGTTTCTGCCGGATTGCTGATTCACGAGGCACTCGGTCATCGACTGGAAGGAAACCGACTGCGAGCCACTGGCGAGGCCAAGACCTTCGCCGATGCCCTGGGAGATCGGGTACTTCCCGAATTCTTGACACTGCACGACGATCCGACCCAGACATCCTGGATCGATTCCAATGATCGTGAACAGGGCCTGGTCGGTCACTACAAATTTGACGATGAGGGAACCCCCGCTGCAGATGCACGCCTGATCGAGAACGGGAAATTGACCGGGTTCCTCACCGGAAGAGTTCCTGTCAACAAACGACATCGTTCCAATGGCCACGCCAGATCGAGACGGCATGAGCGATCGATGAGCAGGATGGGCGTGACGATTCTCGAGGCTACGAACGGGCTGGACCAGGCAACCCTCAGGGCACAACTGATCGATCAGGTCAAGCAACAGGGTTTGCCGTATGGCATCCGTATCATCGATGCCACTGGCGGAGAAACTGCGACCGATTCCTATGACTTCCAGGCATTTCTTGGAGAAGTGAATCTCGCTTCGAGGATCTATCCGGATGGACGCGAGGAATTGGTCCGAGGAATCAACTTCATCGGCACCCCTCTCAATGCTGTTCATGGAATCATTGCTGCTGGTGATCAACCCGTGCTGGACAATGGTTGGTGTGGAGCGGAGAGCGGATTCGTTCCGGTGTCTACCATCAGTCCGTCGCTTCTGGTCCGTCACCTGGAACTACAGAGCAAATCGGAAACGCCATACACCCAGTACTGCTATCCGATGCCCGGGAGAAAATGATCCGCCTTCATCACTGCAACTGATCGGCGATGTCTGGCAGCAGTGGACGGACCGCCTGAGTCATCAATGCTCGATTGGAACCTTCCCCGACCCGGGTCACGAACAGATCAGCACTGTGTCGTGCCAACCCGAACTCGTCGAGGCTAGCCACCCCACCGCAAACCTCCATCGCATCCATCAGGAGCCTCGACGCGACACGGCTGCAATCGATCTTCACCTTTGATGCCTGTTCACGCTTTATCGATCCATTGTCATGGCATCTCGCCAGATGCATCAGCCAGGTCAAATTTCTCTCCAGTGCGAGATCCATCTCCAGCACCACATCCTGAACGCGCTGAAAGCGACCGATCGGTCCTCCGAATTGATCTCTCTGCTGAACATAATTGCGGGTCTTGTCGAGGGCGAACGCCAGCGATCCCAGAGCCATCGATGCCACGAACAATCGCCCACCATTGAGCGTCGTGGCCATCACCCGGAATCCCTCGTTGAGATCGCCAAGGATTTCAGCTTCGGTAGCTACGACTCCATCGATGGCGACCGAGCCGGTGGAAGAAAGGGGCCAGACCGTCTTTCCTTCCATCTCCTGGTAATGCACCCCCTCGCGATCGATGGGAATGATGAAACAGGTACTTCGATGGCCATTTCGACCGGACGGATCGGTCAGCGCATGGACCACGATGTGGCTCGACCATGCAGCGTTGGTACTCCAGCACTTCTCTCCGTGAAGGATGAAGTGGTCCCCTTCACGAGTGGCCACCACCTGCGGATTTGCGGCATCCGATCCTCGCCCCGGCTCAGACAATCCGAAACAGAACATCCGATCGCCTGCCGAGAGTTCCGGCAGGTATTTCTCTTTTTGTTCATCGGTACCGAACTTCAGCACCGGATTGGCTCCCAGTGAGACTGCAGCTCCAGGCGTGATGGCAATCGATGGACTCTGATAAGAGAGTGCCAGGCCAGCCAATAGCAGATCTGTCATGCCGCCACCTTGACCGCCGTACTGCTCCGCGATCGGCAAGCCAAACACGCCCATCGATCCCATTTGCTCGATGACATCATGAGGCAGAAGTTGATGAGATCGCTCCCAGCCGAGAATCTTGTCGGCCAGTTCTTCATCTGCAAATCGAGCCAACCCCTGGTAAAGGGCGAATCGCTCCTCCTCGACGAGAGGCTCCAGAAGTTGGTCCAACCTTCTTTGATTCATGACACTCCCTGACCCGCTATTTTTTTGATTCTGATCGTCGCCTCCCCGGATTCCAAAGGAGGCCAACTCACCCAATTCCAAGATCTCATGCCTGTCTGTTACACCAGGATCATGTCTCGGTCCATCCCCTCGATCACCTGCAGAGTTGAATTGTTGGTGCTGAGGATCCCGTATGGTCCGTGATATCCTCCACTATTGCCGAATGGAGGAGGTGTTCCATGAGAATGCGTTCAGTATTACTTCTGTTGACCGGTGTCTTCTCACTGCTATCGATCACCGCGATCCCTGTCACCGCGCAGACTTGCCCGACAAACCTGCAGGCGTTTCCCGACTACGGCCAGAACCAGATGGTCATCGAGTGGAATCTTTCCGTCGCCGGTAACGGTGCAGCCGAATTCCAGGTTTTCAGGGGTGACCAATGGATCGCTACCGTCGATGGGATCTCTAATACCACGATCGACGATCTATCGGCCCTCACGGCCAACCGGATCCATATACTCGATTACTCCGTGGTCACCATCGGAACCGCAACACCCTGTGCTGACATGACAGCACGAGGTACTTACTCCACCGGAAGCATCGCATTGTTCGAGGATTTCGAAAACTACTCATCGGATATCGAACTGGAGAGTGTCGGAGGATGGTCCATCGTCGACGAAAATTCTCCGGTTGAAGATTCCACATGGACGCTGACAAATCCATTGGGAAGACAGCATCCTCCACGAATCGATGGTCATCCGACCCGAGGCGGTTTCATCATCTCCGATAGCGATTTCGGTGGTACCGCCAATCCCAACCCCATCGGTTCAGGTATGTCTCATGACATCTGGACGCCAACCTTCGACTGCTCTGCGATGGCTCAGGTGATCCTTCACGCATCTGTCTGTGCCCAGCTCAATGACAACGGCAATGCAGTATTTGACATCGAAGTCACCACCGATGGGGGAACCAGTTGGCAGAACGCCTTCCGTCGTATCGCCCCGACTCGGGTCACCACCGCACCCCTGGCTCGCACCGATAATGCCGACGGGGTCTATCAGTATCTGGAGGTCAACTTGACCCAGTTCGCCGCGGGACAATCGACCGTGCGGGTCCGGTTCCGTCACTTCGAGCCCAACTGGGACTGGTGGATCGCTGTCGACGACGTATTGATCGACAACATCTGCGTCTCCGGGGGCGGTCAGGTCACCCTGCTGCCGACAGAGGATTTTTCTTCAGGCATACCGGCGACCTGGCAGATCGCCGGGCTCAATCTGAACTCGCCCATCGACAGCTGGAATACCGAGGATCCCTGTGATCGATCGATCACCGCCAATAATGGGGGGGTCTTTCCTTACCTCGCTGGCAAGGCGGTCAACCGATTGGGCGACTTCTTCGCCATCCTCGATTCGGACTGCGGCGCTGACCCGGCGGAGGATGAGCGATTGATCACTCCTGTCATCGATTGCTCAGCGCAGGAACATGTCTACCTTCACTTCGACTCGGAAATGATGCCGTACTTCTCGGATGAGGTGGAAGTGTTACTGAGCCTGGATGGTGGAACTTCCTTCATTCGGCCAGCGCTCTTCAAGGCGCCGACCAATACCTCCCCGCAACCCGACAATGACCCCCTCTTCGGCAACTTCGTGCTCGAGGAGCCACGTGCAGCAGGCGAACCTGAAGTTGCATTCCTGTTCAAATACACCAGTCCTGGGAACCAATGGTGGTGGGCCATCGACAATGTCGCCATCACCGCCGGTGAATATGCGGGAGCTCCCATCGTCGGCACCCAGTTTCTTCGTGGAGATTGCAACTCGGACGCATCCTTTAACATCGCCGATTGCGTGTTCTTGCTCGCCACACTCTTCAGCGGTGGGCCAACCAGCGACTGTGCCGATTCCTGTGATATGAACGATGACGGATCGGAGAACATCGCAGACGCCATCACCGGCCTGGGAACCCTCTTTTCCGGCGGATCACCACTGCCAGACCCTGGCAGTAACGTATGTGGAGTCGATCCGACAGACGATGGATTGATCTGCGATCCCACCGCAGTTTGCCCCTGATCTGACTGCCTCTCCTCTCGACTCCCTGCGCTCGATCGAGCATGATCTTGAATCGATGGATCGTTCGATCCTGACACCCCTGGAGGAGGAGAGATGAGCGCTACAAGAACCTCGTCATGGCAGATCGCATCGCTGATTTCGCTGCAGTTGATGCTGCTACTGTGCCCTCTCGGGGCTCAGCAACCACCGAGCCATGTAGGGCGAAAGGTATGCGCCAGTTGTCACCCAGGAGAGCATTCCCTCTGGGGCGGCTCCCATCACGACCTCGCCATGCTAGAGGTGAACGATCCCGCTTCACGGGCCCCCTTCGACGGCACCGAGATCTCATCGGGCGGAGTCCTGTCTCGCTTCTTGATGGTCGATGAGCGACCAGTGATCGAAGTCGAGGACTCCGCTGGTAAGCAATCGCTACCGGTTCGATACTTCTTCGGCACCAGTCCCTGCCAGCAAGTTCTGGTCGAAGGAGAGAAGGGCAGGCTACAGTCGTTCCCCATCGCATGGGCGACACCTGAGGCAAAGGGAGGCGCCCGCTGGTATCCACTCTTCCCTGAGGAAAAAACACCTCCGGGCGATCCTCTGCACTGGTCCGGAGTTCTCAACAACTGGAATCACATGTGTGCAGAATGCCACTCGACGGGAATGGTCAAGAACTACGATCTCGAAAGTGATTCCTTTAGTACTCACTGGCAAGAACTCGATGTTTCCTGTGAAGCGTGTCACGGACCCGGAAGTGATCATGTGAACTGGGCCAAATTGTCGAAGAAGGATGATGGCGAGAAAAGAACTCCGCTCTCACAAATGGGTTTAACAGTTCAGTTCCAGAGAGATTCAGCGACCTGGGTTCGTCCTGAGGGAGAAAAGGTAGCGCGAAGGAGCATCCGCCGGACCCATCATGATGAGACCGAGACCTGTGCACGGTGTCACTCTCGCCGTACTGCACTGGTGGACGGATCGGTGCCCGGAGCTCCCCTATCCGATACTCATCTACTGAGCCTGCTCGATGCCACTCTTTACCACCCCGATGGCCAGATCCTCGATGAAGTCTATGTGCATGGTTCATTCCTTCAGAGTCGTATGTACGCCGAAGGGGTCACCTGCTCTGACTGCCACGAGCCCCACAGTGGAAAACTCCACATCGAAGGGAACTCTCTCTGCATCGGATGCCACGATCCAGCCATCTACGATCTACCGGATCATCACCATCACGCTCCCGAGAGCGCCGGCGCTTCCTGCATCGAATGTCACATGGTTTCTCGCACATACATGGGAGTCGACCCTCGCCGCGATCACTCCTTTCGGGTTCCTCGACCTGATCTGTCGATTCGCCTCGGCACCCCCAATGCGTGTAATGACTGCCATCAGGATCGAGAAGTTCAGTGGGCTGCCGAGAAGGTGATGGAGTGGTTTCCCGATGGGCGTGGGG
>CAVOEM010000144.1:0-7301 GCA_963694575.1 Planctomycetes bacterium UBA1146 | reverse complement strand
CCTTTGGCCGTCGACACGGCCTGCAGGACGATTTCCATTTCCGCCATGATGCCGATGATGTGGAAGAGCCTTCGCTTGTCGATGGAAGCTACTTTGTTGTCTTTCCCCTTGGAATGGAAGTTGTTGTGACGAACGATCCCCTGACTCCAGGAGACCAGTTCGAAATCACTTCCTGAAGAGTGCCCGCCGGTGTTTACAAGATCTTCGTGTGGGACGACATGGCAACTTACACAGTTCCTGGCGATTTCAAGGATCATCGATGGGCGTAGCATTCCTGCTGCTTCAGATTCTTTCCAGCGTGCAGCGATCTCCTCGGTTGTTTCTTCACCCTCTTGCTTGCCGCTGAATTCACCATGCCGTTTCATCCAGTCGGCCGCTGCGCCGTGACACGATTCGCAGGAGATACCGTTGGAACTCAGGATAATCTTCTCTCCTGATTGCTGAGCCGTACCGTGGCAGTCGATGCACAGGCTCTCCCTCGTGATCCGCTTGATCTTCATCGCTTTGGCAATGTCCTGGCCTTCCTTGCTTCTGTGTACCCCGGTGATCGACTCGTGATGAGGTGTTTGTTCCCAGACGCCTCCGGAGTGCTTGTGGCACTCGATGCATTCCACAGGTCCGATCACTTTCGCGGGATCGAAACCTGGACCGGTGGGCAAGGCTTGATCCGAGGCTTCATCTGTAGAGTAAATTGCTCCGGTAAGAGTGATGATGATCAAGGTAATGAAAAGCAGTTTGCTGTACATGTGGCGCCTCAAATTCGATCCGGGAAAACGGGTAATCGATCAAGCTTCTAAATTTACTTCTGTAATCGGTTTGGCAACACAGGCGAGGCAGTGCCCCGGTGTGATGTCGACTTCAGGTTCCTCTTCATATTCAACATCTCCGTCATGGAGGCGTATCTCGCATGTTCCGCAGTTTCCTGATCTACAACTACTATCGATGAAGATTCCTGCTTCCTCTGCCATCTCGAGGATCGGGCTGGTGCCGTCCCAGGTGAGGGTTCGATGACTTCTTTTGAAGTGTAACTTGTGCTGCTGCGTATTTGGCGATTCTTCTCCGGAGTCGGTGGAGCCTGTTGCCGATTTGCCCCTCGTGGAAGCAGGCCCAAAGGCCTCCATCAGGATGCTGTCCGATGATACACCGAATTCTTCCAGGGCGGGGAGCAGTGTATTCATCATCGGTGGAGGTCCGCAGATGTAATACTGAAGGTCTCCTCCTCCGGTGATTTCTGCCAATCGGTGGACATCGACGAACCCGATATGATGCCCATGATCAGTGGCACCCGCTTCTTCATCCTCTGCAGGATGGCTGTAGAAAACATGAAGGTCGACATTGAAACACTTCTCGACGATCTTCTGAATGTGTTCCCGGAATGCATGTTCGGATCGGTTTCTGACCGCATGGATGAAATAGCACTTTCGTTTGATCTTCTCGTCACAGATCGTCTCGAGCATGCTCAACAGCGGTGTGACGCCTATGCCCCCTGCGATGAACACCGCTGGGCGTGGATCCTGCCGATCGAGGATGAACTTACCTGCAGGACTGCTCACCTCAAGAAGGTCTCCGACCGACAAGTTCTCGTGAAGAAATGTTGAACCAACACCGGAAGGCAGGTCTGGCTGGTCGGGTGGTGGCGGAATTTGCTTCACGGTGATCTTGTACTTGCTTCGTTCTGTTGGCGACGAAGACAGCGAGTAATTCCGGACGGTAGGACGCTTGTGATCAGGGATCCGTAGCTGGAATCCCAGGTGTTGCCCTGGTTCGAAGGGGGGCAAAGGCTTGTCATCGAGTGGTCGAAGGTGGAAGGAACAGATGTTGTGCGCCTCTGAAACCTTTTCGTCGAGGATGAATCTTCGGTAGCCGCGCCAGGCACGGCGAACTCGATTCTGATTCAAAGAGACTGGAAGTTCATCCAGTTCTTTCTGCAACTTCTCGGTGGAGAGTTGCATCTCTTGCGTCACTTTTTCGTTCTTCGTGACCATTGCCACCAGCGACCGGAAGATGCCGATCGAGACCAAAAGGATGATTCCGGATCCTATCCAGAAGGCGATGGATGACGGTTCCAATCGTCAAAACCTGACCAGGAACTCTGTGCGAACCCCGTTACTGTTGGCTCCACCTTCATCCATCTTGGTGTAGACGTCACCTTGAAGCATCACCCTGTTGGTTAGTTTTTCCTGGTATCGCATTCCCACGGCTGCAGAGCCAGGGTCGCTTCCCTCCGTCGGGGTTCTGCCCCCGAGTTCCACGATGAAGTTCCTTTCGCCTCCGGACAGAATCCACTGGTAACCCACAGCTCCACCGAAGGAGCGGTCTGCTCGGTTGCCCAGTGCTGGTTTGAAACTGCCGAGTCCCGCTGCGGCAAAAAGTATCCCTGCTTTTCCGAGCGGGCCTCCCTTGGCGGGCGACCTACCGGCAGAAGAAAATTCATCGATCCCGAGAAATAGTGTGCCGTAGGCGTTGTCATCGGTGCCGTACGGCGTTGTTGATGCTTCGACGAAAAAGAGCATCCCGTCGCTGACCTGTGCATTGTCTACTTCGGATGCGATGGAGGCACACCAGCGGATGGTGGTATTGAAGGTGCGGCCCCACTTCTTGATGCGTTGAGAAGAGCCGAGGCCTGCAAAGAGACCATCGCCTCCCTGAATTTCAGGGGCGGTGACGGCGACGAGATCTGCGTCGATGGTGCTGGAGTAGGTATCGGTCTCGGTCGAGATCCCGAACAATCTGGATTCGTTGGAGAGCTTGTTGTCATCTCGATGTAATTGTCCCCAACCGTAGATCATGGTGAATCGCATGTTGGATGCACCAGGAAAGGGAATGAATCGTGTGACACCAAATGCATCCATGTTGTCGTTGACGAGAATCCCGTCCTGTAGATCGACTCCCCATCTGCCCACACTGAAGCCGTAATCCAGTTTCTTGTTCCCTGCTGGATCGATACGGGGAAACAACTCACTCAGTTCTCCTTCAAAGAAGAACGTAATCAACTCGAGGCTGGTGTTGTCGTACCACCCTTCACTGCCTTCCGGTTCGATGGTGTATCCCGTGAACTTTCCCTGATCTTGAAGAGGCTGTAGCCCGACCAGGATGCGTTCTGTTCCGGTGAATTGCAGGTTGGCGAAGAGATCGATCCTGTTGGCCCATTCGATGGTTCTGTTGTTGTTGCCCGCGGGATCGATCACGTTGACCCCGCTTCTCAGATTGCCGTATACCCACAGAGATGGGCGCCAGACTGCGCCGGTAAAGATGTCGAATCCGCGCTCCAATCGTCCGGTGGCGAGAAATCCCGGTCCCAGTTCGAGCAGCGGTTGAGTCGGTTGAATCTGATCCTCTGGAATCAGCGGTATCGGGTGATCGGGCAGCCTGCTGGGGCTCTCATCATCCTGAGACCAGCACGGCTGTCCGAACAGGCACAGGATCATCCACAGGAGGGCGGTGTATCCCAGCGGCCATCTCGGCGTGCTGGAGCTACGATGGGAACTGGCGGCGTATCTCGTAGTTTGTTTCAAGATCCCCCCCCATTCTTCTGCGGGATTTCTATCACTGCAGATTTATTCGCAACTTCAACGGCACCTTTGACCAACTTATCGCCAAGTTCTCGGGGTGACATTCCGTAGTCAAATCCAACATGCATCGTCTGGTGAATCAGGTTGACCGGAACCGCCTGGGAGATGAAGCGAGCCTCGACTGAATAGGGGCCGTGCCCGGTGAGCAGCTCGCCGTCCACGTGATACTGGGCGGTTCTATGACCGAGTGGCTCGATCCCTCGTCGGTGTTTTCTCATTCCCTTAGGGTGACCGTAAATGTTGTTGGGTCTTGATGCAGGTCGGATGAATGGCAGTGCCGACACGGAGTTGTTGATGGTGAGAACCTGTTCCTGGTCACCACCCCGGATATTTCTCGACAGGAACTTGGATTGCAAGTTGAACAACTGCTCGTCCAGTTCAACCTCTCCGTTGTGGACATACAGGGAGAAACTATCCCTGACATCTCCATTGGGATCTCGATCACCGGAGACGAAGACTCGTTCACCGCGGGAATCCTTGACCTCGATCTGGACGACAAAGAGTCGTTCCGCATCGAATCCGGTCGGTAGGTTGTGGCCGGTGGTGAGATTCTTGACATCGAGTTCAAAGTCGATTCCTTCTTCGCTGGCAGCGGTCACACGGATGTCGGAGAGCCCGAATCCACGCTTCAGTACGGCGATTCGTTGTTGCTTGGCCCATTCGAGCAGTTCGAGTTGCTTGTCGATGATGCCCCTGGCGATCTCACGATCATCGATGGAGGACCATTCCTCGGGGAACTGGTAATCCTCCGGACAGTTCTCTTCAAAGCGGTCACTTCCCCAGCCGGATTCGACATCGAAGAGAAGCCATTCGGATAGAGATTTGAGCTGATTGGCATCCCTGTTGACGGGAAAGATCCCCGGGTGGATCAGGGAGTAATCTGGACCTGCGAAGAAGTGATTGGTCAGTTTTCGATCGGCGGTGGGAACATCAGCGATCACGGCAGCGGGTCCTATTTCGTAACCGCTGGGGATCCCCTGTTCGCGACCCATGTGGCAATCGTTACATGTAATCCCCTCGGCTGCTGCGGGGGAGTTCCGGTACTCGCTGATCAGTTCGTGTACCTTGAGCCCGTTGGGCGCAAACACTTCGTGGCAACTGCCACAGAAGGCGGGATCAGAAATTTCGGGAAACTTCTCCACCTCGGCATGAATGGCTCGTCCGACATCGTCACGTTCAGTGTTGACCTTGTAGGTCTTGGGATCGTTAAGGATGCGGCTCAGCTCATCGTTTCCGATGGGTCCCTTGACCGAATCGAAGACATCGCCCTGGTCGATTCCGATGCGTCCGGAGATTTTTCGATACGGGGCACTCATCCGGTGACATGTGACGCAGGTGATTCCCTCTCTCGAGGCAGGGTGTCGATCTAGATTCGAGATGCTGAAAGGTTCGCCCATGTCGGATCCTACCGGTGCATGGCAACGGAGACAGAAGTCTCCATTTGTACTGCTGGTTCCAGCGTTCATGGCATTCTGCATCGACATCATCAATGGACTCAATTGCGAGTAGGCATGCTGGGAAACCGACCACTCCTTGTATTGCTTTGGGTGGCACAGGGCACACTCATCTGCCGAGGGAAAGTTGCTTTCGGCAAACGCCTGGGCGTGAGCCTCGTCGGAAGACATCGTCTCCTCGGGCTTCTCGGCCGTGTCTTCAGGGGAATCGCCGAGCAGGTCATCGCCGAGTAGATCATCGCCGAGTAGATTGCTTTCCGACGATTCGGTGTCGGCAGGAGGATCTTGCGCTCCGATCGCTGTTGTCGAATCGAAGAGGGGCAAACTCCAGCCGACCCAGAGGATGGAAGTGAGCAGTAGGGCTTGAAAGGCACGATTCAAACAATGGAGTGGCATTGGCTCCTCGACTTTCGAAAATTAGCGCTTCGATGGTCATTGTGGCACTTGTGACATTTTAAACTGTGTCTACCGACGAAGTTCCAGTGGATCGGGGGAGCAGTGGTTGAACCAGAAATGTATACTACTTCATTTCCGATTCCAGTGGGCAGTTTGGCACTAAATCGTCGGGGGGCTTGCTGTGTGGACCGGTGTGGTGGACCGCTGTGGAAGGCCGCTGTATTCGGATGCTGCTGGTCTCTCGCAATAGACTCGTAGCGGCGAACCGATCATCGCCTGGTGACACTACTCGGGCCTCATTTTTTGCGGCAAGAATCTCCACTTAATAGGTGTTCTTTCCTGCGAACGGAAAGGACCGGAAACCGTACTCGAACTACAGCCTACTCTATTGTCGCGTTCAGCAATAAGTTCTGTCATTTCTTCTTCAATGTTGGAACCGTGATTCGCGTTGATTTCTCGGCGATCACGATGGCCCCTTCGACCAACTTTTTGGCCAGTGCTCGGGGTGAGAGTCCGTAATCGAAACCGACATGCATCGTCTGAAGAACCAGGTTCACGGGAACGGATTGAGAGATGAACTGCGCCTTGACCGAGTATGGTTCCCGTCCGGTGAGCAATTCTCCTGCGATACGATAGGAGGCAGTTCGATGCCCGAGAGGCTCGATACCTTGGCGATGTTTACGTAAATTTTTGGGGTGGCCGTAGATGTTGTTGGGCCGGGAGGCGGGTCGAATGAAGGGGATTGCCGATCCCGATTTGTTGGTCGTTAGCACCTGTTCCTGTTCTCCTCCACGCAAGTTTCTTACCAGCACTTTTGATTGCAGATTGAATAGTTGTTCATCGAGTGGGATCTCACCGTTACGGACATAGAGGGAGAATCCATCCCTGACATCTCCGTTGGGATCACGGTCTCCGGAGATGAAAACGAGTTCACCTTGTGAATCCTGGACTTCGACCTGAAGGACAAACAGCCTGCCGAGCTTGTCGGCGGGAAGATTGTGTCCGCTGGAGAGGTTTTTCACGTCTAGTTCGAAGTCGATTCCCTGTTCACTGGCAGAAGTGATGCGGATCTCGGAGAGACCGAATCCTCGCTGTAACGCCTGAAGCCGCTGTTGCGTGGCCCAATCGAGTAGTTCGAGTTGTTCATCGATGATCTCACGTGCCTCGTATCGATCATCGATGGAATCCCATGCTTCGGGGAATGGGAAGTCTTCCGGGCACTCGTTTTCGAACTGGTCGGTGCCCCATCCGATGTCTACATCGAAGAGGAGCCATTGGGAGATCGATTTGTAATCTTGGGCTCGTTTGTTGATGGGGAAAATGCCCGGATGGATGAGAGAGTAGTCCGGACCGGCAAAGAAGTGATTCGTCAACTTCCTGTCGGAAGTTTCTTCTCCGCCTACCACCGCGGCGGGCCCTTGTCGATAACCGGTCGCAATCCCCTCTTCCTTACCCATGTGGCAATCATTGCAGGAGATCCCTTGTGCGGCTGCGGGTGAGTTTCGGTACTCGCTGAGAACTTCGTGTACACGGAACCCGTTGGGGGTGAAGACTTCATGACAACTACCGCAGAAGGTCGGGTCTTCAATCTCAGGAAACTTCTCGATCTCAGCGTGGATCGCGCGACCCACATCATCGCGCTCTGTATTCACCTTGTAGGTTTTTGGGTCTCTGAGAACGCGACTCATTTCTCCATTACCTTTGGCGCCCTTCACTGAATCGAAGATATCCCCCCTGTCGAGACCCAGTCGCCCCGAGACCTTTCGGTAGGGGGCGCTCATGCGGTGGCAGACGACACAGGTGATCCCCTCTCTCGAGATGGGTTGTCGATCGAGATTCGAGAGGCTGGCGGGCTCGCCGATGTCAGATCCGACGGGCG
>CAVOEM010000143.1:0-7358 GCA_963694575.1 Planctomycetes bacterium UBA1146 | reverse complement strand
CTGGCACGGGAGAGTGCTGCGGCCGCCGCACTCCTGAGGTTGCCGTCAGAGCTTTCCAGCAAATCGATGAGTCGAGGCAATAGTGTGGAAGCCCAGCGATACTCGGGGAAATCGGTACAGATCGCCAACTTGACTTCGAGTGAGCCGGATACGAGTTGTTGTTCGATTCGCTGGAGCCAGTCATTGCGAGTAACTCTGTCCAGCCTGGATCGGGGGCGCAGGAGGAGTCGAGTTGCACTGGACCAGGCCCATGCATGGCCTTCAGGATCGGCGGACGCCAGTTCCAGATCGATGGCTTCGAGTATTCTCGGTCCATGGATACGGTACCCTCTGAGCGCCTGATCGATGGCCCAGCGACGGTGATGATCCTGTTCAAGGTGTTGCTGCAGTTGAGTCTGAATAGCTGGAGTGATGGCTTGGATGACAGCCGGAATCTGTTCGATGATCTGTTCGTCTTCCAGTTTCAATACTGCATCCAGGCGTTGTTCCAGTGTCCCTTGCTGTTGACCTTGCAGGGTCCAGAAGATGGCCCAGGAGATGGCGTACCGCTTGGCCAGATCGCCGTCGTCTCTGTAGAAGCCGAGCCAGTTCTCCGAGATGACCTGCCGTGCCAGTTTGGTGAAATTTGCCCTGCCCAGATTAGAAAGAGCGCTTCTCGCGATCTGATATTGCATCGGGTGAAGGGGCGGGACCTGGAATTTCCCCTGCGGATCGAGGTATGAAATTTCCAGAGAACAGGCGATAGCCTCGGCCAGCCACCAGGTCGATCGAATCCGCTGGTCGTCAGATGTGAAGTGATGAGCGAGTTCGTGGAGAAGTGTGCGGTGCTCCTCCGGATCGGGTTGGTTTTGCAGGAGCAATTTTTCCGCCGGAGGAGTCGGAGTGAATCGAATCAGCGAAAAGGTGTGGTTATACCAGCCTGCGGTTCTGATCTGGTCCTCGTGAATGATTCGATCGTCATCGTTCTGGACCAGCAGAATCGATGTGGAACCTATTCCTTCAGAGTTGTTGGGGAGGACTTGCTGTAGTCCTTCCTTCATCCAGCGGAGATCCTCTTGATATTGGCGAGCGAGTTGAAGATTGCCATTGGTCCAGAGGGTGCCGACGGCAGTCTCCACGCGATGCTTGTAGAGAAGCCCACAGCCGCACTGGCCGAGAAGAAGTACCGCGATCAATAAGGACTGGAGTGTTCTGGAGCCGCTCCCAGCCCCAAGGGTGTTCGCGATTCTACTCACCATGATCTGCCGCTCCTCAACGGCATTCCTGAACCGATATAGGTCAACTTGTGTTCGAACCGGTAAGGGGAGGCCTCTGATCTTCTCCACATCAGATAGGCGATGCGCTGGCTACGAAACCGACCACCTCTTTTCCTGAAGTGGTAGTGAAGTTCGTAGAGGGGGACCCCTTCATGATCGGGATTCTCGAACTGGAAGTTATTCTCCTGGATGTGATCCTGTGACCAGCGATAAAAGTCCTGCTCCTGCGTAGAGTCTTCGATGGAGACCATGAAGTGGATCACATCTTTTTCTCGAGAAAACTCGGAGACCGAAATCGCATGGGGCCGCAGCAAGATGGCTGAACAGCCAGTGAGCAGCAGCAGGGCTACACTCATCATGGGGAGCGAGAGAAAACTGCGAGTCCCGACGAGCGCTGAGCTCGTGGGTACTGAACTCGTGGGTGCTGAGTACGTGGGTGCTGAGTATGTATGGGATGAGTGGCCACGACTTCGCGGAAGATTCGAGCGCTGTAAGAGTCGAGAAGGGACCACAGGCCAGTTCATGATCAGGCTCCAATAAAGTTATCGAAGAGTTTCCTTGGGGTTTCGTGTCGTCGATGTTACCACGGCGACACCATGACGAGGAACGGATGGGTTTTCAGCCGGATGGAGTCGAACAGCCAGCCTGGTTCTCGACAGGATCGTCCTGAGGGGAGGAACGCTTGAGCCACCAAAACAGTGTAGAAGGAGAGAGCCGGAGGGTCCGAATCGGGCCCATCCTGTTGGGGCCGGTCCTGGCCATTGCGGCCTACCTGGGGGCTCCAGCGGAGTTCTCTGAAGCGGCTCGTGGAACACTTCTGGTGACGGTCTGGACCGTCACCTGGTGGGTCACCGAAGCGATCCCGATCCCTGCGGCCTCGTTACTCCCTGCAGTTCTGCTGCCGTTGATGGGAGTTTGTAAGGCTTCGGTGGCGGCCAAGTATTATTCACATCATCTGATCTTGCTGTTGCTGGGAGGGTTCTTTCTGGCGAAAGCGGTCGAATGTTCCGGGCTCCATCGGCGAATTGCGCTGGCGACCTTGACCACGGTCGGCACATCCCCTCGTCGCCTGGCGTTCGGGTTTCTGATCACCTCGGCGATGCTCTCGATGTGGATCTCCAACACTTCGACAACACTGATGCTGATGCCGATCGCCATCTCCGTGGCCAGGCGAACAGCAAAAGAAATGAAAAGTGATGGAACAGTATTCACGACCTGCTTGCTCCTTTGCACCGCATATGGCGCTAACGTCGGAGGAATCGGTACGCTGATCGGTACTCCTCCTAACCTGATCTTTACCAAGAATGCGGAGGAATTGATTCCGCCAGTGAACATCGACTTCCTTCACTGGCTTCAGTTTGGGTTGCCAATGGTGATCATCTTCATACCGATCATCGGGTTCTTGATGACGAGATTCTTGCTTCCTCTGGCCCCCGGGACTTCCACCAGTGGGATGGATTCACTGCTAGAAGAGAGAAGATCTCTAGGGAAGATCTCATCGGCGGAAGCCAGGGTGCTGGTGGTCTTCATCTGCACTGCACTGCTCTGGATGACCCGCGGGGGAGCGGGTTTTTCTGGTTGGAGCGGCGTGGTGGGAGGTTGGATGGGCATGGCTGATGGATCGGCCCACGAGTATCTCAACGATTCGTTCGTGGCACTTGTGGCGGGCATCTCGCTGTTCCTGATCCCCGGGAGAAAGGGGGGAGCACCGTTACTGGACTGGGATCAGGCTAAGGAGGTTCCGTGGGGCATGCTGCTACTGTTCGGCGGAGGATTTGCCATCGGAGGTGCTTTTCAACAGAGTGAGCTCTCCAGTCACTTCGGCAAGTGGATGGCCCAGTGGGTCGATCTCCCCTTCGCGGGAATCGTGGTGACGATCTCGCTGGCGACTACATTTCTCACTGAGGTCACCTCCAACACCGCATCGATGCACGTTTTGATGCCGATTCTGAAGGAAGCCGCACTTGAGGGAGGAGTTGCACCGATTCACATGATGCTGCCAGCAGTACTCTCGGTCTCCTGTGCCTTCATGCTACCGGTGGCGACCGCACCCAATGCCATCGTGTTTTCGACCGGCAAGGTGCAGATCCGAACGATGATCCGCTGTGGTGTGGTGTTGAATCTGGTGGGGGTCCTGGTGGTCCTGCTGGTGACCTTGATGACCCAGGCTTTGAACTGGATGCCCGGTGCTACCTGAGCCATTTCATCGATTTACACCTCGCCCTTTTTTTTCAATTCTTCGAAGGCCTCGATCAAGTCCTGAAGTTTGCGGCTAGCCACCTCTACCTGGACAGGATCGGCGTGCTGTAACTTGTCGGGATGGTGGACTCGGATCAACTGCTTGAATCGGGCGCGGATCTGTTCTGCGGTAGCGTCTATTGGAAGTTCGAGAATACGATAAGGATGGGGTAGAGCCTCTCTCGCTGGGTCGAGGTGACGTGCGCCCATTGCCGGGTCTTGCTCGGTGGCATCCGGAACTTCCTTGTCGGGCGAATCAGAACCAGCGGAGTCGGGTGGCCTGATCCACTTCTTCATCCACTGACCGATGCGACCCCACAGAGAATGAGAGTATCTCTGGTCTCCGTCACCTTCGAATACAGCCCGTCGCTCATCACCGTGCTGGTGGTGCCATCTCTGGATCTCGAGGAAGTCTTCAGGCGCGAGCGGTTCGATCCAACCGAAGAGCCAGTCGATCAGAGAGATCTCCTTGGCCGGAGAGCAGTATGTCGCACCATTGGTCAACTTCTCGATGCGATTCTGCTTGCGGCAAGATGGGCAGTTGTAGATTCGATAGGGGCCGCCTGAATCCTGAGTTCGTCCTCGGATGATTCCGTCCCTGGTGATTTGATCCGCGGCTAGTGGAGCCCTGCATGCCCAGCACTGGATCATCGAGTTTGCTTATCCGGCAAGATTGCCATGCAATCACCATAGGAATAGAAACGCATTCCGAGGTCGATCGCTCGCTGATAGTAGGAGAGTGTGCGGCGGTGCCCGAGGAAAGAGCAGACCAGCACCAGCAAGGATGAACGAGGAAGATGGAAATTAGTGATCAATCCGTCGACATGTTCGAACGGATGCCCTGGCAAGATGGTCAGAGCTGTTTCCGCCTCGATTTCCGGGCCCTCTTCAATGCTACCGATGCTCTCGAGAACCCGGAGGCTGGTGGTACCGACTGCGATGATCTTGCGGCCATCGGCTCTTGCCATCGCCAGTGCGCTGCGGCTCTCCTCGCTGACGAAGTACCACTCGGGATCGACCCTGTGCTGGTGGATTTGATCGACCTCGATCGGCTTGAAGGTGCCGGGCCCAACATGAAGAGTGATCGGAACGATCTGAACTCCCTTCTCCTCCAGTCTAGATCTGAGTAGATCATCGAAATGGAGACCGGCAGTGGGAGCGGCAACGGCACCTGGCTGACGGGCGAAGATGGTCTGATAGCGTTGTGGATCAAGATTTTGCAGGCGCTGATCCTGCTCGTCTCTCTCGATGTAGGGCGGAAGTGGAACCTCTCCAATTTGTTCGAGGACTTGCTCGGAGCCGAGTTCCACGATCCAGCCCGAACCTCGCCGTTCGATCACCTTCAGCGGAGGACCACTCGTCTCGAGAATCTCGCCAGCTTGGATTCTTCGGGAGGGGGAGAGCCACGATTGCCATCTGCCTTGCCCTAGAGGTCTCAACAGAAATGCTTCAATCGCTCCACCACTTTGTCGGCGGCAACGAATCCGTGCGGGCAGAACCCGGGTGTCATTGACCACCAGGATTTCATCTCCGACCAGGCGATCGACGAGGGTGTGAAATGGAGCTTCGACTGCATCATCCGAAGTTCGCGAGCAAAAGATGCAGCGAGATGCGGATCGTTCCGGTGAGGGTTCTTGAGCGATCAGCCGGGATGGCAATTCGAACTGGTAACTGGAGATCAGCGAGCCATCCCCGGGAGAATCGGGGAGGCCGTCTCCGTCAATCCTCGTTGTCCTCGTCATCGAAGTCCTCTTCCACGGGGCCGCGAGCGCGACGCAGAGGCTTTCGTGATCGAGGTGGGACCAGTTCTTTTTCGTGTTCCTCTTCCTCCTCTTGTTCCTCCTCTTGTTCCTCCTCGGAAGGCTGGAAGTGAGTTCCGTGGAGAAGAACCCGTTCATCGAGGAAGTGCATCTGATCTGCGGCATGGAACAATTCCGAGGATGTCGTTTCACGGAAAGATGCGACCTCGACTCTCACACCCTCCATCGCAAGTCGGTCGACCAGGGGTACGAAATCCCCGTCGCCAGTGACAAGAATCGCGACGTCGATCTTGGAGGAGAGAGAGAGCACATCGAGTGTGATTCCGATGTTCCAGTCGCCTCGATTGGTGGAGTCATTTCGTTCACCAACGATTCTCTTTCTCACTTCATATCCGTTACGGCGCAGGACTTCGATGAACTTATCCTGGTTCATTCCCGGACGCTCAACAATATATGCCATCGCCCTGGCCAGCACTCGCCCTCTTAACAGGTGACGCAGCAACTTGGAGAACTCAAGCTTGGACTGGAAGATATTCCTTGCGGCATAGTACATGTTTTGAACATCGACAAAGATAGCAACACGCTGGTGGGGCGATAACTCATGACCATCGATCGAGATCAGGTGTCGTTCTTTTTTCTCGCCAGCACTTCCCTGTTGCAACTTCTGGAAGGCATCCAGCCCTTTTTTCATCTCAATGTTGTGCTTCTCACGCTCATCGATCAGTTGCGATTCGAGGCGTTCGATTTGTTGCTGAAGTTCTGACGATTCATCGCCGTTACCGGCGTGTTCGTCTGGCGATTGGGTTTTCATAAGTCCTCCTTGCGGGAGTGTACGGGAATTCCATCGAGGTAACACCGATTCAATTGATGCAATGCTCTGAAGCCGGCCACAGCTTTTCTCATATCTATCGACTGGAGACCTTCAGTTTCGACCACAGCCTCCGCCAATCCTCCTGGATCGAGGAAAATTTGCAAGCCTTCCAACTCGGGTCCCAGCCACGGTTCGCGGCAGATCAGCGCCGGAATTCGATTATTTTCGGGACTGGCCCAGCGATCGTCAGGCGCGATCTGGCTCCACAGCCTGGCGGTACTGATCGACAGCGGTTGGAACCAGCCAGACTTGCCCGGATGAGGGGCTTCCCCGGAGTTCTTGCGACGGGGCAACAGGGCGAGATCCACCCAACGAGGGAGAGAAGGATCCGATTCTCGCGCCATCACGGTCAAATGGGCCACTCCCAGTTCCCTCAGCATCTCGGAGACGGCTCTACGGCAGGGGACCGTGCGCCGGTATTGAATCCGATCGAACAGCAGCCGACAGAGTCGCTTCGAACTGTCGGGAGAGGCAAAGTCGTCGTCGAGGAGCAAGGCGAGCAAACCCAGGGCAGAATCGATTTTCTGGCCCTCTGGTTGTTCCTTTGCCAGTAGCAGCGTGACAGAGATCTTGATCAAGGTGCAGGCCCAGTGGTGAAAACTGTTCCGATCCAGATCTCCGGCAAGGTAGGTCATCAGTTGCTGCTGAACTCGATCGAGGTCGAGAGAAAGAGAGGAAATTTCAGCAGCAGAAAGCGGACATTCTTGGGTCCCGACACCCTGCCTGACCATCCACTCGAGGTGCTTCAAATCGTACTTGAGGTCGGAGTTCTTCCCCTCGATCACGAGGGCCAGATTTCGCAGGCGAGACTGGCGATCCAGGTTTCCACCTTCAGCCCCCAGATCCCCGACCGGAGATGATTCAGAGAAGAAACGGTCTGACGACACCTGGAAATCCTGCACTTCCTGCACACTTTGCTCACGGGGAGTCACTAGAAGGCTGATGATATAGAAGTGGCTAAATTCGTCCAGAGCATAAGTGTAGATTGAACTGCAAATTGTCACGCCTGTTCGGTGCGGATATTGTGGAAATTGCCTATAAAATGACGGATATTAACGACCGGGGGTCTCCGTGGTCCGATAATGAGTCTGGGCCGGTGACTCCGCACAAAATATTGAAGAATGGACGGCCATCCATGAAGAGTTCCAAATCGACGAGTACCCGGGGATCGAAGAAGAAAAAATCTCGATCCACGGCCAACAAAAGCGTCAATAAAAATGTCGCGTCGAGTCG
>CAVOEM010000142.1:0-7369 GCA_963694575.1 Planctomycetes bacterium UBA1146 | reverse complement strand
ATCGAGCAGTGGGCCTGGCCCCCACAGACTGGATCATCTCGCTCGATGCGGATGAACGGATCACCCCGGAACTCCGTGCTGAACTGGAACACCACCTCGAAGGTTCTCCCAGCCATAAGGGATATTCGATGCCGCGTCTCACCAGGCATCTGGGTCGCTGGATCCGACATGGCGGCTGGTATCCAGATCGGAAAATCCGTGTGTTCGATCGTCGCAGCGCACGCTGGGCAGGAAACAATCCTCACGACCACATCTCCCTCGATGGTTCAGCCTTCCCTTTGAAGGGCGATCTGCTCCATTACTCGTTCGATCATCTTCATCACCACATGGAGACGATCGATTTCTTCACCAGCATCGCAGCGCGAGAGATGGAAGGGACGAAACGCAGCGCCATCCTGGGAATGGCGTTGAATGCGCCGTGGAAGTTCCTGCGCATGTACCTGCTCGATCGCGGCTACCGCGATGGATTCGCAGGTTTCATCCTGGCCGCTGTCGGATCCTTCTATGTTTTCCTCAAGCACGCAGTGCTGTGGGAACGAAGGTCATTACGGGCTCGTGGAATCGATCCCGATCGGGTTCCTCGGCACCACCGGGGTCCAGAATGGCGTCCGCCTCGGGCACTGCCGGAGTCGGCGGAGGCCGAAGGGTGAAAATCTTCCACCTCTTCGCCAATCACAAGTTCACCGGACCTGCCGATCTGGCGATGGTGATGGCATCCAGTCAGCAGGCAGCAGGCGCAGAGGTGCGCTTCTTCTCCAGCACTCATCCCGGTGCAGAAAACAGCGTCGAGCAGATCGCCCGCAGCCGTGGACTCGACACGGTCACCGGATTACGACTGGCCAAGCACTTGCGCTGGACCTCCTTACCCCGAGATGTCTCCCGACTTCGCCGCTCGATCGAGGCGGAGCGCCCCGACTTCCTTCACTGCCATCTCGATGGAGATCACCTGCTGGCTTGCCTGGCCTGTGGAACGAAGGGGCCCGGAGTGATCCGAAGCAGCTACCAACTCGACCCCCCGAGTGGCTGGCGTGCGGCGTGGACCGCCGCTCGGACAAGATTGTGGCTGCCACCCTCCAACCGAGCGGAAGCTCGATTGCTCGAACAACACCCGAAGTTACAGGGCCGCACCCGGATCACCGCCCCTCCCGTCGATCTGCAACGCTTCGCTCCTACCACGGATCCAGGCCGCTCTACCGATCGAGATGGACCGGTGGTGATCGGCGTTGTCGCCCGAATGCAGAGGCATCGCAGATTTCCCCAGTTGATCGAGGCATTCGCGGCCGCCGCCGCAGAGGATTCTCGGTTGCAGCTGGAGATCCTCGGCCGCGGAACTCACCAGGATGAGGTGGCGAGGATCCCCGCACAGCAAACCGGGCTCGGCGATCGGATCCGATTTGCCGGCTACATCGACCCCGAACTCTACCCGCAACATTTGCGCCGATTTGACCTGCTGCTCTTTCTCGTGCCCGGTTCCGATGGGACCTGTAGAGCCGCCCGCGAAGCACTCGCCTGCGGCGTTCCGGTGATCGCCAGTCGCCGCGGATTGCTGCCAGACCTGATCCCGGAGCAGTGCGGACTACTGCTTCATAATGAAGCAGTAGAAACGATGACCCGTGCCATTCTCACTCTGGCGGACGCCCCCCTGAGACGACAGGAGATGGCCAAGAACGCTCGAGAATATGCTCAAAAGACCTTTGACGCCAAAACGCTGGGGTCTGATCTGATCGCCGATCTGGCGGATCGATCCTCGGGAAGCCGCCCTGATCTGGCACAAAATCCATCGCATCGGTAAAGATTCCCTCGCCGTAGGTCGAAGAAGGCTTAGGGCCCGGACGGACTGGGCCAGCGAAGCCGAGCCGGCACCGTTGAGTTTTACGCCGGCACCATGAGAAAGGTCTGGCCATGAACGCCAACTCGAACGGCAGCACCAGCTGCAACAACGTCAACTACCCGACAACTCGGGTTATCACCGGTGTCCTGGGGTTCCTCGCCCTCTGCACCATCGCCACCAACTACGCCATCAACACTGCGTTTGATGCAAACGTCTTCTTTGCGGTGATCGCCACCTCACTGGTGACCTGCTTCGCCGTCTGCACCACCTCGATGTGGAAGAGTGGCTACCAGGTCTTCAGCGGCAACGTGGACAACGCCTATGATGCGTCCTGCTATTGGAATAGCGCCGCGCAAGGATTCCTCTACGCAGGACTCCTCTTCTGTGGTGGTGCCTTCTTCACCACCTACGCCAACAGTGCCGTCGCTGCGGTGGAAGCGATCTACTTCCCCTTCGTCGTCAGCATCTGTGGATACTGGGTCACCAAGGCGATCTCCAATGCTTGCACCTACTGCGTGATCGAGAACCCCGCCTCTACCTGGGTCAACAACGCATCGGTTGCAACGAATGCTACAAGTGACATCAATGTCACGAACACCGAAACTGTCAGTTCCTAATCGAATATTCATTCGAAAAGAAATCTCGCGCTCAATGTCGGAGGAAGTGCCCATACAGGGCACTTCCTCTACTTTTTTGGTCTGACGCGCGACTCCAATCCGGCCCGACTTGGATTCTCCCTGATCCTCGGCATTCCTTCCATACTGGTCAAGTACTTGCATTTGGGGCGTAAGATCCTACTCTTGTGTCGTATCCAGATTTCTCTTAGAGCGAACTGGTCAATATTGATCTTCGATCATCAGGAGTGTGTCCTGTGCCCATGATGCGGTGCAACTATTCGTAAAAATTGGAGTGCTTGTTATGGTTCTGCGTATATATACCTGTGCTTTATTTGTAATCGCATTCGCCCTTCTCTCGCCCTTCTCGTCGGTCGGCCACGCCTCAGATCAGGTCTTCATCGATACGGCACAGATCCAGATCATTGGAGCCCACGCCGAGGACCATCTCGGTGCCTCCACCTCGGGTGCCGGAGATGTGAACGGAGACGGGATTCCCGACATCGTCGCTGGAGCCCCGGGATCCGATAACCACTCCCACAACACCGGTGGAAAAGCTTATGTCATCCTCGGTTCCAGTTCCCCGGCCACTGAACTGGACCTGCTCTACCCCCACCCTGGAAGTGTCATCATCATCCAGGGTGCGCCTGGCGGTTCGATGCTGGGAGCCTCCGTCTCTGGAGCCGGTGACGTCAACGGAGATGGTTACGATGACTACATCATCGGTGCCCCCGGAGCCTCCAGTAGTTACCCGGATGAGGAACAAGCAGGACGTGCGTACCTCATCTACGGCTCGGCCAATCCTGCGGGAATCGTCGATGTTTCCAATCTTGGATCTTCCGGAGTCGAGATCATCGGTGCCCGCGAAGGCTCGCATCTGGGTGCTTCCGTATCGGGTGCCCGGGACTTCGATGGAGATGGCTTTGCCGATATCCTCCTCGGGGCCCCCGAGGACTCCAACGACTCCGAGGAGGTGTGTGGAAGTGCCTTCCTGATCCGCGGAAGCAACTCTCTTCCTTCCACCATCGACCTCAAGAACTCCCATAGCAATGTGACCATCTTCCGCTCCGGCGGACCCCATCAGGAGGTGGGGTCCTGCGTCGCCGATCTCGAGGACTTCAATGGAGACGGAAAATCGGACATCGCCATCGCATCGATGCGCCACTCCGACGGGTCCTCCGCAAATGCCGGCCGCGCCTGGATCATCTATGGAGGCAGTGCTCCTCCGGCTGAAGTCGCACTCAACGACATCGCAGCCAGTGGCTTGACCAGTACCACCATTCGGGTTCCCCAGGCCAACCATGAATTGGGGCAATCGATCTCCTGTGCCGGCGATGCCGATGCGGATGGAGATACGGAACTGCTGATCAGCCGCTCACTCCACGATCACGATCCTCAAACGATTGCCAATGTGGCGTACCTGGTTCGTGGAGGGTTCAGCCCCCCTGCCGAGATCAATCTCGCCATCCCTGCACCATGGATCACTAGATACATGAGTTTCTATGACAATGATGAAGAGGGGCAATCGGTTCACACCACTCTCGACTTCAGTGGTGACGGTATCGATGACCACATCATCGGCATCTCCCGATCGATCTTGCTCGATGTTGAAAAAGGAATGGCTCACCGGGTTAATGGTGGCCAGATGCTGGGTGAATCCCAGTTGCTGGACCTGTTCCAGCATGGAGGACGCGGATACCTCGGTCTCACCGAAGGGCAAGAAGTAGGTATCTCGGTTGGTGCCGCTGGCGACTTCAATGATGACCGAGGAAACGACCTGTTGATCGGTGCGGCTGGAGCGAAGCCCTACGGACGCCACATGGCAGGAAGCGTTTACATATTCCTCGGTCACAAACTGCGTTCTCCCAACAACGTTCAGACCGTTTGCCTGGGACAGACCGTCGATGTGACCTGGAACAACCGTGCGGTGTACGACGAAGTCGACCTGTTCAGAGATCATGTCTTGCTGGCGACCTTGCCAGGTGGCACCGAGGCTTACACCGATTCAGGAGTCACCTACGGAGATCACAACTACTCGGTCCGTGGACGACGTCGTGGAATCGATACCGTGAAGCGCGACAGCGACATCCGCGTGATGGTACCGATCGCGGCTCTTGACTGCACATCCCTACACAGGGACATCTCCATCTCCTGGAGCAACAGTGATAACTACGACCTGATCGACCTCTACCGCGATGGTGTTCTTCAGAGCACTCTCCCGGGTGGTAGTACTTCCTACCACGACAACAATGTCTCTTCCGGAATCCACCAGTACAGTGTGGTGGAGCGCGGAGATCGAACCACGACACTCTCCACTAGTTGCAGTATCACTGCGCTGATGCCGCCCTACACGGCCACCTGCAGTGCCGCTCCAGATGCCCAGAATCAGATCATCGCCACCATCCACTGGAACCTGATGCCGAATCCAAATGGATTCGAGCTGATCAACATCTATCGCGATGGATCCCACATCCAGACCCTCGCCGGAGATGCCACCACCACCCAGGATGCCATCACTGCAGGACGCTTCATCTACGAGGTCGAGGGTGTCGCCGATGACGGACGAGCGGTCAGTGCTCGTGCCACCTGTGAACTGGTCGATCCCTTCTCGGTAGAGGCGGTCCTCTGCTCCTCGGATGTGGATATTGCCACCATCAGTTGGATCAATACCGATGCCTATGACTACATCATCATCGAGTTCGGACCTGGCAACGACACCTCCTCCTTGCCGGAAATCGATCAGATCCCCGGGAATAGCCAGAGTTTCACCACCCAGATACAGGGTGGACCTGGCGACTACTCGGTCTGTGTCCGCGGGGTCAAGTTCACCGGAGAAAGCGGAAGAACCTGCTGTACCCTGACCATGCCCGATCCGCTGGGAGCCCTCAATTGTTCCGCCACCGGCTCCTCGGTGTTCCTCGAGTGGACCAACGGAGGAACCTACAACGACATCGCGATTCGGCGCGACGGCTTCCTGATCGATACCATCTCGGGAAATAGTACCAGTTACACCGATCAAGATGTTTCCTATGGTGATCGTAGTTACTCGATCACCGCGCAACGTCGTCAAGGTCTCTCCGCCGCACAATCGTGTGGATTGACCGTCCTTCGCCAGCCGCAGGCTTTGACCTGCAAGGGTGAGGGGGATCAGGTTCGCCTCAACTGGCAGAACCCCGCACCCGCCTATGACCAGGTCGAGGTAATGCAAGGATCGACGGTCATCGCCACCCTGAGCGGCACCGCATCGGAGTACATCGACTCGCCGCTGGCTGCGGGAGATTTCTCCTACACCGTTCGAGGTCTCAAAGGTACCAGTGAAAGTGATCCGACCCATTGCACCACGGCCATTCCCGAGGCGATCACCGCCCTCGGAACCGGACTCGTCGAGGGCACTCACATGCTCCTCACCTGGGCCCCCACCGAGGACGCCACATCGATCCGGATCTTCCGCGACGGACTCGTCATCGCGACCCTTCCCGCCTCGGCGACCTCTTACATCGATCCGACACTCGAGCCGGGTACCTACCAGTACTGCTTGCGTGCCAGGATCGACAACAACCACAGCACCGACACCTGTACCCCGGCCATCGTTCCGGCCCCACCGGTGGAGATCATCTGTGGAGTAGATTCTGCCATCGCCACCATCAGTTGGACCAATGCAGAGGCCTACGACAATGTGATCCTCAAGCGCGATGGAGGCACCATCCTGGAAGACCTCGATGGCCTCGCCAGTAGTTATGTCGATGCCATCGCCGGACCGGGTCCTCATCTTTACGAGGTCAGTGGCCGCATCGGAGATCACGAATCGAAAACCATCGCCTGTGAAATCACCGTTCCTTACCCACCCGCAGATCTGACCTGTTCAGTCTCTGGTGGAGTGGATTCGGTTCTGACCTGGATCAACACCCAGCCCTCCACCACCATCGAGGTGTGGCGCGACGGCATGTTGATTGCCGAACTCGACCCCTCCAGTGCTGGATACACCGACGCTGGTGTGGCTCCTGCGACCTACACCTACTGCGTGTTGAATCGCTTCGGACCCAAGACCAGTGCCTCCGCTTGCTGCACCCTGTTGGTTCCGGCTCCTCCGACCAACTTCTCCTGCCTCTGCAGCGCCGGAGATGTCGACATGAGCTGGACCAATAATGAGGAATACGACAGCGTGACCCTGCTCAGAGATGGAGCCGTCATCGCCGTGTTACCGGGAGCCGCCGCCTCTTATACCGATATCGCCACCGAACCTGGTTCGCACACCTACACCCTCAGTGGTGCCAAGGATGGGAACAGCTCCTCGACGGTGGATTGTTCCGAAGATGTCCCCGCTCAGGCGACCGATCTACAGATCACGGCGCTCGCCTCGACCACTTCATTGTCGTGGAATCACAGCGGACCTGGAGACACTGCGGAACTGACCAGAAATGGCGTACCGATCGAGTCCTTACCGGCAGCCACCCAGTCCCATGACGACACCGGGTTGGCCCCGGGCGACTACCTATACTGCGTCACGATGCAAATCGGTGATGCCACCAGTGCTACCATCTGCGCCACCATTCACGTGCTGGCGGATCCGACCGACTTCAGTTGTTCGACCGTCTCCGGCACTGTCGAGATCTCCTGGACCAACAACGACAGCTACAGCACTCTCACTCTCAACCGTGATGGCCAGTTGCTGGCGATCCTCTCGGGAGGCGATTCCTCCTATCAGGATGCGTTGCCGGCGCATGGTGCTCACAGTTACGACCTGACCGCTCACGGCGGCCCGTCCAGCACCAGTGCCACCGTCGATTGCAGCGTCGATGTTCCATCGACCCCGACCGACATGACTTGCTCGGCACTCGGCTCCACCGCTTCACTCTCCTGGACCTTGCCAGCACCGGGTGAAATCATCGAATTGAGTCGCAATGGTGCGGTGATCGCAACGCTT
>CAVOEM010000141.1:0-7371 GCA_963694575.1 Planctomycetes bacterium UBA1146 | reverse complement strand
CCCAACACTCCGGTGTCGTGACGGAACAGGATGCTGAACTGGTCTGGGCTGCCATCTGCCAACCTCCACTAGAAGATGCACATGCGGCATCACAGTGGCTGCTACAACGAGGGATCACAGCGGCCACGACATTTGATCGTGGCGATTCCATCGATCTGCTTCGTCGTGAGAATTCTGCGAATCAACTCGGCGTTCGTATTCGTCATGGAATGCCAGAATCTCAATTTCTAGAGGTACTCGATGGAGGTGGGAGTTGTCTCCCGGAGGGGAAGGAAGACAGTTCCTTCGCCATGCCCTGGATCAAGATATTCCTCGACGGGACCCTCGGTTCGAGGACCGCCTGGATGAAATCTGAATACGACGACGATCCGGGCAATCTCGGTGTCGAGCGAAGGTCTGCCGCTAGCCTCGAGCGTACTGCACGGCTCGCTGCTAAGCATGGCTGGGCACTGGCGATCCATGCCATCGGAGATGCGGCGGTGGCGCAAGCGAACCGCTGGATCCAGTTCACTCGTGACCTGCGCGGAACCGACTTGCCTGATCGTATCGAACACTTCCAGTGTTTTGATCCTGACGATCTGGCCTCTATTCGAAGAACAGGAACCATCGCATCGATGCAGCCGTGTCACCTCTTTGAGGATCGACAGATCCTCCGTAGCCGATGGGGCTCCCGTGCTGCTCACGCCTTGGCACTGAAGTCCATCGATGATGCTGGCATTCCCGTCGTCATGGGGTCGGACGCACCCATCGAGAGTGCGGACCCCTGGTTGGATATTGCTGCTGCGGTCACCCGCCTCGATCGCAACGGTGAAGGCGTAGCTTTCTATCCTCAACAAAGAGTCTCTTTCGAGAAGGCGTTTCGCTGGAGAACTTCCTCTGCGGCATTTGCAAACATGCTTCCTTCGGGGTGGGGTACACTCGATCCGGGAAGCGTCGCCGATCTCCAGGTGATCGGCGCAGAAGATCCTTCCAGAGTACGTTGCCTTGCGGAAGCCCAGTTGATCGATGTGTTGAGCATGGGAGAGTGGCGCCTCAGCCATCGGGGGGACCGATGAGAACTGATATGCATGTGGATACACTGTGGCGACTCGAGGAGAAGGGGGGTGGCCTGTATCCCCGACGAGATGAGTTGCAAGTCGATGCTCCACGATGTCGTGCAGGTGCGGTTCGATTACTCTGCACCGCAGTTTTCACTGAAGATCTGAATCCAGATCCTTGGGGGCATTGTAATCGCCTGCTCGATGTCCGTGATCGCTTACACGAGAGTGGCGAAGAGCCATTTCAGATGGTCACCGACCCTGTCGAACTGGCCGCATTGCCAGATGGGGTCACGGGAATGCTGGCGACCATCGAGAATGCTTCCTGTCTCGAAGAAGATCTCACCAGGATCGAGAATCTACACCGAAGAGGGGTGAGGATTCTTGGGGTGACCTGGAACGGTGCCAATTCATTGGGCCAAGGTGTCATGCAAGATGACCACGGGGGGTTGACTCCTTTTGGCAAGGAAGCGATCGGACTGGCGACCGAACTGGGTTGGGCCATCGATGTCTCGCATCTGAATCGTGAGGGAGTCATCGATGTTTGTGGTTCGGGAGCGACCGTCATCGCTACTCATTCCAATGCCCGAAAAATTCATGATCATCCTCGAAACCTTACGGACGATCTGATCGAGATGATCGGGAGTCGTGGCGGGATGGTGGGGGTCAACTTGTATCCTCCTTTTCTCGGACCGAAGGATCAGACCATCACTCTGGAAACCGTGACACGACACGTGCTGCATCTGCTCGAGATTCTCGGTGAGGACCAGGTGGGTCTCGGAACCGACCTGGATGGGATCGATCAAACACCGCAGGGCTTTCGCGATCATCGTGATCTGGACTCTCTGGCCGATGGACTCCGCCAAGGTGGGATACCACGGAATGCTGTCGAAAAGGTGCTGGGGGCTGGCTTCATCCGTTGGTGGGAATCCTGGAGTCGCTGAAGCGACTCATGAGGCGTCCCCCTGGGAGAGACCGGGGCTTCCCGGTTCGATCGATCGTCGTACACGCTCGACCAAGGCACGAGCTCTCTCTCGATTCATCGGAACCCAGCGTGTACGAGCGATTCTCGATTGAATCGAATCGGTGCTATAGATGGCACTGGTGATGTGTCTTCCGGTAGAGGTGAAGATATGGATTCTTCCTTGCGGACCACGAAGTACCAGGGTCGATTCCTTGCGATCCTCGAACAGGTCTGCTCCGTCGCATGCGAGAAGATCTCCCAGTGCCGCAGATGTGGGGCGATGAGGGTCCTCCGAGCGTTCCTGTGCGTGCTGGGTTCTTCGATCATCGCGCCTTCGCAACGTTTCCAACTGCGACCTGGATTCGATGAGCAGGTCGACGACTTTTTCACGAGTACTTTTCAAGGAGGCGCGTTTGCCGCGGGATGCTTCGACGATCAGTTTCTCCTGAAACTGGTGCAGGGAGGAGCGCAAGGCTCCAATCCAACCCGCCAGCAGTGATCGTGAGTGATCCGCAGTGATGGTGGCGATGTGATGAGGTGCCGGAACTTCACAGAGCAGATTGAGTGAGTACCTCGGTACTACTCTTCCGACTCGCGATTCGAGGATCAATGCCGTGATGCTGAGAGTTTCGCCAGGGAAATCCTGAATCGGAAAACCGCCTGCTAGCAACGCGCCGACAGGTCGAGCAAACAGAGAGTCGTTGAGATATTCCGGCAGGATTTCATCGAGCAACTCTCCCTCTCCTCTCCAGCAGACTGCCGGACCCGGATGCTCTCCGTAGAGCAGGTCAATCTGGGGATCCCCGGTCTCGATGAAGAGGGAAGCCAGCTCTCGCCAGATCGGAACACCAGTGGCGGACCAACCGGCCAGTACCGATCGAGAATCGGGAGGGTGTGAATGCTGGCAGACCGGAGCTTGACACCAGTAGCATGGTGCATGGCCTGATCGATGGCCGAGAGATTCAGTTTCTCCCTGGATTCGTAGCGATTCGATCTGTGCAAGTAGCGAGTCTGCGAACTGAACCGAATCCCGATGATCATTCTCTCGCAGATGGATGGGGATCCTGATCTTCAATTCGATGTGGTCTGGCAGGCCAGTGAGTGATTCTCCATCATTATTACTGAGGAGCGACTTCACCACTCCTCGAATCCTTCGATGAATCGATTCTGCGGCACGGGATCTGGGCTTCTTGCGAGGACCTTGTTGCGTCATGATGATTCTCCTGCCCGATCCTAGTCGTAGATATGGGTCCAGTCAGCCTTGTGATTCCCAGCTTCCGGGTCTAGGCTTGCGGAGGCTCAGGAGGATTCTCGATGAGAAGATCAAAAAACCAAACAGCCCACTCGTATCGTGCCGTGCCTGCTCTACTGGTCTGCCTGCTCCTGTTGTGGATCACACCATCTTTGCTGGCGGGGTCTGGCCTGGGCGATTCTATCGTGGCGCAAGCCAAGAAACTGGGTCTGAAAGAATCTGAAATCTCCTTCTCGATACGACTCCCGACGGGAGAGGTGATCGAGCATCGTGGGAGCCAACTGCGAGCTCCGGCGTCCTGTATGAAACTGGTGGTGGCGGCGGCCGCACTGTCCCAACTCGGCCCTGATCACTCCTTGAAGACTGAATTGATGCGTCTCGGGGAGATCGAGGATGGGCTGTTGAAGGGGGATCTTCTGGTGATCGGAGGTGGGGATCCCGCCATCTGTGGTCGCGAAAACAAGGACGATTTGTTGTGGGAACTGCGTCCGTGGATCACCCAGTTGAAGGGGCAGGGCATCGAACGAATCGAGGGGCGGGTGCTCGCCGATGTTCGCTACCTCGCCGGACCAGGGATTCATCCGGATTGGCCCGTCGATCAGTTGACCCGATGGTACTGCGCTCCGTCGGGGGCCTTGAACCTCAATGATAACTGCATCAATGTTGTGATCGGTCCGGTAGTCGAGGGCCAGGTTTCGGTTCAACTCAAACCTGAGCATCCACTTCTTTCGCTGCGCAATCGGTTGGTTCTTACCAGCAAGAAGAAAGACCATCTCTATCATATTGCTCGCTCGCGAAGTGGTTGGGAGGTGACCGTTTCAGGGAAATTCCTGGCCACCTCCGGTGAGCGGACCGAGTGGATCACGGTTCCAGATCCTGCGGATGGTTTTGTCAGTGTTCTCTTGAAGATGATCGAGGATTCAGGAATTGAGGTCTCGGGTAAGAAACTGACTCCTGCAGCGAAGGCCACGTCGGTGGCCACGATCCAACATACACTTTCGTCCCGGCTGCCGGTGATGCTCAAGCAAAGTCAGAATCTCTATGCAGATGCGCTGGCGCGAGTGCTCGGACGGGAGAGTGGTGGTGATGGTTCCTTTGAATCGGTGTCAGCCGTATTGAAGTCCTGGCTGGTGAAGAATTGTTCCGCCCAGGAGGGTGTGGTGATCCGAGATGGCTCGGGGCTATCGCGGCGAAATCTGCTCGATGCCAGACTACTGAGAAAATTGTTGGAAAGCGCATTGGTGAGCCGTTGGGGCGCCGTATTGCTCGATGGATTGTCGGTCGGTGCGGTCGACGGAACCCTCGCTCGACGATTCCGATCTTCGCCACTGACGGGAAAGGTGCGAGCCAAGACCGGCACCATCCGTGGGGTCAGTTCGTTGGCGGGGGTGGTGCAGAGCAAGGGAGTTTCGAGCCCCTTCTGCCTGATCTACCAGGGTCGAAATGGCTATACGTCTCGTGCTCGCGATTGGCAGGATCGATCGCTACTTCTGCTACAAAAGGCCATGGGGGACACTTTGAAGCCCTCTAACTAACCGACACCCCCCTGTAAAATCTTCTTTACATCTGACTCCCGCATGCGACCATCCAAAAGTCCCAGGAACCCACTCCTAGCCCAAAGATGGAGACCACATTGGACGTGCCTGAACGAGCACGACATGCGGGGCAGCCGAGCTTCTCGGCGAGCCCTGCTGAGCTGATCATCCGTGATATGGCGGGGGAACGCCGTGTCCGGTTGGATGCTGATTTGATCGCCATCGGGCGCTCAAGGGAGAACGATGTCGAGGTGGGAGACATCTCGTCATCCCGTCAGCATTGTCAGATGAACAGGATCCAGGGGCGCTGGCACATCGAGGACCTGCGAAGTCGCAATGGCACTCTCGTCAACGGAATCCTGATTCGTCGTCAGCCTTTGATGGTCGGAGATCTGATCGAGATCGGCAAGACTCAGATCTTCTTCGGCGAGATTCCTGAAGTGCATCGTGAAAACGCTCCCGCCGGCGAAACACTCGTTCTCAGTACCGAGTACTTTCTTGAACCGATCGCAGAAGAGGTCACCACCGAGGATCCGATTCGCTTCCAGAAGGAACGCGAAATCTTTCTCCGATTGCTTCAGTTGACCAGAGACCTCGGTGCCATCCTCGTGACCGAAGAACTGTTCGAGGTGATCCTTCAGAATATCATCGAGATTTCTGGAGCCGAGCGGGGCTTCTTGATCATCGAGGAGGATCTGGAACTACGGGTGGCTTCATCCCGAAACATCGACCGAGATGTGGTACGAAGGGCTCACCTACAGGTCAGCCAGTCACTCACTCGGAGAGTCATCGATTCGGGTGAGCCGGTTTTGACCGGAGATGCACGAAGTGATCCTCGCTTTCATGAATCGGCCTCCATCGCAAACTTGCGGCTGGAGTCGGTGCTCTGTGTGCCCCTTCGATTGCGTGGCAAGATACTGGGGGCCGCCTATGTCGATAATCGATTTGAAAAGCACTCTTTCCATAAGGGAACCCTCCGTTTCGTCCAGTTCCTCGCGGATCAGGCGGCAATCTACATCGAGAATGCCCGTTTGTTCGAGGAACTGCAACGTAAACAGAAAGCGATCCAGTCTTCCAAGGACCAGGTCGAAGCGCTGAACCGAGAACTTCAGGCGATGCTGATCGCTCGAGATGTAGAACCCGAGGATGTTCGGGAGTTACTCAAACGTGGAGCCAGACCCGATCTGAAGCACTCCTTTGATCGAATCGTGACCCGCTCGCCGATCATGATCCGAGTCTTCGAACTGCTCGATCGCGTGATCAATACCGATATGCCGGTGCTGATCCTGGGAGAGAGCGGAACCGGCAAGGAACTGGTGGCACAGGCGATTCATGTTGGATCGAATCGCAAGGACCAGCCCTTCGTCTCGCAGAACTGCGCAGCGATTCCTGAGAATTTACTGGAGAGTGAGTTCTTCGGTCATGTGAAGGGTGCCTTCACCGGCGCCCATCGCGACAAGAAGGGGCTCTTCGAACTGGCCGATGGCGGCACCCTGTTCCTCGATGAGATCGGCGACATGAGCACGGAACTACAGGCGAAATTACTGCGGGTTCTCGAAGATGGTGAAATCCGACCGGTCGGATCTCGGGATACGATTCGCGTGGAAGTTCGGATCCTCTCCGCCACCAATCAAAAGCTCGAAGAGATGGTTCGAAACGGCAATTTCCGCGAAGATCTTTACTATCGATTGAATGTGCTGACGGTCCAGTTGCCCGCTCTTCGAGAACGACGAGAGGACATTCCACTGCTGGTGGACCACTTCATCGATGAAGTCTGTTCCCGTCATGATCGAGATCGACCCAAGATGGATCCGAGAACTCTATATGCACTCTATCACAGCCCCTGGCCCGGCAATGTTCGCCAGCTGGAGAATGAGATCGAGCGACTGGTGGCGCTCTCCGAAGATGTCATCGTCCCCGAGACGATCTCCCCTTCGGTGCTGTCGCATGGTCCCAAGGCGGGATCTGAAAATCGCGAACCGATGCGTGGCACCCTGCGGGAACTGGTGGCGGAAGCGACCGAGGGCCTGGAGCGCCAGGTGATCGGTGCCATCCTCGAGGAGAACTCCTGGAACAAGAGCAAGACCGCCCGACAACTTGGAGTCTCAAGACCGACACTGGATCAGAAGATCGAGAAGTATCGTTTGAAGCGTAATTCAGGGAAAGATGGGGAGAAACTAGCATGAGTGGCAGGATTCGCGTGAAGGACATCGGTCGCAAGACCATCGTCAACATCTCTCAGGAACCGATCACAATCGGCAGAGATCCCGGGTCTCGCATCGTGATCGAGGATCGAGCCGCTTCTCGCAAGCATGGAGTTTTTCGCTGGGAGGGAGATGCTTTCGTCTATCAGGATCTCTCTTCCTCTAATGGGAGTCTCCTGCACGGGCAAAAAGTCGACCAGGTGACCCTATCTCATGGCGATTGCATCTGCATCGGGGATGCGGAGTTCCTGCTAGAATTGACAGACGGGGCTCCACTCGAAGAAGAGACCGATCGAACGCCGATCGCTGCACCTGCTTCTGCACCTGCTTCTGCACCTGCTTCTGCACCTGCCACATCTTCCACAGCATCTTCTGCCAG
>CAVOEM010000140.1:0-7444 GCA_963694575.1 Planctomycetes bacterium UBA1146 | reverse complement strand
GCTTCCCTCCAGTTGTCATCTCCGATGCGACTCCCGGGAGGTCGCATGCGACTGCTCGACCAGGTCTCGAGGATCGAGCCCACCGGGGGGCTATGGGGACTGGGAAGAGCGGTGGCTGAACTGGAGATCCATCCCGATGACTGGTTCCTGACCTGTCACTTCAGCGATGATCCGGTGATGCCTGGAACCCTGATGTACGAGTGTTGTCTTCATACTTTGCGTACGATGCTCACCGCCTGGGGCTGGCTCGGCGAACACGACCAGGTGATCCCGATGCCGGTTCCCGGAGTCGCCGGGCGCCTCCGCTGTCGTGGCCAGGTGCTGCCAGAAACTCGCCAGGTCAGTTACGAAGTGCAGGTCAAGGAGATCGGATTCCGTCCGGAACCCTATGTGATCACGGATGCCACGATGTATGCCGATGGTCGTCCCATCGTCGAGATGGAAGGAATGTCTCTTCGGCTGAAGGGGCTCGATCGCCAGCGCATCGAGGCGATGTGGGCTGGAACCGAGTCGAGTCCACGAAAAACTGTAGATGCCGTCGATCCCCGATCGATTCCTATCGATGCTGCGGGAGGCGGAGGAGACTCGCCGATCATCGCCTCCTCCGCAGCGACGCTTTTCGACCACTCTCAGATCCTCGAATTCGCCACAGGCAAACCATCGCTGGCGTTTGGAGATCGCTACCTGCCCTTCGACCAGGATCGTTTCATCGCCCGGTTACCCGCTCCGCCTTACTGCTTCCTCGATCGGATCATCGATGTTGAAGGGCCGCCTTGGGTCGTTTCCCCCGGAGCCGCCTGTACCGCTGAATATCTTGCGGTCCCCGATGCGTGGTACTTCGATGCCGGAGGCAACGAGGAGATGCCATTTGCGGTGCTGATAGAAATCGCACTGCAACCCTGCGGCTGGCTCGCGGGGTACATCGGCTCCGCCCTCACTGGCGACCATCCTCTACAGTTCAGAAACCTCGGTGGTGAAGCCACCCAGTTGCGTTCAGTGGGGCGCAACATCGGTTTGCTCACCACCAAAGTTCGACTGACCTCGGCAGACTTCGCCGCAGGAATGTGGATCCAGCACTTCGATCTCGAGGTGTGTGACTCGCAGGGACCAGTCTATCGCGGAAACACCTACTTTGGCTTCTTCCCGGCCGAGGCTCTCGCCCAGCAGGTTGGTCTTCCAGGTGCTGTCGCAAGGACCATCCCACCACGCGAGGCGATGCGAGGGAAATCGTTCCAGGTCCCCCACTACTCCGATGGACCGGATCCTCGATTTCGAATGGTCGATGATGTGGAACTTTTCGTTCCGGATGGTGGGACCGCTGGCCAGGGATTCATCCGGGGTGGAATCGATGTCGACCCGGATGCATGGTTCTTTCGAGCACACTTCCAGGGGGATCCGGTATGGCCGGGAAGTCTCGGCCTGGAGTCGATGCTCCAGCTGTTGCAGGTGGTGGCCAGGGATCGTTGGGGTAGTGACGAACAGTGGCTCCCCCGCACCCTGGCTCCCGGAATTCCGCACCGATGGACCTATAGAGGACAGGTGATCCCCGATCGGAAACGAGTCGTCGTCGAGGCCAGTATCCAGAGCATCGACGATCAGCGAGGATTGATCCTGGCAGACGGGCTGTTATTGGTCGACGATTTACCCATCTACTCGATGGAAGACTTCTCCATCGAGAGAAGGGAGCTCGATCGATGAATCGACAATCGACTCCACTCCACCAGGTCCACCTCGCCTCCATCGGCATCGAGATGGCCCCTGAAGTGGTCACCAGTGGTGCCATCGAGGAGACGCTCGCCCCCGCCTGGCAAACCATGGGCATCGCACCGGGACAGCTGGAACATTTGACCGGTGTCGCTGAGCGACGCTGGTGGCCGAAGAAGACCAGTATCTCCGAGATGTCTGCCAGAGCGTGCCAACATGCTCTCGACCAGGCCAACATGACCGGGGATCAGGTCGACCGGTTGTCTTACACCGGAGTGTGCCGCGAGTCTTACGAGCCAGCGACCGGCTGTGCAGTGGCAGCGAAACTGGAGCTCCCCATGGATGTCGAGATACACGACATCTCCAATGCTTGCCTGGGCGCCATGGATGGAATCGCCCTCGCCTCCGATGCCATTCGCCTCGGTCGGATCGATGCAGCGCTGGTCGTTTGCTGCGAGAGCGCTCGTGAAATCGTCGAAATCGCTCAGCAGAAGTTGCTTCACACCCCCAAGATGGATCTCTTCATCTCGACCCTGGCGACATTGACTGGCGGCTCAGGGGCCGCAGCGATGTTGCTGGTTTCATCGAGGATCTCCACCGCTGGTCCGCTACTCCTGGGAACCACTCATGGAACCGATCCTCGCTGGTATTCACTGTGTCGTTGGGGCGTCGAGATGGATCCTGAGCAGGATCATCCAGCAGCCCGGATCGAATTCATGGAAACGGACTCGATCGGCGTGCTCCAGCACGGCATCGAACTGGGAAATCGCACCTGGAGACGCTTCCTCGAGCAGATGCAGTGGTCTCCCGCCGATGTCGATCGCACCATCTGCCACCAGGTCGGCTCTGCTCATCGGCAGCAAATTCTTCCCTCTCTCGGACTCTCTGAACAAAACGATTTCATCACTTACCCTTTTCTCGGCAACATGGGTACGGTATCGATCCCGATGACTGCTGCGATCGCTGCTGAGAGGGGAATCCTCGAGGCCGGAAACAAAGTTACATTTCTCGGGATCGGGAGTGGTCTGGTGTGTCGAATGATCGGTTGGGAGTGGCGATGAATCGTCTATTTGTCGATGAGGAGTTCCCCTTCAGGAACCACTATTTCGATCGTGGTTGCGGATATCGAATGCATTATGTAGATGAGGGCCAGGGTGATCCCATCATCTGTGTCCACGGGAATCCGACCTGGTCCTTCTACTTCAGACGATTGATCTCTCAACTCTCGATGTCTCATCGGGTCATCGCGGTGGATCACATCGGATGCGGATTCTCTGACCAACCATCTGAAACGGACTACAGTTATAGACTCGCGAATCGCATCGATGATCTGGAGGGATTACTCGATCACCTCGGCATCCATTCCGGTGCGACTCTGGTCGCTCATGACTGGGGAGGCGCCATCGGTTTTGGTGTCGCTGGTCGAAAACCGGAGAGATTCTCCTCAATGGTGGCGATGAATACCGCAGCATTCCCTCTTCCCGAGGGGATGACGTTCCCCTGGATCATCCGGCCCGCACGAGGTCCGATCGGTGAGTTTCTGGTTCGCCGGCTCGATGCGTTCGTCCTCGGCACCCTGGCCATCGGCACTCGCAGACGACGACTGTCGCGGGCGGAGCGAGCCGGCTACCGCGCTCCCTACAGTGATTACAGGAGCAGACTGGCGGTCCATCGCTTCGTCGAGGACATTCCTATCGACCCTTCCGATCCTTCATGGGATACCCTGGCAGAAGTCGAATCAGGGCTCTCCGCCCTGTCCGATCATCCATTGCTGTTGCTCTGGGGATCGAAGGATCCAGTATTCGATGATGGTTTCCTGGCCGAATGGCTGCGCCGTTTTCCATCCGCAGAACATCACCGATGGGCTGATTGCAGTCATCTTCTTCTCGACGATGCTCCTGAACGAGTGATCCCGGCAATTCAAGCGTTCCGCGAGTCTGTCGCGCGAAAACTGGAGGGTGTATGAATTCCCTCACTCCCACACGCACACCTACTGCGGGCGTCGCCCTTCGCTTGCGAGAGCAGGCCAAGACTCGTCCAGACCAGGTCGCAGTGTGGGAAATGGATGGACAGAGTTGGCAACAACGGACCTTTCGGGAACTCGATCAACTGGTCGATCGCACCTGTCATGCGCTCACCCGTCAGGGCATCGAACGTGGAATGAACACGGTTCTGATGGTTCCTCCAGGCCGTGAATTTCTGGCCTGTACCTTTGCTCTCCTGAGAATCGGCGCACCGATCGTGATGGTCGATCCAGGAATGGGGGTTTCAGGCCTGGGACGATGTATCGCTCGTGCCGCTCCACAGGCATTCATCGGAATCCCTCGCGCTCATCGTGGACGAGCTCTCCTGGGCTGGTCCAGAGCCACGATCAGGCACAGGATCTCGGTGGGTCGAGGGTGGATTCCACCCTTTACCCACAGACTAGAAAATCTTCGAAGACAGGTCGATCATGCCATCCCCTTCGATGAACCCGTTCTCGATGCTTCGGAAACTGCCGCCATCCTCTTCACCTCAGGGAGCACCGGCCCGGCCAAGGGAGCGGTCTCCCATCACTCGCTGATCGAGAATCAAATCGACTCGATTGGCGACTTGCACCGGATCGAGGCTGGTGAGGTGGATCTTCCGACCTTTCCACTCTTCGGCCTGTTCGGCGTGGCATTGGGAATGACATCGATCATTCCGAGCATCGATTTCACTCGACCTGCAGACGCCGACCCGGCGCACCTGCTCGAACTGATGGAACGCTTCAAAATCACCAGTCTATTCGCCTCACCGGCATTGCTGGGAAACCTGGCTCGCTACCTGAGCGATCACCAGAGGCAAGCACCAGGATTGCGTCGAATCATCAGCGCTGGTGCTCCCGCTCGACACGATGAAATCGAGTCACTGGCCGAGGCTCTGTCACCCGAGGCAAGGATAGAGACGCCATATGGTGCCACCGAAGCGATGCCTCTCTGCTGCATCGATCATCGAGAGTTTCTCGAAACTCGAACGGAAACTCTTCAGGGGAAAGGTGTCTGCCTCGGTTGCCCGGTCGCTGGAATCCAGATCCGCATCTCGACCATCGACCGGAAACCGCAACAAGATGATGTGCTTCCACCAGAAACGGCCGGTGAGATCTGGGCCAGTGGCGCAGTGGTGACCAGAAGTTACTTCGATGACGTGGAGTCGGATCAAAGTCACAAGTACATCGATCGTCAAGGAGTGCTGTGGCACCGTACAGGGGACCTTGGTGCCTGGGATGGTTGCGGCAGGATCTGGTTTCGAGGTCGACGAGGCCAGATGGTCACGGCTGCCACCGGTGATCTTCACACCGTCGCCATCGAACGAGTTTTTGATCTTCATCCGAAAGTTCTCCGCACTGCGTTGGTGGGATGCGGGCCTGCAGGCCAGCAGATCCCGATCCTCTGCATCGAGTTGGTCGAAAACTCAGATGCTGCACAGCCAGCGCTGATCGAGGAGTTGAAAATCATCGGATCTGCAGTGCCTGGTTCCGATCGGATCGAGCATTTCATCTTTCCTGGTCGATTCCCGGTCGACATCCGCCACAACGCCAAGATCGATCGAGAATCACTGAGCCAAACCGCTGCGAGGAGCCTGCGATGAAGATCCTGGTGACCGGTGCCGGTGGGTTTATCGGTGGAGAGTTGAGCCGACGCCTCAAGGAATTGGGGCATCAAGTCGTGACCTTTCAGAGGGGACATTACCCACAACTGGAAACTGAAGGGATCGCGACCCTTCGCGGTAACCTGGCCGACCTTGAAGCCGTGAGATTGGCGGTCACCGGCTGCCAGGTTGTGTTTCATGTCGCAGCGCTCGCTTCAGTCTGGGGTCCGGCACGCGACTTCGAAGATTGCAACGTGAAGGGAACCGAGAACGTCATCGATGCTTGCCGACATCATCAGGTACCTCGCTTGATTTTCACATCCTCCCCGAGCGTGGTTTTCCATGGCGACCACCAGGAGGGGATTGACGAGCAAACTCCGTATCCGCAGAAGTACCTGGCTCACTATCCGAGAACCAAAGCGATCGCAGAAAAATCGGTACTGGGAGCCAACGATGAGCATCTATCGACCATCGCCCTCCGTCCTCACCTGGTATGGGGGCCGGGAGATCGTCATCTCATCCCTCGTATCCTCGAGAGAGCGCGAAAGGGACGCCTTCGCCTGATCGATGCTCCCGGAACGCTCATCGATGCGACCTACATCGACAATGTGATCGATGCCCACATCGCAGCACTTTCGGCGTTGACGGCAGGATCTCCCTGTTGTGGACGTTGCTACTTCATCGCCAACGGAGAACCGATCGAATTGCACCGATTGATCGCAGGAATTCTCGAAGCAGCGCAACTTGAAGTGGTCAAACCGGATGTCTCCCCTCGGATGGCCTGGTGGTTGGGCACCCTTCTGGAATGGATCCATCGAATTCCTGGAGTCACAGGGGAACCGGCTTTGACTCGCTTCACCGCCAAGCAACTCTCGACCAGTCACTGGTTTGATCTGTCTGCCGCAAGAAATGATCTGGGTTGGGAGCCAAAGATCTCCACCGAAGAGGGACTTCAGCGACTGGCCAGAAGCCTCCGGCCAACGGCAGAACTGACCCGATGAATCTGCAATCCACACCAGAGGATCAGAGCATAGAGGTGTGGTGCTTCCGTCTCGATGAATCTACGGAGAGAATCGATCAACTGGTCGAGTTACTGCCCGATTCAGAGAAGCAGATGAAGGATCGAGGGGTCGTTCCCGAGATCGGCCTTCGTGCCACAGTCGCACGAGCAGGCTTGAGATCGATACTATCCCACTACCTCGGTGTCCCCGCTCCATTGATTACCCTCAACATCGGAGAGCATGGTAAACCCACTCTCGATGACGCATCGATCGTCTTCAACCTGTCCCACAGCGAATCTCTGGCGATGGTTGCGATCGCAACATCTCACAGCATCGGTGTCGATCTGGAGCGAGTCCGTACAGATGCTCCCATCGAAGACCTGGCGGTACGCTGCTTCAGTCGAAGGGAGTTGAGCCAATGGCAATCGCTTCCGATACAGCAACGCCTGACCTCTTTCTTCCATCTCTGGACCCAGAAGGAATCATTCGTGAAAGCGCATGGCGGCGGAATGACGATTCCATTGCACGAATTTGACTGTCAGGTGGATCCTGCTGGAGGAGGTGCGCTGCTCGACTCCAGAATTGACGGAGATGATCCGAGAAACTGGTCCATCATCGCCGGAGAGCGCACACCGATGGTCCGATTCGCCATCACCTATGCCGGTGTAGGTCATCAAATTGTGGATGTTGACCCTCAACAGGTCGGTCTCAGTCGATGGTGATGCTCAGTACTCCCGAGCCGAAGTGCAGATTGTCCCAACCTCCGACACGGATCAGATAACTCGCTCCCTGGCTGATCGGAATCCCACTCAAGCGAGATCTCAAAATGTCCAGGCAACTGTTGTCGTCTCCATTACAGCCGAGTTGCACCATCGAGGAGCAAAATCCCTCGTAGACCACCAGATCCGAATCAAAACCGACCGGATCGCAAAGCGAAAAGGAGGCGAAGCCATCCGTGGGAGCCAGGAAACTGAACCAGAGATCCTGCTCCATCGCTCCCAGCAAGGTGGCTGAGCAACCATCCTCACTGTATGGATCGGTGGAAGTGGTCGAGGTCGAGGTATCGAACGGGGTCGCTCCTAGCCCCACCAGGATCGCAGTACTGCACTCATCTCCGTCCGACTCGATGA
>CAVOEM010000139.1:0-7447 GCA_963694575.1 Planctomycetes bacterium UBA1146 | reverse complement strand
GCGCTTCCACCGATTGCTGCGAGTCTCCCGCTCGACTCAAGCCAGTTCCTCCTCGGACTTGAAGGGTTCGAAGATACAGACTTCATCGCGCCGCTTCCCGGTCGAGAGGATCGAGACGGGAATCCCAGTCGCCTGACGTAAGCGTTCGATGAATGGTTGCATCGACTGTGCGTCGACCTTTTCCCAACCGGGCCACTGCTCGATCACCGGTTCCAGACCTTGCAAATCGGTCAAGGAATCGGGGAACTTGTCGAGCAGTTCGCCATCGAGACGATATCCGGTCACGACAGGAATCGTTTCCCATCCATCGAGGACGTCCGCCTTGGTCAGTGCAAAGGAGTCGAGATCATTGAGTTCTGCAGCGAAACAAAGTGCCGGAATATCGAGCCAACCGACTCTTCGGGGACGCCCAGTGGTGGTTCCGAATTCCCCACCCGCCTTGCGCAAAGCATCCGCCTCTTCGCCGTGAATCTCCGAGGGAAATGGCCCTTCTCCGACCCGGGTGCAATAGGCCTTGGTCACTCCGACCACGTGTTCGATCTTTCTCGGAGAGAAGCCGGTGCCTGGGCCGACTCCCAGAAACGATGGGCTGGAAGAGGTGACGAAGGGGTAGGTGCCGAAATCGATGTCGAGCATGCAGCCCTGGGCACCCTCGAAGAGCAGTTTCTTACCCTCCGAGTCGAGGCGTTGCAGCAGTCGACGGGTGTCGGTCACCTGATGGGACAATCGGTCCCTCAGTTGAGTGCAAATTCGAACCGCTTCATCGATTCCTTCCCCAGCGACTCCCAGCACCTCGGAATGCTCGGCCAGTCGTTTCGGAAGCACGTCTTCGATGAAACCGGGTTCCATGATGTCCCCCATACGGATGCCGATTCGACCGTACTTGGCCTGGTACGCCGGTCCAATCCCGCGCAGCGTGGTCCCGATGGGTCGTTCGGCTCGCTCCTCGTGCAACTTCTCCACCGCACAATGGTAGGGAAGCACCACATGGGCGCGATCAGAGATGCGGATACGCTGCACCGCTTCCTCGGGGATCGAGTTGACTTCTTCCAGTAGTTTGAGCGGCTCGAGGACCATTCCATTGCCGAGGACTGCCAGGATGCCTTCGTGTAGTACGCCCATCGGCAAGTGATGCAGTACATGACGGACATCTCCGATGTAGACGGTGTGCCCTGCATTCGCTCCACCCTGGTACCGGACCACCGCATCGACATCCGTCGCCAGAACATCGACGATCTTGCCCTTACCTTCATCTCCCCAGTTCAATCCCACAACGCAGACGTGCTGCATCGACTTCTCCAGTTCCATCATGAACCGCCATCATTGTCGGTCGGAATAATTTCAGTGAGTCCACCCATGTACGGTACCAGCACCTCGGGGATCCTTACCGATCCATCGGCACGCTGATTATTTTCAAGAATCGCAATCAGTACCCTCGGAGTCGCGATCGCCGTGTTGTTGAGGGTGTGGCAGAAGTGAACCTTGCCATCTTCTCCTCGGTAACGCAGATCCATCCGTCGCGACTGATAGTCATGGAAACGAGAGGCGGAGTGAGTCTCCCCCCACCCTCTGGAGGGCATCCAGGCCTCGATGTCGAACTTTCGCACCTGACCGACCCCGAGATCTCCGGTACAAACATCGACGACCCGATATGGGATCTCCATCGCCTGGAGAATATCTTCTGCGTTGTTCCGGATGAACTCGTGGTGCTCGATCGACTCCTCGACATCGTTCTTACAGATGATCACCTGTTCTACCTTGTTGAACTGGTGAATCCGATAGAGCCCCTTGGTGTCTTTCCCTGCCGCTCCCGCCTCACGGCGGTAGCAGGTCGACCAACCGGCATAGCGGATCGGCAACTGCGACTCCTCCAGCAATTCGCCGGAGTGAAATGCAGTGACCGGGACCTCGCTGGTACCGGTCAGGTACAGGTTATCTTGCGGAATCTCATAGGTCTGGTCCTCGCCCCCGGGAAAGTAGGCGGTTCCGTAGAGTGGCTCATACTTGACCATCGTTGGAACGATCATCGGCGTGAAGCCACGTCCGACCACCTGATCGAGAGCAAATCGGAGCACTGCCAGTTCGAGTATTGCTCCGGCACCCTTGAGGATGTAGGTCTGGGAACCTGCCAGTTTGGAAGCGCGCGCAAAGTCGACGATTCCGAGGGCTAGCCCCAGCTCGACATGGTCCTTCGGTTCGAAATCGAATTCAGTGGGAGTGCCCACCACTTTCAGTTCGACATTTTCGCCATCATCTTTTCCGACAGGAACCTCGGGGTCGGCGGGCATCGGTACTCTCGATTGGATGTCGTGGAGTTCGTCGACCACCGATCGGAGTTGCTCACCGAGAGTCTTGATCCGAACCGAGACCTCGCCCATCCGCCCGATGGCCTCCTGCTTGGCAGTTCCATCGAGGGTGGCGATCTCCTTGCCCGCATTTTTCTGTTCATGTCGCATTTGCTCCTGCTCGGTGAGCAATTGCTTGCGCTCGTCATCGAGTTGGACCAGTCGGTCGAGGTCCACCTCGAAGCCCTTATCACGGGCACCCTGGCGAACTCGCTCCAGGTCAGAACGGATAAATTTGATGTCGAGCATCGAAGTGCCTCCGGAGGATGTGCTCGATACCCGACCCCGGATTCGAGACTCCCGCCGGGCGAGGATAGACCGCGATCCGCCTCGCTTCAATCGAGGCAGGTCAGGGAGTCGAAGATCTTCCCGCGGCGGCCCGCACCGTTTCGACCCCGATCTGGCACCACCGGGCGATTTCCGCCGCCCCTTGCTCCAACAGGTCCAGGTCCTGAGGATCTGCCCCGATCAGTGCTGGGAGCAATAATTCCCGCGCTGCAGCCAGATCTCCCGTGGCTGCCAGCGATCGAGCCTCCTGCAGCCGGGTCCTCAGGCGCTGCCTGGCAATCTCATCGGCCCGTGTTTCTAGCTGGTGGTCGAGGGTCGCTCGCAGCTGCTGGCTCGCCCGGTCGAGATCCGTGCCAATTACCGGCAATCCTTTTCTCAGGGGATCCTCAGGACTCAGAACCACCTCCACCTCGATCACCTCATCGGTCTGCTGCCCCCTGAGATCGATCACCAGAAACGGCAGTCTGCCGATCAATCGCCACTCTTGCCAGACCGGAGCCGAGACCCTCTGGTCCCAGGTGGTGCGCCAGCGCCTGGCCGGACTCTCGGCGATACGTCGGGCGAGTCGCCACGCTTCCTCGAGACAGAAGGAACGCCGTGAACTGAGCAGTGATGCATCGACCGGCGACGCCTCGATCCAGCGCTGGGTCAATTGAAGGATCTGGTCGATCAACTGAACCCATCGCCTCACATCCGCAGAATGAGCTGGAGAGCGACTCCAGCGTCGACCACTCTCTCCCCAGCGGCCGACCGAACCGCCAGCGCCGGAGGCCATTTGTCTATGGATGGTGGCCACTCCCGATCGGATCAGATAAGTCGACCCTTGCTCCACTGCGGATGGAATCCAACCGCGACAGATGATCGGTCGCAATGGCAATTCGATGCGGGATCTCAATCGGTCGAGACGTTCCCCCACCTCGACTCCCGATTCGAGCAGCGTTGCGACCATCAACAGCGCGCCACAAGGCTGCTGCGATTGAAGCAACTCCTCGGCACCATCGAGTAACTGCTGACGAGCCCAGTTTCCTTGCAAGATTCCGTCCCGGTCGTTGGACACGAGCGCCAGCAGTTGATTCTCGGCAGCGAGCACTGCCACGGGATCCTCCACCTGACGGCCCTGCTGCAACTGTGTCCGGATGCTACCGACCACCTGGTCGTGCAACCGTTGGATGTACTCCTCGAGCAACGGATCCCCGGGTGCCCGGTGAAGGAACGGCTCCAGCAGAGTGACCGCCCCGACCTGATCTCCCTGACCCAGTTTCTGTTCGGCCAATTGGATGACTTCATCCGACTCGATACGCAGTTCGATTCGACGAGCCCAGTGCTTCATCACCGATTCGTGTCGCGCAGGAGTGGCAACCCCGGAAGCGATGCAGACGATGGGAATCCTTTCTAATCGTGGATAGAGCCCTCTCATCTCGATCGCCCCTCGAGGCCGATCGGCACACGCCAAGCGATCACGCAGGTGTCGCCAGGCGCGATCTCGCACCTGATCGATCACCGCCGTCTCAAGCCGGGCAGGATCGACGGGAGAAACAAATCTTCGCAGCGATGCGGGAATCTCCAGTATTCCGAGCAAGGCTTCTTCCCACTGAGCCTCTTCCACCGCTGTGCTGACCTCCTCGACTCGTTTGAGATCGGACCCTCGCACTGTAGGGAGGTCTGCATCCGCGGTGAGGGGATTGCTGAAAGAGAGACTCAGGCCGGTGACGGCGGTGAGACCTGCGGTGATCAGGATGACTATCTGGAATCGCAAGTCGGAACCCCATCTGGTCGCCCCGGAACGACTCCGAGGCTTCGGTGACCTACAGGATCCGGCGATACCGGACCCCAGAAGCGTACCATCCAGGAGGTCGATCGGTCTCATGAGAGGCGAAGGAACGCCTCTATCGCGCCTCTTCTCCGAGGCCCTCGGGAGTCACGGCCCCCTCCAACAGCAGATCCTCGTCGATCTGGCTCCAGCGGTGGTGAATCAGCGGCACCGCACAATTCATCGCCTCGATCCCTGGACCCCCGATCGGCCCCGGTGCAGCCGCTCCGCCGACCAGTTTCGGCGCGATCAGGATCTGCACCCGATCGATCAGGCCTGCAGTGAGGAAGCCTCCATGAGTCTCCGCTCCCCCCTCGACCAGCAGATCTTGCACTCCCCGCTGCGCCAGTTGCGCCAGCAGCGGTTCCAGTGCGATTCGATCCCCGGACGAGTCGAGACCGATCAGTTGCGCGCCCGCATCCTGCAACCGATGCGCAGCGTCGCTGTCGAGTTGCTGAGCGTGACAGAAGATGAGAACTGCAGCAGGGGCCGTGAGGATGGCCGCCTCGACCGGAGTTCGACAGCTGGGATCGATCACCACCCGCAGGGGGTCAGCCGCATCTGGCGGGTCGCTGGTCAGGCGAGGATCGTCCGAGATCACCGTCTGAACCCCGACCAGGATGGCATCGATCTCACTCCTGGCTTGACGAGTCCTGGCACGGGTCAACTCCGAGGTGATCCAGCGTGAATCGCCACTCTCGCAGGCGATCTTGCCGTCGGCGGTCATCGCCCACTTGGCGGTCACCAGAGGTCGACCATATCGAGTTCGACACAGATACGGCGCCGCCAGCCAGCGTCCCTGCTCGGCGAGCAGGTCTCGCACCACCTCGATTCCCGCATCCTCCAGTAACCGATAGCTGACCCCAGCGGTCACCGGGTTCGGGTCATCGACGGAAACGATCACTCGCCCGATCCGAGCCTCGATGATCGCCTCGACGCAGGGAGGGGTCTTGCCGTGGTGGCCGCATGGTTCGAGGGAGATGTACAGATCTGCACCGGTGACATCGATTCCAGCGGATCGAGCGGCTGCGAGGCAATTGACCTCGGCATGATGCCCTCCGTGGTGCGTATGCCATCCCTCGGCAACATCGGTTCCAGCGACCAGCAATGCACCGACGGGAGGATTGGGAGCCACCCGTCCCAGTCCCTTCCTGGCCAGCTCGAAGGCACGCTCCATTCGCAGTGGATCGGGGCGGCCTCTCGACATCAGCTCTTCGATGACCGGAGGATCGGTCGTGGCGACGGTCCCGCGACTCTCTGGCCATAGAGGGTCGCTGCAGATGCACGGTCCACCTCGACCACGACGAATGAACCCGCGACTTCATCATCCTGGGCATCCCAGATGACGGTGCGGTGATCTCGTGCCTTGCCCGCCCAGCGAGTGTCATTGGAGCGCGATGTTCCCTCTGCGATCACCTCGACCTGGCGACCGAGGAATCGCTGATTGCGCCCCTCGCCCGATGTGGAGATCCGTTCGAGCAATTGATGATTACGCTGCTTCTTGATCTCGAGGGGAATGTCATCGTCCATCTGATGGTCGCTGACGGTCCCGGGCCGCGGAGAGTACTGGAACACGTACCCATGGTCGAATCCAACCTCATCGACCAGCGACAGGCTCTCTTCGAACTCGTCCTCCGTCTCACCGGGAAAACCGACGATGAAATCGGTAGCCAGAGTGATGTCGGGGATCTGGTCGCGCAATCGATCGATGACATGGAGATAGAAGGATCGATCATAGGTCCGCTTCATCCGTGCCAGCATCGAGTCACTTCCAGACTGCACCGGCAGATGCAGGTAATCCATCACCTTGGTGCACTCCGCCATCGCCTGGATCAATTTCGGCCTGAGAAATCTAGGATGCGAGGTGATGAAGTGGCAGCGCTCGATGCCATCGATCTCCTCGACACCTCGCAAGAGCGTATCGAGCCCCACCCCTGCGCCAAGTCGCTTGCCATAGGAGTTGACCGTCTGGCCCAGAAAGGTGATCTCCTTGACCCCGGTGTCTGCGAGACGCCGGACCTCGTCGAGAATCATCTCGGGTGGGCGGGAGACTTCTTTCCCTCGGGTGGTCGGCACGATGCAATAGGTACAAACCATGTCACACCCTCGCATCACCGATACGAAAGCGTGCCACGGCTGAGGTCCGAGGTTGCGCTGACGCACGAACTCCAGCGGTGAATCCATCTCGGTTGCCAGCAAGGTATTGCGCTGACCTCTCGCCTCTTCGATCAACTCGGGTAGGCGATCGAATTCACGAGTGCCGATGATCAGGTCGATCCAAGGGGCTCTTTCGGTCAGTTCGTCTTGCTTGTGCTGTGCCACACAGCCGGTCAAGCCAAGAATCAAGTCGGGTTCGCGCTTCTTTCTGCGCTTGAAACTGGTCATCCGCATCACGGCCCGTTCCTCCGCGCGCTCTCGCACGGAACAGGTGTTGTACAAGATGACCCCGGCATCCTCTGGATCGTGGACCAGGTGATAGCCACGGTTGGTCAGTCCCTCAAGCATCAGTTCTGCATCGAGTTTGTTCATCTGGCATCCGAACACCTCGAAGTAGACCCGATGAGATCGAGGGACATCGGCGGCTATCGGGGTGATCTTCATCGGGTAGGTCAGTTTCACGGTCTTCTCCTGAACAGGTTTTCAGTGGCCCAGTACGAGGCACAGGGCGTACGGATCCAACCGGATGGTAGGAACTGAGCTGCCACGGGTCAACAGGACCCGCCCCGAACCGGTGACCTGAATCGAGCCTATCGCCCTTGCCAGGGGAAGTATAAACCTACCAGGATCCTGGCGACCAGCCCTCCCGACACCACCAAGGCGCCCAGTGCCATCCACAGGTGGTCGTTAGTATAGAGCATCGTTGCACAGAGCAACCCGGCCGCTGCCAGCACCGAATCCACCACCCGTCGACCGGTTGCGTCGATCCGGCGCGCCAATCGATCCATCCCGACGATCTCCGATTCCACTCGCAGACGTCCCCGGGTCGCCTTTCGAAGCGCCTCGG
>CAVOEM010000138.1:0-7499 GCA_963694575.1 Planctomycetes bacterium UBA1146 | reverse complement strand
TGCCACACCTTGGGCCAGTGCACAGCCTCGAGGCCACCATAGAGAACGCCGAAACCGATGATGGCGCCTACGATCGAGTGCGTCGTCGAGACGGGCCAGCCAAAATACGAGGCGATCTGGAGCCATGCTCCCGCAGCCAGGAGTGCTGCCAGCATTCCGCAGATGAAAGGGGTGGGGTCTCCGGTAAACATGTCGGCATCGAGGATGCCCTTACGGACCGTATCCGACACTTTTGATCCGGCAAGAAACGCACCTGCGAACTCCAACACAGCAGCAACGATGACTGCTCTGCGGAGCGTGAGAGCGCCTGAACCCACCGACGTACCCATGGCGTTGGCCACGTCATTGGCACCGATGTTCCAGGCCATGTAGAATCCAAAGATTCCTGCCAGTGCCCACAAGATATCTGCGTGTTCCATGGAAGTTCTAAACCAATTCCTATGCCTGAAAAGCCTGTGAACTGAACGCTTGCTTTACGCTCGCTACTTGTTCTCGAGTGTCGTCCGAACCTTGTCCGCAAGATTTTCACTGAGATCGCTGATGGTGGCTATTTCCGCCAAGATTCTCAGCCACAGATAAAACTGCGTATGACTGAGAGAGTCTTCCGATTCGAAAACGATCTTGAGCAGTTTACGCTGGCAGATATCAACCTCGTGTTCCTTGACCGCCACGGCATGGACGAGTTCCCGAACCTTATCTGCTTCAACACCACCGAACCCGCTTTCGAGCAGTTCATCGAGTTCTTCGATCACTCCACGACTGAGTTGGAAACAATTCGTGGTCTTGCTACAGAACTCTTTGAACAATTCCTTCATCGAGTCGGGGACCGGTAGCTTTTTCAAGTTGCACAGAACCCCGATGTTCTCAGCAGTATCGGCAATCTCATCCTGCGTGGACAAGATCTCCATCAACTTGCCTCGATCTACTGGCAGGAACAGGCCCCTGGGAAGGTGGTCGCGGATGTCATTCTTGACCAGATCTGCTTCATGCTCGGTTTTGGAGATCTTGCGGGCAATCTCTCCGATCGAATCATGGTCCTCGTTGATGAAAACCTGGAACAACTCACCGAGGCCGTCGACGCACTCGCTGACCTTTCGCATATGCGATTGCAGAGGCACGAAAGGAGATTTTCCAAACAGGTTGGCAAAGGTACGCATTAGTTCTCCTGTGATCTGTTTCAAGCAAACTCTGGACAGCCTTGAGCTGAGCCAGAAAGAGGGCACCATCGGATCGCTCACCTGGCGGAGTATGCCAGATCCATCGCCGGGGTGTGAAGCCAATAATTGGCCACGATACACCCGGCTAAAAGTTTACAGCAAATCTCATGACGTAACTGTTGACGTCGTTTCCGTATCCAGAGGCGGCATCGGGAGAAGCGTCGATGACATTGAACATCACCCGAGCATTGGCGTTCAGGTACCAGTTGATACCGATCGATAACGCTTCGGCGTTTTCGTCATCGTTCATTTCTTGCAGTTCGATCTCCTGCACACGGATGGCCAGTTCTATGGCTCCGCTTCCATCTTTTCCGTAGTTGTTTTTCGGTTTGACCCGCGAGAACGAAGCGGTCGACTTCTTGTAGGGGCGACTCTCACCGCTGAGAAAGTAACTACCCTGGGCGTACCATGCGGTCACTTCGGAGTCGTCTTCGAGAGTCGAGGTGATCAGTTCAGCCTGAACTGACCATGGCCCCGTAAGATAGGCGACTTCCGCGCCGAAAAGGTCGGCACTGGCCGAGGAGATGTCGCCACTGTCGACGATGTCTACTCCCATGTGAGACAGAGAGTCGGCATGGTATCGAACCGATCCTCCCGAGGAATCTCGTGTACTGAAGGAGGCACCCAGGTGAAGCAGGCGATGACCGCTGTCTTCGAACAAGGGAAGGTAAGTCACTCGGCCGGTGAGAGAACTCTGATCATCTTCCTGGCCATTGCCGTAACCGTCGACATCTTTGAAGTAACCGATCGCTACGGATCCGTTGTCGTCGGCCCCTAGCGAATGCATCGATAGGAGGCCGGTGTTTCGACCCGGGTTGATGGCGGAAGTAAAACTACGCTCGGCAAAGGTGATGTATTTGCTACTGGTGGCCTCTTCGAGGCCCATCGGCTCTTTGAGTTGTCCGACACGAATATGCCCGAGGAATCCGGCATCTTTCAATCCAACATATGCGTCCTTGAAGTCGGCATCTCCGCCACCGAAGTCGTATTGAGTTTTGAACTCAACATTTCCACCGATGACTCCTGCGATGGCCAATCGAGCTCTTCGCATCTCGACGCCATCCTGTTCAGCATCGGTTCCAGATTCTTCACTGAAGAAACCAGCATCGATCTGTAAGCGCCCACCCAAGGAGATGGAGTTTTCTCCGTCAGCTGTGGAGAATCGAAGTCCATTTTTCCAGGTGACATTCATCTCCTGCATCGCATCGAGTGGGGTCATCGAAATCGAGAGTGTAAGAATCGCAAGGAACCCTGAGATCCAGTTTCTCAATGTCATCTGGTTACCTTTCTGCTGGTCGGCTTGTAGAGCGCATGGAAATGGTATCGAGAGAATCGGAGTGAAATGCGCTCACCTCCATGGCCCGTAGATTATCTGTCCAGTATGAAGAAGGTGTAAAGGAAAAGTGATGCTCTGATAATTGCTCGGGTCGTGAGGGAGGATCCGGTATCGTGCGGTCTAGAAGTGCTTTTATGGACTATTGACCCCTTCTGAGGGGTGTTAGAGCCAAATTGAATCGATGAATGGGAGTGCCATGACGCTACTGGGTGAATCGACCGGACCCTGGCCGATCTGGATGGCTCCGCTGACCCGATCGAGAGCGATTCAGCCGGGAAACCTCCCCGGCGCACTGCACGCTGAATACTACGCTCAGAGGGCTGATCCCTCCGATGGTGCGGTGGTCATCATCTCCGAAGCGACGCCGGTTTGTCCCGAGGGGCACGGCTACTTTGCCACCCCCGGAATTCACCATCGAGAACAGCTGCAAGGGTGGAAGCAGGTTACTGAAAGAGTTCATCGCGTCGGCGGCAAGATTATCTGCCAGTTGTGGCATGTCGGTAGGGTCAGCCATCGATCTCTGCAGCCCGCGAATCAGGCCCCGATTTCTTCGACCGAGGTGCCGGCAAAGAGCAAGACTTACATCGATGCGCAGGGCAACAGAGCTCGATGCTCTACTCCGAGATCGTTGTCCAGTGAAGAGATTCCACAGTTGGTCGACTCTTTTCGCACTGCTGCCAGCAATGCCATGGAAGCGGGCTTTGATGGAGTGGAGATCCACGGGGCCAATGGTTACTTGCTGGAGCAATTTCTTCGCTCTGGCATCAATGATCGAACTGATCATTACGGGGGATCATTGGAGAATCGACTTCGATTCTGTCTCGAGATTGCCGCAGCCGTGATCGGTGTGTGGGGGCCAGAAAATGTCGGATACAGGGTCTCGCCCATCAGCGGCGATCTGGATGGGGATCGTGGTGATGGAAACATGGTGGAAACCTACGGAACTCTGGCCGAGAAATTGGCACTGCTGAAGATCGCTTTTCTGGATGTTGTCGAGAGTTTTTCGGTGGGTCAACGAGAGCCAGGACTGGATACCATCTGCCAGCGAATGAGGGAATCCTTCTCCGGCGGAGACGCGGGGTTGTATCTGGCTGGTGGGGGCTATACCCGCGATAGTGCGCGGGATGCCCTCGATTCTGGACGCTGTGACGGGGTCATTTTTGGCCGGGATTTCATCTCGAATCCGGATCTGCGCCGCCGATTACGCGAGGACTTGCCCCTGACTCCCTGGAACCGGAGATCCTTTTATCTGGGTGGCGAAGAGGGCTACACCGATTGGCCGCGTGCCTGAACACCATGCTGGGACCGTGGTCGGACTTGAACTCGGAGGCACTGGTCAGTAGTTTGACCTCCTCTCTGGCATTTCATGGCGCAAGGGGGAGTGTTGTCGATTTCTCGACTCGATCGATAGGGGGGTGAGCCACTTGCTGGATCTGCTTCTTGGTTCCGCTAGTCAGAGAGCCACCGTTTCCAGTGATAGGAGGGTTCTTTGATGCAAGAGTTTTACGCATCGGCGATCCGCCTCACCGAAGATGTGCTGTGTGATGAACTACGCGAGCTTGATTTCAAGAGCGTACGGTTGAATCGAGGTGGCATTCCCTTTCGTGGTGAATGGAGTGAAGGCTGGAGAGCTTGCCTGCAGAGTCGCATCGCTCAGAAGATACTCGTGGTCGTGGGGCGAAGTCCCGTGACCACCCCAGATCAACTGTACGATGCAGTACGTGCAGTAGACTGGTCTCCCTATATCACTACCCAGCAAACGTTTTCCATCAGTTCCGTGGTGGTGGGCAGTACCTTGACCCACAGTGGATTCGTCGCCCTGAGAGCCAAGGATGCCATAGTGGATCAGATACGCGATCGCGAGGGAGATCGACCTTCGGTGGATCGTGAGGATCCAGATGTTCGAGTGTTTGTGTATCTCGCCAATGACAAGGCGACCATCTATCTCGACATGTCGGGTTCACCACTTCATCTGCGTGGATACCGGGCCAGAGGTGGTGGCGCACCCTTACGAGAGACACTGGCTGCGGCGATCCTCCGCATGGTCGGTTGGGATCGCCGTTCACCACTGATCGATCCGATGTGTGGATCGGGAACCATCGCCATCGAGTCGGCGCTGTGGGCTTCTGGAATCGCTCCCGGGCTCGCACGGGAGCGATTCGGGTTCGAGCGTTGGGCTTGCCATGGCGAGACTCAGGCACAACAACTGCGCACTCTGCGAGGGGCACTCCGTGGTGATGTGACCGGTCAGAAACCGTCCATCATTGCCGCAGATATCGACGCCGAGGCTCTCGAGATCGCTCAAGGCAATGCGAAGATTGCCGGCATCAAGCTGGCCTTTCGCCAGCAGTCGGTACTCGATCTGCAACCTGACGGGGCTCCCAGGATCGTCGTGACCAATCCACCCTATGGGAAAAGATTGGCCACGGAGTCCGATTTTCCTGCGCAATTCGGACGAGTCATCCGGAGATTACATGGTTGGCGGGTGGCACTGCTGTCCGCTACCGATGCCTATGAGAAAGCGATCTTGCTGAAACCCAGCCACAAGATCCCGCTGGTCAACGGCGATCTGGATGTACACCTGTTGATCTACGATGTGGAGTGATCCTGCGACTTACCGAAGTGCTTTCAGTTTGGATCCACGCTTGCTTTTTGATTTGAGTGACCTTTTCCATTCGACGATCGATCGATAGGCGATTTCACGCAGGAACTGAGTGGCTTGCTGATTGAATTGCTCGAGACCTTTGATGGGAAGATTCTCTGGATTGCGCGAACGTGGATCAGCACCCGAGATGGTGGCCTCGATCACGATCAGTGACAAGTACATGCCGGCGACACTCGGATGTTCGCGGTCACCGGAATACATGTTGAACTCGGGTTTGACGTCACGAGACTTCTTCCATGCCCAGCTAACGGGGGCGACCTCGACCTTTAACTCTCTCGCCATCTCCTGATGAGCAGCGATGATTTCATTCAGGGAGATCCAGGGGAGACGATCGTATTCCCACGCCATGAACAGAATCGGTCGGGCACCGGCTTCTCTGACGGCTTTTACAAATTTGCGTGAATACTCACGAAATGACTCGACATTCGTTTCAGGAAGATCCTCCTGAAGGACCACCACATCCCAGTTTCCTTCAGTTATTTTCTTCACCGCATCGGTCTTGTTCCACATCACCTTCAGGGAGGCACCACCGCGAACAACCGAAGAGGTTTCATAGCCGAGGGGGGGAGTCATCGTATCGGAGAGTTGCTTCAGATGCTGGGCGAGACCGCCGCGCCAGAAGGTAAAACTGTTACCGATGAACAGTACGCGTTGTGGTTTCTTGATCTCGGGCGATTGCTTTTTGGGGGCTGTTGTGGGCTCGTCGGCTGCCGAAAGGGCACAGCCGAACAAGGTCAGCGTAGCCACCATCAGAAGAAGCCAGGCTTGCCCTTGAAAGTGTTGAATCATCGGTCCTCCGGATCCAAAGATGGCAGTTTCAGGTGCCAAGGCAAGGCCTGTTTTGCCAGAAGAAACCGATCTTCGAGTCGGTTATGCTGAGTCCCAGGGGAACGGGGGACTGGCAATGTTTCGTGCTTTTTTGTGTTCTTGTCTGGCTAGCGTTGTCGCGCTTCTTGCCTGTACCGAGTTAATCGGCCAGGGCGATCCAGCCCCACGTTTTGTTCAAATCCCAGGCCCCAATCCTCTTCTGAAACCTGGACCAGAGGGAAACTGGGATGATGGAATGCTGGAAGCCTCGGATGCCTTTTTCGATGACGGCATCACCTATTTTTACTATCACGCTGTCGGAGCGGGTCAGGGATATCGGCTCGGAGTCGCCACTGCATCCCATCCTCTCGGCCCTTTTCGCAAACATGGGATGGCACCGATTGTCGATTCAGGACCTGCTGGAACCTGGGATTCTGGACATGTGGCCTGTGCCATGGTGGTCAAGGAAAGCGCTGAACGTTACTTGATGTGGTACAGCGGTGAAGCCGGTGATGCCCACTGGTCGATCGGGTTAGCGACGGCTTCTCATCCGTTAGGACCCTGGGTTAAACATCCAGAAAACCCAGTGCTGGAAGACTTCGGCTACCTCGGTGGAGTACTCAAAATCGGTGATGAGTGGCGCCTTTATGCTGCGCATCCCATCCATCAACCGTGGGCTTCCGATCCGGCCGAGCAGCATCGAAGTCCCACATACCATACCGATTACAGTCCACTGTCACTGGCCGTGGGAATCAAACCGGAAGGACCTTTCCAGTTACACCCGGGCAATCCATTGATGGTGCAGGGTGAGTTGGGTGAATGGAACGAAGGCGGTATCTCCGAGGCGGAGGTGCTTTACCAGAACGGTCGTTATCACATCTTCTACGGGGCGAGTCAGCGCCATGGTCCACGCACCGAGAGCATCGGTTATGCCTGGAGTGAAGACGGATTGAAGTGGACGCAGCACCCGTGGAATCCGATCGCTTCCCGTCATGCTGAACCAAATGCTGCGGCCTATGCTGAAGTACATGCGGTCATGCAATCACCGTTTGTATTCCTCTATCACACGCTACGGTATGAGCACGATGATGAACGGGGAGCCTTTCCCTGGTTTGAAGATCTTGGTGTTCAAGTACTGGCACTGGAACAACCCTTCCACCTATTATGGCCGGTACTACAGCAAGAGATTCTGGAAGGTGGAAAATCCACCGATGTGGCGTTGTGCCCGGTAATCCCCCTGGGGCCAGTAGAGCGAGCGACCCTGACAGTCTCTTGCCAATTTTCGGAAGGCGATCATGATGCTCCTTCTCGACTGGAACTGTTGGGAAGTGCGGATGGAATCTCCTTTGATACGGTCGATCACCAGAGTTGGAAATTGGTGCAGACTCCGGGAAAGAGATTTCAGCGAACCCTGTCAATCGACACCTCTCTGCGCTTTGCCAAGGTGAGGGTGGTCAATGGAAAAGGGAACGGA
>CAVOEM010000137.1:0-7522 GCA_963694575.1 Planctomycetes bacterium UBA1146 | reverse complement strand
TTCTTCTTGGCGCTCTTCTTGGCGCTCTTCTTGGCGCTCTTCTTGGTGGTCTTCTTGGTGGCCTTCTTGGCGGTCTTCTTGGCGGTCTTCTTGGTGCTCTTCTTGGTGCTCTTCTTGGTGCTCTTCTTGGTGCTCTTCTTGGCGGTCTTCTTGGTGGCCTTCTTGGCGGTCTTCTTGGCGGTCTTCTTGGTGCTCTTCTTGGACGCCTTGGCTTTTGCGGCCTTGGCAGCCTTGGCTTTGGCAGCCTTGTCTTTGGCAGCCTTGTCTTTGGCAGCCTTGGCTTTTGCGGCCTTGTCTTTGGCAGCCTTGTCTTTGGCAGCCTTGGCTTTTGCGGCCTTGTCTTTGGCGGCCTTGGCTTTTGCGGCCTTGGCTTTGGCAGCCTTGTCTTTGGCGGCCTTGACTTTGGTGGCCTTGGCTTTGGCAGCCTTGTCTTTGGCGGCCTTGACTTTGGCGGCTTTGGCTTTGGCGGCCTTGTCCTTGGCGGCCTTGGCTTTGGCGGCCTTGTCCTTGGCAGCCTTGTCTTTGGCGGCCTTGGCCTTGGCGATCTTGTCCTTGACGGCTTTTACCTTGGCGGCCTTTTCCGCATTTTTCTTGGCGATCTTGTCCCTGGCGGCCTTTTCTGCGGCCTTCTTTCTGGCCACCTTTTCTCGTTCTATCCTGACCGCCTCATCTTTAGCAGCCTTGGCGATCGCCTTCTCCTCCGCGGCCTTCTTGATCGCCTCTATCTTGGCGGCTTTGGCTGCCTTCAGAGCCGCAGTTTTGGCTTGCTCCGCCTTCAAGCGCAGGGCTTTCTCGACTGCAGGATCCGGATGTTTTCTCGCTTCATCATGGAGGGCGAGAACGGCGTGAAGGAGTGGAATCTCATTGAGCTCTGCGAACAACTTGCGCTGGCGTTGAGCCGAGGAGATGGACGAGGTCAGTAGACCCGCTCGAATCAGGCCTCCCTGGGCCCATGTTTCGAGCGGCACAGTGGGTTGGCCCTTGACGTAACTGAGCACCAACTGGCGCGCGAGATCGGGGAGATCCGGTGATCGCTTGAAGAACTCCTTGACCTCCACGATGGAATTCTCATGAATGAATTCCAGGTTGAGCATGTGGCGACGCTCGAAGATCACCTGCATCATCTCTTTGAGTTGCATCGCCAATTGTAAGGGGTCGTTCGCCTTCGAGATGACTTCGGAGACCTCACTTGCGGAAGAGATTCGAATCTCATTCCAGTCGACGAATTCAGTCTTGAAGACTTCCCAGGCCTTGAGCAGATGGACGAGGGACATCGAGGAAGCCAACGAGCCGAGAATCATCGTTTCCAGGACATCCAGATCCTTGATCTGCTTCAGAGTCGAATGGGATTTGTAGGCCTGCTGTGTGATCTGTTCGAGCGTGAGTTTTCCATCGGGAGAGGGCTTCTTACCATCAGAAGTGGGATCACTGGTCGGGGCAGTTTTTGCCGACATCGGGTGTCCTTCCAGGACGGGTTCCAGGTTCAGGTTCTAGGTTCAGGTTCCAGGTTCGGGTTCCAGGTTCGGGTTCCAGGTTCGGGTCAGGGTCCTTCGGAGATCGGGATCCTCCAGCGAGTGGAACAGTTCGATCTCTGTCGCCAGGATCAGCTCTCGTTTGGGGAGACCGGGGAAGCGATCTCACCGATGGGGGATTCTATCGGGGAGGGGACAGGGGGGCAACGAGCGTCACTCTTCAATCCGAGCTTTTGGTCACCAGTGGATCTGCCTGGGGGGGGTGGTCTGGAGTTCTTGGAGTTTTGCCGCTGGGAATGCGGTGGAAAGAGATCAACTCCGCTGCGATCGAGATGGCGATCTCCTCGGGAGTGCGTGATCCGATCGGAAGACCGATCGGTGCCCGAACCCTCTCCGCAATGGAGGCATCGGCACCGGCTTTTCGGAGATTCTTGAGGATGGCCCCGATCTTGCCCCGACTTCCGATCAACCCGATGTATCCGGCCGTGGTTTGCAAGGCTCGATCGAGTGATAATTCATCATGCACATGGCCCCGGGTAGCGATCACGATACAACTATTACCGGTCACCAAGAGCCCATCGAGGCATTCTTCGAATGGGCGGCAAAGGACTTCCTTGGCCGCAGGAAATCTCGCAGCATCGGCAAAATCGGCTCGATCATCGATGATTGTGACACGCCATTGCAGGTTTGAGAGTACATCGCACAGCGCCGAGGCGATGTGGCCGGCTCCCAGGATGAGCACCGCTGGAGTTCCGATCGGTTCGACATACACTTCAAATTCTCCTCCGCAGAGCAGCCCAGTCTCCGCCACCGTGGCGGCGGTCAGGCGAAAGGAATCCCTCTTCGGAATCCCGGTGGCGATCACTTCCATCGCCAGCCTCCAGATATCGGCCTCGGTACAGCCGCCACCGACGGTGCCGACGGTGGTCCCATCTTCGCGCACCAGCATCTTGGCCCCGTTTTTTCCCGGGGTGGATCCGGTGGTGGAAACGATGGTCGCCAGTGCCGCACGCCCACCATTTTCGAGGATTTGAACCGCTTCCTGCAGTACTTCGAGCAAGGCTTTTTCCTCCATTTGGTCACTTCAGAGCAGTGTGGAACGGTATCAGAGACGGGCTGGACACGCCACCGGGTGGGCCGAATCGTCGACTCCGTGATATTCTTTCCTGCGGGTCATCTAGGTACCTGCAAGATACCTGGAGGTGGGACTGGATGTCGCGTTCATTACTCTCGAAAAGGCCCGGTGAGTGGCCCCTGCCCCCTGATCCAGGGGAGTCTCGCTTGCTCCTCGATCTCTTTCCGGACCCCCTGATCGTGGCTCGTGGGCCTCATCGGAAGGTGATTGCCATCAATCGGGCATTTCTCGACCTGATCGGCTGTCAGGAGGCTGAGGATCTACGAGATGTTGAACTGAGTGGCTGGTTTCATGAACAGGATCAGCATCGACTTCTCTCACTGGGAGGCGATGGAGAGTCAGAACCCGCTGCGATCTTGTTACGCATTCGTCACGGTCATGGTTGGCGACCGGTGGCAGTGGTGGGTGGGCGACGCGTCAGTCCCCGTGGAGAAGCACGCTGGGTCTATCGATTGCGCATCCTCGATGAGAGCGGCGTTGGCCTGGAACGGGAAATGGAAGAGCAACGTCGTCGCGCATGCGATGCTGTTCGAACTTCCCTACGTATTTTTCAGTTAACCGAAAAAATCAGAACTGCCCCCAGGCTCTCGACCCTGCTGATCGGGGTTCGGGACGAGGTCGATTTCTTCTGCAGAGCGGGCACCCTGCTCTGCTCGGATGGTCTGGGCTACAGAGATGTGAGATTGTGGAGTTATCAAGGAGCAGCGGAAGAGATCAGTTGGTGCAGTCATCCTTCATTGAGCAGCCACGATCACCTTGCGGATGAATCGGATCCTGGATACCGGAGACTCCCGCTGGCGGTCGGAAACGAACCACCCTGCGGATTGCTCGAACTCACCATCGATCCCAGGGAAGTGAAACTGCTGGAGGAGGCACCTCTTCTCAAGGATTGGCATGAAGAGGTACTGCAGACGATCGGAGAAATCCTCGCGCTCACCCTGCAAAACTTGAGACTTCATGACCAGCTTGAAAAACAGGCACTTCTCGATCCATTGACCGGCATTTCCAACCGCCTTGCTCTGGTCTCGCAACTGGAAAAAGAAGTGATCAGAGCTCGACGTGATGACGAGGATCTCGGTCTGTTGTTCGCTGACCTGGATGGGTTCAAGGGTATCAACGATCAACTGGGTCATCTGGTGGGGGATGAATTACTGCAGGAAATATCTGTAATGCTGAAGGGCTTCTTCCGGGAAAGTGATCATGTTTGCCGATACGGTGGTGATGAATTCGTGATCTTGATGCCAGGAACCGGTCTCGCGGACATCGAGTGCAAGGGGCGGGAATTACTGGCGCAGTTTCGACAGATCCAATTCCTCGGTGGACGGGCGCGAGAAGTCTCGGATCTATCTCTTTCGGTGGGAGTTACTGTCCTGCGAGATGGACTGTCCGGTGAGGATCTTCTCGCTGAGGCCGACACCGCGCTGTATCGGGCCAAGCGAGAGGGTCGAGATCGGCTGGTAGTGGTCGAACCGGACGTAGGAACCGACAACTAACCCTGTTCCTCACCGACATCCTGATCGGGACTGGAACGCTCCTCACGCTCGAGGGCTGCTTTCTCATCTTCATCCCGAGCCGCTTTGATCACATCTTCGATCGCTTGGCTTTTCTGGTGGCTCTCATCGAGGATGAACCGAAGGATCGGAGTTTCGCGCAGGCGGATCTGTGTGGTGAGAAGCGATTGAATCTTGCCTCGAGCGGCTTCGAGACCTCGCATCGAGGTTCGTTGCTGAGTCTCTTTCCCCATGATGGAGACGTATACCTTGCACTCCTTCAGGTCGACGGTCGGCTCCACCGAAAGAACCGACAGGAACCCGATTCTGGGATCCTTCAGGTCAAACTGAATGATACGAGAGATTTCCTCTCTCAATTGACTGGCGATGCGAGCACGACGGATCGACTTCATCGTTACTCCGAACGTGCTTCTGATTCTTCTAGAGTTCGAGTGGTCTGGATGACCTTGATACTCTCGATGAAGTCGCCCACCTGGATGTCTTTGAATCCCTGGATCACGATCCCGCACTCGAAACCTTCGCGGACTTCCTTGGCATCATCTTTATCCCTGCGAAGGGAGGCGAGTCGACCCTCGTGGAGCACCTCGCCGTCACGGAGCAAGCGGATCTTGTCATCACGAGTGACGATCCCCTGACGGCCAATACAACCGGCGATGTTGCCCAGTTTGGTCGACTTGAAGATGGCCTGGATCTCGACTTTCCCCTGCACCTCTTCGGAAACGTCGGGGGCGAGCAACCCTTCGAGAGCCTTACGCATGTCATCGAGGATCTCGTAAATCACCGAGTAGGTGCGGATCTCGACTCCCTTGGAATCAGCCTCGGATCGTGCTCGGTCGGCGGCGGAAACGTGAAATCCGATCACGATCGCTTTCGAAGCGTCCGCCAGAAGGATATCGGATTCAGAAATCTCACCGACACCGGAGCGAATCACTCTGACAGCCACCTCACTGGTACGCATCGCTGCCAATTCACCCTTGAGAACCTCGAGTGTGCCCTTCACATCGGTCTTGAGCACGACCTTGATCTCGCGAGTCTTGGCTTCGTCGATCTTGTCGAATAGCCCCTCGAGGGTGACCTTTTGCCGTTCTGCTCGGTCCGCTTTCGCTTTCGCTTCCTGGCGCTCCTCCGCGATCTGTCTGGCCTTTGCCGCATCTTCGAGGGCGTACAGTCGATCTCCAGCCTCGGGAAGGTCATTGAGTCCAGTGATCTCCACCGGAGTGGCGGGTGGGGCACTCTTCAGGTTTACTCCGGAAGTGCTCCTCAGGGTCCGAATCTTGCCGTGGGCCGGTCCGCAGACCACCGAGTCACCGGGTCGCAAGGTTCCATCCTGGATCAAGGCAGTGATGACATTGCCCTGTCCGGTAGACGCTCGGGAATCGAGAACCGTACCGATGGCGTTCTTTTCAGGGTTCGCCTTCAGTTCGAGGATTTCGGACTCGAGGGATAGTTGCTCGAGCAACTGATCTACCCCTTCTCCGGTCAGAGCGGAAACCGGGATCATCTCGGTCGTGCCACCCCATTCGACAGGGTTCAGTCCCAACTCCGCCAGTTGAGCCTTGACCTTGTCGGTGCTGGCTCCCTCGCGATCGATCTTGTTGATCGCCACGACGATGGGGACGCCAGCGGCTTTGGCGTGTTGAATCGCTTCTTCGGTTTGCGGCATCGGGCCATCATCGGCTGCCACGACCAGAACGACCACGTCGGTGACGTTGGCACCACGAGCTCGCATACTGGTGAACGCTCTATGACCGGGAGTGTCGATTAAGACGACGTGGGCGTTACCCTTGTCGACGCGGTAGGCACTCATGTGCTGGGTAATGCCACCCGATTCGGATTTGGTGATGGAACTCTCTCGGATCTTGTCGAGGAGAGTGGTTTTTCCGTGGTCGACGTGACCCATCAGGGTCACCACCGGAGCTCGAAGGATCAGATCTTCTTCCGAGTCCTCGACCTGATCGAGTTCATCGAGAGATGAATGCATCGCCTTCGGCTCGACCAGCAGAATCTCGCAACTGATCTCAACCGAAAGAACATCGGTGATCTCCTCGGTGAGGGGAGAGTTGACATTCGCCAGCATCCCGTGATTCATCAATTTCTTGAGAAGTGCGGTTTGCTTGATTCCCAGCGCCAACGAGAGGTCCTTGATGCTGGCGGGTTCTTCGAGGGTGATCTGATCTGGTAAGTCTTCCGGAAGGATCTCCTGCTGGAGACGGCGTCGGGTGAAATCAGACTCCTGGCGTCGTGGTCGACCTCCCTGGCGTCCTCTTCCTTTACCGGCTGGTCCTCCTCTACCGGGAGGTCCGGATCTTCTGGGCGGTCCACCGGTGGTATCGGCACCAGGGAACACCATTACTTTCTTGCCTCCTTGTGGAGGGCCGCTGCTCGCTCCACCGGGGCCGCGTCCGGGAGGACGGCCGCCACCAGGACGACCACCTGGACCACCGGGACCACCAGGACGACCACCAGGACGACCACCTGGACCACCACCTGGACCGCCGGGAGCTCTCCGTGGAGCACGAGGCGGAGGGGGGGGGCGAGTCGGGGCCTTCGATCGGATGATCAGTGGACGTCCTCGAGGCTTTCGCATCGGGGATGATGCTCCGGACGGGAGCGGCTGAGCAACCGGGACTACAGGCGTGGCCGGAGTCTTGGGCGTTCCACCAAAGCCGGGAGCCATGACGATATTCGCAGCTTTCTGGCGCTTCGGTGAGATCCTTGCGAGATCCTCGACACTGAGTTTCTTGGTAGTGGAGGCCGGGGCAACTTTGTCGAGCACTATTTCTGCGGATTCCACCGCTGCAACGGAGTCGCCCTCCGGCTCGGAGGCATCGACCATCTTTTCTGTATCCGCTGTTTCGGTCGCAGCCTCGACCAGTTCTGGAGCATCGGCGACAACTTCGGTCACTTTGGCTTCAGAGGTGGTTTGTGCTTCTTCGACCGGGGATTCCACGACCTCGGGGGCCGCGGCTTCGACCGGATCGGGGGGGGGGGCTTTCGCCGGTTCGACCACGGCTTGTTCGACCACGGTTTCTTGGACCACGGTTTCTTCGACCACGGTTTCTTCGACCACGGTTTCTTCGACCACGGCTTTTTTCACTACAGCGGGCTCGGCTTCCGCCTCTTCCTCCGCAGTCACAACTTGACCCGATGTGTCGGACTCGTGAGCCGCTTCCGGCTCAGAGACTTCCTCGGGTTCTTCGGGATCATCGTCGGGAACGGCGATGATGCGTAAATGCGCAGCCATTCCGTCATCGACGGAAGACATGTGATTCTTCACCGGGATGCCGCGGGCCGCGAGCATTTCCATGATGTCTTTGCTCTGGAGCCCGAGTTCCTTCGCCAGTGTGTGTATTCTCACACCCAAAGAGAGTGCCTCCTGTTATTCAAAGGGGAGGGGGCTGACT
>CAVOEM010000136.1:0-7551 GCA_963694575.1 Planctomycetes bacterium UBA1146 | reverse complement strand
AGGCTTCAATTGCCTCGAACCGCCGGCTTTCGAACCAATTCTCACCCATCCTCGCTCAGGTCAAATCCTCGGCTTTCGGGTAGCACTTTCGCCCCGGTCGACACTCCTGTGGACACACATCATCTCCATCGGGACCATGATAGGCCATTGTCCGAAGACAGTGAAAAAACGCAGTATCTGCGGTGAAGGAATCCTCGAAGGCACTGCGACGATATTCCGTGTTGAGCACCATCGTTTTGGTACGAAGACATGGGCACACATCTTCGGGAAGCAATTCTGGTTTCTGCATCGCCATGCTAACCCTCCTTCTTCTCACCGCTGAGCTTACGAATCGCCTTGGCCATCAACCCTCGAAGCATCGGAACCTTGTAGCCATTTTGCGAGAGGGGATTGGCTCCTTCTCCGATCTTCTTCTGCAACGCCTGAATACAGTCGGCATCAAGCTTTCCTGCAGCGATGATTTGCTCCAGATCTGTCCTTCTCAATGGTGCCGGAGATACCGCGCCGAGGACCACACGGTGATCTCCACGACGTCCGCCACGCTGATAGAGCACCGTGACACTGGCTTGTGCCCAGTCGAAACTCTGTTTCTCACGGGCTTCGGTATAACTCCATTTCTCGGTGCGATTCTTCGCCGGCAACAACACGGCAGTAACGATCTCTCCCGGCTTCAGTGCCACCTCTCTGGTGGGGTCCTGCTCGGGAGTCAAGAAGAACTCATCCGCTGGCACCTCTCGCTTCTCGAGAGATCCAGCACTTGACTGGATCTCGACCGAGCCTCCATAGGCCACCAGCACTGGGGCCACGTTGGAAGGCTGAGTCATCGCGCAGACCTGATTGCCGAAGATCGCATGAAACTCGTTCTCGCCCTCTCGCGCCCAGCAACCACTGCCGCCATTCTTGGCACAGGTGTAACCCTCATGGCGCAGATACCAGCAACGCGGTTTCTGACAGATGTTGCCACCGATGGTCGCCATGTTTCTGATCTGAGGCGTTGCAGCGTTGCCGATCGTCTCGGCTAGCGCCGGAAAACCCTCTTTGATCTGCAGGTTCGTGGCCACGTCATCCATCGTGACCAGCGCGCCAATCCGCACCCCGTGGTCCGTCGATGTGATCTCTTTGAGACCTCCGATCCGCTTCAGGTCCACCACCATCTCCGGAGTGGCGATATACTCTTTGATCCGCGCCAACAAGTCGGTGCCCCCTGCGATGAAAGGAGTATCAGGACTCTTCTGCAGTGAACTGGCTTGCTCGATACTGCTGGGTAGAGCGACCTTGAATGGTTTCATAGCCGTGCCCCCTTCTTCTTCGGTTGAGCCTCGGGTTTCTCATTGCTCGCCATCGCTTCCAGCACTCGTCGAGGTGTGATGGGAACCTCGAACACACGCACCCCGATCGCATCGGCGACCGCATTGGCCACCGCAGCAGCGGTCGCCACGATGGGTGGTTCCCCGAGACCCATCACTTGGGTGTTCGATTTTCCGTTGTAGACATCTACCAGCACCACGTCGATTTCTGGACAATCGACGGATCCGAGGATCTTGTAGTTCTCCAGATCGTCGTTGAGCATCCGTCCCTTGTGGCGGTCCATGATTCGCCGTTCATGCAGGGCGAAAGAGACCCCCTGGATGACTCCACCTCGCACCTGACTCTCTGCAGTCATCGGGTTGATCAACTTGCCAGCATCTGCCACGGCAACCACCTTCTTGACCCGTACCACACCGGTCTCCATGTCGACTTCGACCTCTGCTGCCTGAACCCCGGCATTGGTATCGGAGAACCCGGCGTAGTTTCGCCTTGGACGCGCCTTCAACACCTCGATGGCGTCATCATCCATCAAGGAACAAGCCCCCTTGAAGGAGAGACCCGCGTCGCTGCCATCATTTCGAATCACTCGCGCCTTGCGAATATCCAGATCTGCTGGATCCCAGCCCTTTCTTTCCGCCACCACCGCCAACAACTCTTTCTTGGCGTAATGAGCGGCGAGTCTCGCAGCTGGGGTCAAGGTTCCGATGGTGGTGGACCCACCACTCATCGGGCCCTGCGGATCATTGGTATCACCGATCCGTGTCGAGACCATTTCCAGTGGAATACCCAGTTCCTCGGCAGCCACCATCGCCATCACTGTTCGTGTGCCGGTGCCGATATCCTGGGCACCATTTCTGATCTCCACCGCCCCGTCCTTGGCGATGCGAACCAGAGCGCTGGCGCCACCGCCGCCGGCGGAGAACCACAGATTGCTGGCGATCCCCACTCCACTACAGATGGTGGCCGACCCACCGCGAACTCGCGGTCGGTCCCAGCCGATCCGCTCCCGAGCAATGTCGTATTCCTTGGCTCGGATCGGGTGGTCATCATTCCTCTTGCGAAACTCGATGGGGTCGACCCCATCGATGGAATGTGCCGCCATGTCCATCATCTGCTCGAGGGCGACCGAACCCTGCGGCCAGCCCGGAGCACGATGAGCCCTGGCCCCTCCACAGTTGGTACGCACCCCGTATTCGACCTTGTCGATCTCCCCCAACTGGTAGATCCCATCGTTGTGGGCTCCGGCTCCACCAGTGCCACTGCCTGGGGTTCCCCAGCTGCGAATCTGCAGCCCCTGGATGATGCCGTCCTTGTTCACTCCCATGCGCATCTTCTGCAGCGAGTCGGGACGATTTCCTGCGCTGGTCTGCTCACCCGAACGATCCAGCATCATCTTGACGGGAACTCCTGCTTCCTTGGCCAGCAAGGCTCCGATGACTCCCTCTCGACCCGCCGAGAACTTGGAACCAAATCCTCCCCCGACGTACTCTGAAAGAACTCGACACTCACTCGCCTTGACCTGGCCCCAGTCGCTGGTCAACTCGCCACGGAATCCAAAGGTCGCCTGGGTCGATGCCCAGCACACCAGCTTTCCATCTTCCCAGCTGCAGACCGCCCCGTGAGTCTCCAGCGGTGCGTGCGTCTGGACCTGGGTTCGAAAGGAGCCCTCGACCACCGAATCTGATCGGGCGAGGATGGCATCGACTTCCTTTTCTCTTCTGGCCATCTGTTCCACCACCTGGCGATCGGCGTCCGGGTTGGAATTCTGGCCACGGCGACGACCACGGGTACGAGGGCTCACTCGCTGAACATTCTTCTGCTCGCCTCGACCCACCTGGGGAGCTCCCTCGGCCATCGAGGCATCGATGGTGACGCAGTGCTCCTTCACCTGGTAATCGACGACAATCGCTCGCATCGCCGCGTCTGCCTGCTGTTCCGTGTCGGCGGCGATGGCCGCCACCTCGGCACCGGCGAAGCGAGCAGTGGAATCCTCGAAAGTGTCAGGCACGGTCAAGGCTGATCGAACTCCCGGCATCGCCCTGGCGGCAGTCAGATCGACCGAACGGATCTCGGCATTACCGTGGGGGCTCCGGAGGATCCGGCCATGAATCAGGCCGTCTGGACGCTGGTCCTGGGAAAACTTCGCCGTACCGGTGACCTTGGCCACGGCATCGAGACGGGGCTTGCGCTGGCCCACCACGTCGAGCGGCTGATCCGGTTGCCAGGGAGCGATATCCCCATCCTGCAGTCGCACCGTCAGCGGGCGGAACTGGTCACCGAAACCAACCTGGATGGTGATCTCATCTGCCATCACTTTCCTCCCTTCCGGGAAGCGTGCTCGACCGCCTCGATGATGTTCTGATAGGTCCCACATCGACAGATGTTGCCGGAGATTCCCTGACGGATCTGATCCCGGTCAGGAGTGGGGTTTTGATTCAACAGCGCGGTGCAAGAGACGACCATTCCCGGGGTACAGAAACCGCACTGCAGGGCGTCCTTTTCGACAAATGCCTTCTGCAAGTCGGTCAAGTTCTCCACCGTCCCGATTCCTTCGACGGTGGTGATCTCACGCCCCACCGCATCGATGGCCAGCATGCTACAACTGTCGACGGTGCGCCCATCCAGCAACACGGTACATGCCCCGCAAGAACCCCGATCACAGACCCTCTTGGTTCCGGTCATTGCATGATGGTCGCGTAGCAAGTCGAGCAGGGTCGTGCTCGGAGGCGCCTCGACCTCACGGCTCTCTCCGTTGATCTTTAATCGAATCGGAATCGACCCTGGTCCGATGATCACCGGGTCGTCGTTGACCTCTGGGCTCGCCTCGGTAATCGACGGGATCTTGGCCACCGTCACCACCGCTGCCGCCGCTCCTGCACCCTTGAGAAAATGCCGTCGGGAGACTCCTTCAGGCGAATCGTCGGCTCTCTTGTTCATCTATCCTCCAAGCCATGGATACCAGCAAGATCGTAGCCTGAAGGAGCGGACCCAGATAGGAGCAGGCTGGCAGGAGAAGAAGGGGGGTAGATCGCCAGAAAGTGGCCGTATCCAGAGAGTGGAGGTATCAAGAAAACAGGCCGCCGAGGTTTCCCCCGACGGCCTGATTTGAATTGCAGACGTTCAGTCTACCTCGCAGTAACCTTAGTAACTGCTACGAGGCGGACCACCGGCACCGCGCTCGGGGCGAGGCTTGGCCTCACTGACGCGGACGCTACGGCCATCCATCTCGCTACCATCGAGAGACTCGATGGCACTCTGTGCGGAATCATCACTTTCGAAGGTGACGAAACCAAAGCCCTTGCTACGACCCGACTCGCGGTCCATCACGACCACCGCATCGGTGATGTCGCCACAGGACTCGAAGTGAGTACGAAGCTCGTTATCGCCAACTGCCCAGGGAAGACCCCCGACAAAAATTCTATTACCCATTTTCTCCCTCATCTCTCCCGCAGCCCCGACCGAAATCGAGGAAAGCAACCGGGGAGCATATGGCTGCTCTACGGACTCAAAAGCCGGCTTATGCCGGACGGAACACAAAACGCCCCTGACCACAAAATGACACAGTGTCATCCGTGGAGTGGACGGTAAAAACATTGAACATCGATGGAAAATCCCGGCGAACCTGATGGAGCGCGCAAATGTGGATCGTACAGGTCAAAATCTAGCCACGCCCTTGATCGTCGAGTATTCAGGGACTCCCAGTGGGGAACCTCCTGTGGCCGGGGAAACAACCTCGTCTCGGCACTTGCCGTGACATCAAGTCCCTGACCAACGCCGATTGTGACCACCCGGGGCTCATTTCGCAAGAGGAAGTCAGAATTCAATTGCGCTGGAGCCACACTTCCAGGGCCACGGCCAGCTTCTCATCTTTAATCTCTAACAGAAGGTCCTGCAACAAGTTACGAGATTCAGGAGTGTTGATCTGGACCAGAGAAGAGATGATCTCCACCGCATCCGAGTCCCGAGTCCAGTCCAATTCCAAAATATCTACCGCCCGTGGAGACCCCATATAGCTCAATGCGGCGATCTCGGAATCCCTCAATCCACGGCTCCTCGAGCAATGCTCCAGCTCGTCGAGCCAGCGGGAAAGAGTCTCGGATGAGACTTCACCGCCACCCAATAGAGCCATCGAACAGACCTCCGCTTCGGTCAATAGTTGCACCATCGAGCCAATATTCTCCCCTGACCGCTCCTTCTCTCGCAACGTCAGGGCGTACTGGAGCATCGGATCCGGATGAGCGATGAGAGTGGCGAACAACTGAGGTGCCCAGTGGTTCTCGATCGCCTCCTGATATAGCGGACCCAGTTCCTGGCCCGGCCCCCCCGACCTCATCAGCTGGAGAAATTCCTCGAGGTATTCGATGGTCTCGGTGGCGGCATCAAACTCACCCTGGGTGATCAGATCGAGTACTCCAGAGGCCATCGCCCGATAATTGGCGAGATATACCCCATCATCGAAGGCCAGAGTTGGGCCGAGCCGATCGGCCGATGGACGCTCCAGCGGTGGATCCAGCGGCGCGGTCGGTTCCACCGGTGGAACCGGTTGGGGAACCACCTGTTTCTGCGCCAACAGCAGTGCAATCCGCCCGTCGAGCCGCTGCTTGATCTCCTCAAAGGAGAGCACTCTCGCCTTCAACTCTTCCACCTGATTCCACGCCTCCTCGATGGGAGGATTCCCGACGTCCGGGTCTGGATTTCCGGTGCCGAGGTACAGCCCCAGCAACAACCCCGAGAGGCCCGCAAAGAGATGGGTGAGTAAGATCGTACGCGTCGCCATCAGTCCTGTTTCCAGGCATCAGTGGAATCTGAGCCAGTATCCATTGTTGCGACGATGCTGGAGGATCGCAACGAGTGTAAAACCACTACTGCACCGGTTATGTCACGGGTTTATCGTATCCGACAGTAAAAGGAGGCCTGATGAACCGGACCCAACGACCCAGATACACTCTCCCCAGCTGGCTTGGGAGGGCGAACCTGTCGCTGCTGACGCTGGTACTGCTGATCCTGGCGCCCCTCACCGCGTCGCTGGGTCTCGAAAAGAACGGGTCCATCCGGTCGAGCGTCAGCACGACCGCCGACACCCATCTACTGATCGAGGCGCTCGATCGCGCCGACCGGGAAAAGCTCGCCGGCACGACTCCAGCGAAGATCTTCAGAGCGATCACCAAGGGGATTCGCATCGAGCGCCCCGAGCCGGGCACCCGCAAGGAAAAGATCACCGGCGAGGATGGTCGCCCATCGGATCTGTGGATCCACGTCCCCGATAGCAGGCCGAAAAAATACGGCCTCCTCATCATGCTTCATGGCTACGGCGGAAATGCACGGCAGTTGCTGACCGTGGCCTACAGCAAGTTCGCCCAGCGAAATGGCTACATCATCGTCGGACCCGATGCGAAGAAGCCGCTGTCAGGCAAGAGTAACCCCGATCTGCCGCCGCAGATCCTCGGGGCCCCGACCCAACACTGGTGGACCTACCGCTCCGATGGGCTGGTGATGGCCATCGTCGACCAGCTCGCCGAACGATTCCCCATCGACCACAACCGTGTGGTCCTTTCGGGGATGTCGATGGGGGGCTGGGGCAGCTGGAACATCGGTATGCGCTTTCCCGATCGCTTCAGCGCCATCATTCCCTTCGCCGGCGGACTGCATATGGAAGACTATGGCACCGACACCCTGAGCGACAAGTACTCGCCTCTCATCGACAACCTCAAGTGGCTTCCCTCCTACAACGTGCACGGCAATACCGACAACATCGTGCCGGTACGCTTCTCACAGATGCTGGCCGAGGAGTTGAAGTCGAGGAAGTACGACCACACCTACGACGAACTCGATGGTTCCGGCCACTATCTCAACTTCGATGAAAACGGTCCGATGATGCAGCGGGTCACGAAGTGGCTCAAACCCAGAAAACGAATCCTGCATCCTCCCGAGGTGATCCACACCATCATCAGCGATGATCATCCGCGCCAGCACTGGCTGCGCATCGATGCGCGAGCCGACCAGAAGCAACCCGCCACCATCCGCGGCAAGATCGACAGGAAGAACAACATCGACATCGAGAGCGAAAATGTCGACGGTTTCACCATCTTCGTCGACAACGACCGACTCAAGGAAAAAAGCCGCATCACCGTGACCCACAACGGTCAGAAGGTCCACGATGGCAAGGTCAAGGAGACGGTCGAAGCGTTGATCGAATCGTGGAAAGATCGCCGCGATCCGTACCTTCTCCACACTCGCATGATC
>CAVOEM010000135.1:0-7554 GCA_963694575.1 Planctomycetes bacterium UBA1146 | reverse complement strand
CTGGTCGAATTCCCCCCTGGCTCACCTGTGATCGAGGCGACCGCCCTGGTCGGTGGGATTCCAGTGGCCTTCATCATCGACACCGGTGCTTCCGCCACCTCGATTCCATCCTCCGTTCTCGCTGCACTGGGAATCGTCGTCGATCAGAATACCCCCAGGCGCAGGGTGCGAACCGCCAGCGATGAGTTCGAGGCCCCTGTGGTCTCGCTACCGCGGGTCGATCTCTCCGGGGCGCTGGTCGATGGGATGCAAGCAACGGTGCTCGATCTCCCCGGGCAGCCTGACACCGGCTTACTGGGGCTGGACTTTCTTGGCCGATTTCGCATCGATCTCGATGTCGATCTTGGTTGGCTGATCCTGGAGCCACGCTGATCGCCACGCTGGCAGATCCGCTCATTTGCATTCGGGGCCAGTGCAGGGGCAACCTTGCCGTCGACGACGGAACAATGATCATCGCCAACCGGATAGAGCAGGGCATGGCCCGAGGCGAAGCGGTGGAGTACTTCGACTTCGAACTCGCATATCCTGGAACGGCCCGGGAACTCTGAGCCTTATCGTTTCCTTCGATGCTGGCAAAGGGAACAACCGTGGGGCCCGCGGTTTCCGCCGAACCTGCTGTCGGGTTCACGGCGCCCACCAGTTTTGGAGCCGAGTCTACTGAGTGATGCGTGTTTCAGATTTAACGAGCCTGGCGGATCAAGGCCAATGAATCTGCCGGATAGGGACCATGCTCACTGCGGGTTCCGTCGAGCCATTTCACGATGACTTGATCGATCTGTGCAGCCGTCGCCAGGCCGACGTGGATCCTCGGGTCGTTGGATGAACAGTAGGAGTAACTACGCGCGACGTGGCGATGGAGTATACGGTCGCCGCAGTGAATCTCGAGCTGGGCGCCGAGTGCAGCGATGCCATCTCGATCGTGGATGGTCAATGTGACCGAGCCGCCAGCCTTGGTCGATTCATTGATGAGTATTTGCGCAGGTCCATTATTGTTGATGACGACGATGTCTGGATCTCCATCGTTGTCGAGGTCGCCAAAGGCACACCCACGTCCGGTGTACTTCAAGGCGTTGGCCACCGCACCCCTCGGCATCACTTCGTGGAATCGCCCTCCACCTTCGCCCTGGAACAATTGATCCAGTTCGGCGTAGGGGTCGTTGGTTCCATCGGAGTCGCGGGTGCGAAGTACACGGCCATTGGTTACGAACAGATCGAGGATGCCGTCATGATCGAAATCTTGATACCCCATGCCAAATCCTGTCATGTCGCGACTCACCGAAGAGAGTCCCGTCAGGATCGTGACATCGGAGAAGACTCCGGAATCATTTCGGTACCAGGTGTTGGATTCGTTGCGGATGTGAGTCATGAACAGATCGAGGTCGCCGTCTTCATCGACATCTGCGGCCTGTACGCCCATCCCCGCCTCAGCGGAGCCGTTGAGGTTCACGGCACAACCGAGGAGTACGGCAACTTCTTCGAATTTCAGATCGCCTAGATTTCGCCACAGTTGATTGGGAGTTCCATCGTTGGCGATGTAGGCATCTCGTCGTCCATCCTGATCCAGATCTGCGAGAACGATTCCAAGGCCGTTGCCGTAGACCGATTGAATGCCACACTCGGAGGAGATGTCAGTGAATGTTCCGTCTCGGTTGTTGCGGTAGAGCAGATCGTGAGCAGGAGCCTGGTAGTTGTTGGGGGAGCAGTAATCCTCTCCAATGCCGGAACCGCACTTCAATTCTTTGTCTGGGCTCCACGAGATGTAGCGACTGACGAACAGTTCAGGAAATTGGTCGCCATCGAGATCGCCAAATGCAGCAGATGCACAGAAACCTTTGTTTCCGAGGCCAGAGATCGCCGTTCCATCCTCGAAGGTACCGTCACCGGCATTGAGGTAGAGAACATCGCCACCGAGATTACTGACGAATAGATCGACATCTCCATCTCGATCGAAATCACAACAACTGGCTCCCATGCCGAATCCGCGGTCGCCGACTCCCGCCTGATCGGTCACGTCGGTGAAGTGAAGATTGTCATCATTTCTGTACAGTCGATTGGTGGGTGCTTCGCTGCGGTCGCCTGTGAGTAATCCACCCGCCTGAACGCAGTAGATGTCGAGATCTCCATCGGCGTCATAATCAAACAGGGCGACTCCACCGGCGACACTTTCGGGAAGCCAGTAACGGCGTGATGGTCCGAGAGAATGCACGAAATCGAAACCCGATTCAGCCGGGAGGACTCGAAACCATGGGGAGTTCGGGGGTGCTGTGGCTGGCTGGCTTCCCGGATTGGACAGGTCGGTGCAACCCGCAGTTAGAACCAGCATCGAGATCCACAGGATAGAACGAGTCCTCACTGATTTCCTCCGCCAGTTCTTCGAGCTTGTTGCAGGGCGTCATGAGCCTTGATCAGTTGTGGGTGTTGCCCGACTTGCTTGAACAGTTTTTTGAGGAGTTGATCCGCTTCATCGAGTTGGGCCGCTCGAATCAGCGTGAAGATGAGATTGACCTGAACGGGAAGGTGATTCGGATTCAGAAGTGCTGCGGCTCGAAGGTGCTTGACCGCAGTTTCCTGGATCCTGCTGGCGAGTGCGGCTTCTCCTGCGGCTGCATGGCACTGGAAATCGTCGGGCTTCAAACTCAGACTTTTCTCGAAGGCTACGATCGCTTGAGGAAACTTTCGCTGCTGAATCAAACTCATGCCCAGCAACTTGTAGGCGATTGGATTCTCGGAGTCGATCTCGACTGCTTTGGTGGCATGGAGTTCTGCGTTGGCAGGGTCTTCGAGTGCCAGATGAAGATCGGAAAGATTGATGCGGGTGGGGAAGTAATCTGAATCGATCTTCAAGGCGGCCTGAAGTCGAGCACTGGCCTCTGGATTTCTGTTCATCGCTCGTAGAGCCAGGGCCAGATTGTTGAGGGCGTCCTTGTCGCTCGGATTCACAGCGAGCACCTTGTGCAACAAGATCTCTGCTCGAGATGCGTATCCAGCCCCGATCAGATCTGCCGAATGATTGATCAACATCTGTGGAGCGGCGTAATAACCGCTGAAGCGGAGGCGGCCCTCGTCGGGGTATCTGAGTCTGCTGGCATTGAGTCCTGCCTTCAGGTCGCTTGCAGCCCGCTCATTCTGACCGAGTGCGCGATAGGCCTGACCCCTCGCATTGAACACGGCAGGTTGACCAGGGGCTTGCTGGAGAGCCTTGCTGGCGAGTTCGAGAGCTTTTTGTGGATGACCCGAGATCAACTCCAACTCGGAAAGCGCAATCAAAGGTGCCGCGACCCCGGGAGCGAGTTCTAACGATTCGGCGAATGCACTGCGGGCACCGTCAAGGTCCCCGACATCGAATCGAGCCAGGCCGAGGGCGTACAGAAAAGATGGCTCATCGGAAAAGCGCGAGGATTGTGACTCGAGTCGTTCCAGTTCTCCTGAAGAGAATCCCACCGAATTTCTGGCCGTGTGAAGGTGCAGGGTCCAGAGAGGATTGGCTGGGTCGAGTGCCACTGCAGCTTCGAAGGCACGCGCTGCAGGTTCCCACATCTCATTGGCCTCATACATCAGGCCAAGGGTACCGTGGTGCTCTGCATTGCCCGGATCAGAATCGATCTTTTGAATCTGCGGAGTGATCAATTCCTTCACCAGCACACCGACGGTTCCGGTGGGGAGCGCAGCAGGAATGGTCAATGAAGGACCGCACCCACTGAGCCACAGCGCATGAAGTAGTAGAAAGCCTGGAATGTAGATCCGGGTCAGAGTTCTCCCGAAGATGCGCGTCATTCGATGATCCTGTCCGTGGGGTGGGGGTGGGACACCACTCCGCGGCTCAACTATAGTGGAAATCGATGTACATGGGGAGAGATGTACATGGGGAGAGATGCTTGATTCCAGAGGATCGCCCTTCGATTCGCCGGATTAAAAGTGCAGTGACCGTCAATTAAAAAAGTACCCGGGAGAGCCTGAGCTCTCCCGGGTACCGCGGGTCACCATGGTTCGGCCCTCAAGCGAGGACCGTTCCTTGTATGGATCCCCTGGACTACAGGTCGCAGTTCGGGTTGGACGGCAGTACTGGAATGGCCGCTCCCGGCACGAAGAAGTAGTAAAGAGCATAGACCACGTCACCGAGGTCGACGTATTCGTCGCCGTTCAGATCCGCCACCTGGTAGCAGTTGTAACTGCCGCCACCGTAGAGGTAGGTGAGAACGGTGACCACATCCGCCGCATCGGAGTTGAGGTCATTGTTGGCGTCACCGATCAGCAGGATCGTCAACGTGTCACCGGTGGCAGTGTCGCTACCGACAATGTTATTGACAGTCACTGAAGGTGTTGCCAGGAAGCCCGCCGCACCGGGGACCAGAGCGATCGCATAGACGTGCGGAAGCGAACTGCCGAGGGCAGCAGTTTCGGTCGGTGAACCGTCACCCCAGTCGACCGTGATGGTCGCCGTTTCATCTCCACCGTTATCGGAGGAGTCGGTCAAGGTCACCGGACGGAAGTTGATGCTGAACTCGGAGTAGCCGCTGAGCACGAAGTTTGCAGTCGGGTCGATGGCATCCGGAGTATTCGTGATGGTCATGTTGGTGACACCCTGGGCGCCGTTGTATCCATCGATACGAATCAGGTACTCGGTACCGGCAGTGGCCGCAAACTCGAGGTCGGAGTAGTAGTTCTGGCAATCGATCAGGCCAGTGGAGTCACCGTTACAGGCGATCTGCTCCGCAATCGTGAGGGCAGCACAGTCTCCCAGGTGGACCGAAGCGTCGGTATCGAAACCATCAATGTCACAGGTGTGAACATTGACCGTGCCATCAATAGCCGCCGTGTAGCTGTACCACATGTCATGACCACCTTGCGTCATGAAGGTGCCGTCACACTGGAGAAGGTCGATTTCGGTACCACTGTCGGAAGCGAGGGTGTTGTCCACCACGGTGACTCCATCGGTCACGACGATGGCATCACAAGGATCATCTCCTGTTGGCGAGAAGGTCAACTCCATGTTGGTTTGACCTTGATCGGCTGAGCTCCAGCCACCATTGCGCAGGTAGTAGGTGGTTCCGGAGGTCACGGCAACCGCGAACTCGGAGTACCACGGCTGGCATGCTCCACCGTTACCACTACCGTCACCCGCGTCACCACTACAGGCGATCTGGGTCAGGGCTCCACAGGCACCAGTACTGATGCTGCTGTCGGTGTCGATGCCTGCGGTGTCACAGGTGCTCACCGTCAAAGTTCCGTCTGCTGTGGCGGTCCAGACATGCCAAACATCCGCGGCCATGTCACCACCGGCGCAGGCTGTTGCATCCCAAGCATCGGCACTGTCAGTGGCACTGACGTTGTAGACCGAGTTGGACCCGAGCACTGCAGCGAAGGCTGCGTCGCACTCGTCATTGGCAGGCGGTGCAAGACAACTGTTGGTGGCACCCGGAGTATCGCTACCCGCAGCGGGATCGAAGTCCGCGATTTCCCAACTACCATTACAGATCTCCACGTGACCCGGGACGAAGGTTCCATCCGGGCCGACAGTGGTGGAACTGTAGACCAAATCGCCGCCGCTGGTGTTGCCGGTTCCGGGGTCAATTGCGTTCTCGAGCAGGGCGACACTATCGACCACCTCGGACCACGGTTCGACGTCAAGAATGCCGTCGTCATCGGTGTCGAGGTCATCGCCAGTGGCTCCGGTGAAGTCCCGGACCAGCAGGTGAGTGACGTTATCACTGTTCTCGAAACCCAGAGATGTGACCATGTCCGGGGTAGCGAGGGTCATTGAAGCCTCACCGGCGACCCAGAATCCACTTCCACCCATCGCTTGACCGGTCAGGTCAGTGGCCGATTCGATGGTTCCACTGCCACCGGTGCCGTCACCGATGACGATGTAACTGAGTCCATCGAGCGACTGGGCAAATCCAGCCAACTCGAAGTACTCATCGACGTCACCGCCGGGTTGGTCGATACGAATTTCACTCAGCGCCGGAGGCGGAGGAGTACTGGTGATGGTGAGGGTTCCCGGACCTTGATCCGTAGCACCCCAGCCACCGACTCGGATGAGGATCGTCTCACCGGCGAGCACTGTGCCGATGTCGATGATCGAGTCGAATCCCTGGCATCCGGCCGCAGTGTTTCCATCGCCGTCACAGGCCAGCAGGTTCAAAGTACCACACCCGCCGGAGTAGGCGGAAAGGTCGGTGTCGAAACTAGCAGGATCACAGGTATCAATCACAACGTTACCGGAGACGGAGGCGGTGTAGCTGTACCATCCGTCACTGGCGTTGTTGCCAAAGGAAGATGTGCAACCGACCGGAGCCGCTTCGGGGCTATCGGAGAAGCCGGTGGTGTCGAAGGCGTTGGCACCTTCAGTCACGGCGATGGCAGAGGAGCACTCGTCGCCAGCGACCGGACATGGACCGGCGCCCTGGTCATCGATTCCAAGATCGATGATGAACATCGACTGCGGGAAACCGATGGCATAAGGCGGAGTGAAGTCCGGCAATCCGCATGGAGCAGAAGCCAGATAGCAGTCAGCGGTCTCAGCGACAGCGACACCTGGTTGGAACGCATCCGCACCTCCTGCGTAGTGAATCGCCACGACCACGGTCTGGCAGCCTTCCAGTGCCACCGGTGTCGCCAGGGTGTGGGTCTGGTAGGTACCCGCCATGGCATCCATCACGGTGAAACTCTCACTGCTCAGCAGGGTGCAGTCTGCGAAGTTCGCAACACCACCACTGGAGTCGAGGTAAATCTCAAGATCAATCGACTGACCCGCAGCAGGATCCGCCGCTGTAGCGGTCTGGATTCCGAAGGAGATGCTGGTCACGCGCATACCGTTGGGGCAGTTGAGACTGGTGGAGTCGTAACTGCGCGCCCAGTAATTCTCGAGGTTGGGACACCAGACCGCACCACCCGTTTCGGGGATCGTCTGTGGTGTCTGTGAGAGAGCCGCTGGACAGCCAGCGCAAGACGGGTCGGTGTCGCAATCGGGATCGTCGCAGTCGATCAGGCTGTCTCCGTCGTTATCGATGCTGTCGGTGCAGTTTCCTGCTTCCTGACAAGCCGGTGCTGTGACGCAATCGGAATCTGCACAGTCTGCATCTCCGTCGCCGTCTTCGTCACCCGGGGTGTTGCAATCTTCTGCAGCAAGTGGGGTGAAGGTGATGTTACAGGTACCTGGACCCGAATCGCCGCCTCCCCAGCCACCGATGTTGATGAGATAGGTGACTCCTCCGGTGAGGATCAACCCGTTCAGGGCAGAGGAATACTGCTGGCAACCCGTAGCTCCACTGTCACCGTCACAGGCGACCAGGATCGGGGCGCTGCAATCACCCTCGTAGAGCGCAAGATCGGTGTCGTGGCTGGTTGCATCACAGGTGTTGATGTCGACCAAGCCATCCGCCGCAGGAGTGTAGGTGTACCAACCGTCGGCGGCATTGCCACCGTAAAAGTTGGTGCATCCAGTCGGAGCGGTGCCGGTTCCGGGGTAGCCGGTGGTGTCAAAAGCGTTGGCACCATCGACCATCGCCACGGCTCCCTCACAACTAGCAGGAGTCACGAGTGAGATATCGAGGG